>CANLAQ010000012.1 GCA_947488235.1 Flavobacteriales bacterium | reverse complement strand
AAAGTAGGGGTCAATTGGTGCAATTCAGGCATCCCATTTTGCTTGGGTCCCTGAAAAGGAAGCACCGCTATTAAGTCTTTGTCTAGTGCGCCACTTTTAAAGGCACTGATTAAATCTGCTTGTTCATTAAACACCACCGCTTCTGCTTCGATAATGTAGTCATCCTCTGCAACTGCTGCGGTTTTGATAACGGATCTTCCAAGATTTCCACGCAAGATCTTAATGCCTCCATCTTTTGAAAAGGGCTCACTTACGGGTCTTATAATGGAAGTGTTTAAACTTTCTTTGGCACCGCTGCACCAAACCAATTGATTGTTTTCAATTTTTGGTTCTTGGGTATATTGATCCATTCCTTTACCCAATATGGTACACACATCGTTATGTAAAAGTCCATTGTCTAATAAAGTATGGATTACAAATCCCATTCCTCCTGAAGCATGAAAATGATTCACATCCGCTGCTCCATTAGGATACATTCTGGTTAATAATGGAATGACATCTGAAAGATCTGACATGTCTTCCCAATTGATTATAATTCCAGCTGCTTTTGCAATGGCAATTAAATGTATGGTGTGGTTGGTTGAACCTCCCGTTGCCAATAATCCAATAATTCCATTAACGATGCTTTCTTCACTGATTATTTGTGATAAACTTCGTTCTAATCCTAAAGTGGTATTGTTTCTTGCGGTTTTTACGGCTTCTTCATTGAGTAAGGTCCTCAATTGGGTTCCTGGATTGACAAAACTAGATCCTGGTAGTTGTAATCCCATCATTTCCATCAGCATCTGATTGGAATTGGCAGTGCCGTAAAAGGTACATGTCCCAGGAGAATGATAGGAATCTGACTCTCCCTTAAGAAGTTCTTCACGACCTATTTTTCCCTCAGCATAATCTTGTCTAATCTTTGCTTTTTCATCGTTACTGATCCCACTTGTCATCGGTCCACCAGGAACAAAAACAGCGGGTAAGTGACCAAAACGCAAACTTCCCATGAGTAAACCTGGAACAATTTTATCGCAAATACCCAAACATAATACAGCGTCAAACATATTGTGTGAAAGTCCTACGGCAGTGGCCATAGCAACAACATCTCGACTGAATAAGGATAATTCCATTCCAGGTTGACCTTGTGTAACACCGTCACACATCGCCGGAACAGCTCCCGCAACTTGCGCTACAGCCCCATGTTTTTGAGCGTATCCGCGCAATTCTGTTGGATAGTTTTCGAAGGGTTTGTGGGCCGACAACATATCGTTGTAGGCAGTAATGATTCCTAAATTAGGTTTGTAATTTTCTGAAAGCGCAGCTTTATCTGTTGGGCCACAAGCAGCAAAAGCATGAGCGAGATTACCACAATGTAGACTTTGTCTTGTAACACCATCTTCATGTGCCGCTTGCATATCTGTTAAATATTGAGCGCGTGTTGCTTTACTTCTTTCTATGATGCGTGCTGTTACGGCACTAATGGTAGGATGCATATTTCTTTAATTTGGCGTGTAATAGACCTTTAATCTTGTTCCTTGAAAAAAGGAAATTGGTGTTTTCTCTTCTTTTGCTGCTTCAAATTTTAACAGTTTGCTACTTCCTGTTAACATGAGAAAAGTATGCAAGGCACTGTCTAATAATACTTTGTTGCAAGTTATACGATTTTCAGGAATTGAAGGAGCTTTGGTATAACAAATTCCTGCATTTTTTTCTAGAAGTGCTGCCCTTGAAGCGGAATCATTTGGAAAAATAGAAGCGGTGTGTCCATCATCTCCCATACCTAAAAGTACAAGATCAGCATTTTCAAAAGTACTGTAATGAGCAGCCACTATGATTAAATTCTGTTCAGGATTTTCGCTATTTGCTACCATTCCAATCAATCCTGTCGCAGTAGTATTATGATATAATGTAGCAGCGACAAGGGCTTCGTTGGAGTAGGGGCTTTCTAGTGGAACATAACGCTCATCGACTAAGCCAACCTTTATTTTAGAAAAATCTAAATTTTGTTTCGAAAGCCAGAGGTACAAATCTTTTGGTGTATTGCCTCCAGAGAGCAAGATCTTTGCTACTCCTTTTTGGTCAATAGCCTTATTGATAATGTCCACCATTTCGCTGCCTAAGGCTTCTATTAAGCTTGCTTTAGAATCAAAGGTTTTCATTATTCCCTCCAAGTTTTGGTAATCCAACTACTTCCTTCATTCAATACATCATCACCCGGACCCCAAGTTCCTGCAGCATATAATAAATTGGCTTGATTGGCAGCTTTCCAATTGTTGTTAATGGACTCAATCCAATTCCATGCAGCTTGTAGTTCGTCTTGACTCATGAAAAGCGTTTGATTTCCTCGAATGACATCGACAATTAAGCGCTCATACGCTTCAGGGAAACGCTCTTTAAAAGTATCAGAATAATCTAACTTAAGTGCAATGGGTTTGTATCGATATCCACCCGGACCAGGAACTTTAGTCATTTGAACCAATTCAATGCGCTCCTCTGGTTGAAGTCGAATAATTAATTTGTTGTTGTTTAATTTTTCTTTAGAAGGGAAAATATTATGCGTTACTTCTTTAAAATTAATTACAATTTCAGAGTATTGCTTTTTCATTCTCTTTCCTGTTCTTAGATAGAAAGGAACATTTTTCCATCTCCAATTGTCCACATAGGTCTTGATAGCAACAAAAGTTTCTGTTTTAGAATTATATTTTTCAATGTCTTCTAAATAAGAACTCACTTCTTCTCCTTGGATATTCCCTCTGGTATATTGACCTTTCACAGTATCTGTTAAGACACTTTCTTTTGTAAAAGGACGCAAGGCGCGAAGGACTTTTAATTTCTCATTTCGAACTTCATCAGCCCCTAAAATATGAGGAGGTTCCATCGCTACCAAACAAAGTAGTTGCAACAAGTGATTTTGAACCATATCCAATAAGGCACCACTGTTGTCGTAATAATCTGCGCGTTTTTCTACCCCTAAACTTTCCGAAACTGTAATTTGAATATTATCAATATTTTCAAAATCCCAAGCCCGTTCGAATAAATTATTAGCGAAACGAAGTACCATCAAATTTTGTACAGTTTCTTTGCCTAAATAATGATCAATACGATATACTTGATGTTCATCAAAGGCTTGCATTATTTCGTTGTTAATAGCTTTTGAAGACTCCAAACTATAACCAAGAGGTTTTTCTAAAACAACTTTGCTATTAGGATGAATAAGTCCTGACGCCTTTAAACTTTGAGCAATAGCACCAAAAGCAGCAGAAGGGGTGGAGAAATAAAAAATATTTTGATAATCTGGATGCTCGTTGATGCGTTCCGTTAAATTTTTATATCCTGCAACAGAAGCTTCTTTGGTAGATATTAATTGAATTTTTTTACTGAAGTTTTCAATGTCTGAAGGTAAAGTCCCTTCTTCTGCAGAACTCAAAAGGAATTTAGTTAAATCAGCGTAAAAACTTGATTCATGTCCCTCCTTACGCGTAATCGCAATGATCTTGTAATCAGTCAGAAATTGACCATCCATTTCTCGATGGAACAATGCTGGATATATTTTTCGAAGCGCTAAATCTCCGTCACCTCCGAATACAACGAGGTTAAAAGGTTCAAATTTTTCAGTGTGTTTTATCTTTTTTGCCATGTAGCATGTAATAATTAATCTATATTAGTGTCAAAAATACACTAAGTATTTAACATTCAAAGTTATTTTTTTATTAATAACCAACTATTAATTGTTAATTTCGTTATCTAAAAAAAAAGTATAAATTGAATAGATATATTTTACTCATCTTATTGTTAATCAGTTCGCTGCAAAATTTCAAAGCGCAGACATTTGTTTACGGGCAACTCACAGGTTCGCCAACGATGATTACAACGGGTTGGAATTTAAACGGTAACGCTTTTGTTGGGGATACTCCAGGAGATGTGGATGCCTTTTCAAACGAGTTAATTTTAACGAATGCAGTTGGAAATCAAAGTGGTGGTATTTTTTACAATCAGCCATTAAATTTAAGTGTCTGTTCCAAATGGTCCGTCGAATTTGATTATCGAATTTGGGGCGGAAGTGCTGCAGATGGTTTGGCTTTTTGTTTTTTGGCAGTCCCACCAGTGGGATTTGTAAATGGTGGTGGAGTAGGTATTCCAGGAACTGCTAATGGTTTAAAAGTTATTTTGGATACATGGGATAATGGTTGTGGTGCCAATCCAGAAATACAAATTTTTAGTGGTATTGGATACAACGAATGCATTGCAGGGATTGTTAAGGTCAATAATGTTGCTGGCAGTTTGAACTTTATTAGAAATAGTAATTATCAACATGTCAAAATTCAGTATAACAATGGTATCGTTACGGTTACCATTAATAATACGCTTTATTTAACAGCTAATTTCCCGATCAATTTCCCAGGCTACATGGGTTTCACAGCCAGTACTGGTGGTGCAACCGATCAGCATTCTATCAAAAATGTTATTATTTATACAGAGCAAGCCATTTCCAATGCAGGTCCTGATGTGCGCACCTGTACGCAAGAAAATGTTTCCATTGGAACGGTTAATGACCCTGCCAATATTTATTCTTGGTCACCCGCAACTGGATTGAATAGCACAACAGTTTCTGCTCCTACGGTAAATATCACTAACTCTGGAAGTACTTCCATCACGCAAACCTATACGGTTACTACTACTTTAGCGTCCAACCCTGGAAATTGTCCCACAACGGATCAAGTTGTCGTAACCATTGACCCTACTTTTCAAACCCTCACCACGGATACTTTATGCAATGGAGGGCCTTATTTATTCAATGGTAATTCCATTACATCCTCAGGAATTTATATAGATACTTTAAGTACAATTCATGGCTGCGATTCCATTGCTACTTTAAATATTGTGATTTCAACCACTCCAATTGTAAGTGCTATTGATCAAGAAATTTGTTTTGGTGAATCAGTAGTTTTAAGTCCAACAGGTGCACCTTTTTATGTATGGAATCCGATTGGTGGTCCAGTGGATGCGCAATACAATATGACGGTTACTCCAAATATTACTACAACTTATCTACTTACTGGTTCTAATCAATATGGTTGTTTTAGTCAAGATCAAGTAACGGTAATAGTGAATCCAATTCCCAATGTCCAATTGATTGCTAATGATCCTGATGTCTGTCCCAATACAATAATCAATTTCAATGTGAGTGGCGCCGATTCGTATGTCTGGACTGGTGTTGATTTAACGGGTTTTTCAGGAACTACTCAAAGTGTAACTGCAGTAAATAGTGGCTACTATGAAGTAACAGGAACTACTATTTACGGTTGCGTTGCGTCTGATTCTTTGTTGGTTACTGTATTTCCTTTACCTGTAATTTCTGCAGTTCCTAGTTTAGAAGAAGTTTGTTTTGGAGGTGGGGTAAGTTTTCAAATTACAGGTGCAGCAAGTTATTTATGGTCCAATGGATTAACAGGTAGTTCTTATGCTTACACCCCTTTAGTCTCTGAAGATTTTACGATAATTGGTTCCAATACTTTTGGTTGTACCGATACAACAATGGTTTCTGTTATCGTGCACCCAAATCCTGTTGCAAATGCCATAGCGATGCCGCTTAACTTAACAAGCGATGCTCCTTTTACTACTTTCACCAATAATTCATCAGGATATGATTTTGCGGCATGGAATTTTGGTGATGGAACTACTAACACTACACTCGATCAAGAAATCCCTCATACTTTCCCCTATGTTGATGGAAATTATCAAGTTGGATTGTGGGTAGGGACTAGCTTCGGTTGTGTTGATTCTACTTCTATTGGTATTCAAATTCAAGGTGATCCTATCTATTATGTTCCCAATACTTTTACTCCAGATGGAGATCAATTTAATAATGTATTCTTGCCAATTTTCACAACCGGATTTGATCCTGATGATTTCCACATGATGATCTTTAACCGTTGGGGAGAGGTTATTTTTGAAACTTACAATGTTAAATTTGGTTGGAATGGTAAGATTGCAGATTACAATGCAACCGATGGAATTTATTCTTATCAGATCAAATTTTTAAATAAAAAAACCAAGGAGAATGAACTGCTGCAAGGGCATGTTAATTTACTGCGTTAATCATTCATGATTCTATACGATTTTAGTATTTAATTCGCTTTGCATTCCTTATTTTTGCACTTCAAATTTTGTCTTTGATGCGTTTTTATTTAGGTTTAATTTTCTTTTTATTGAGTTCGTCTTTATTCGCACAACGCCCGCAAGCAGGAGAGGGTGTGGTCATTGGAAAAGTAATATCAAACGCAAGTGAAAAATCAATTGAATATGTTGCTGTAAAACTATACAAACAAGCAGATTCTAACCTGGTGACAGGTGTGTATACTGATGTGGATGGAAAGTTTCAAATAGATCAGTTGCCACTTGGAATGTATTATTTAAAAATAGTGCTCAATGGTTTTGTTACTCAAATAATTTCTGATGTTTCTGTTAGTTCCTCAATTAAGATTTTTAATGCGGGTACCATTCGCTTCTCTCTTGACAAAACACAGAAGTTAGACGAGGTAACAATCCTTGGTCAAACGGATATGTTAAAAACAGGAATAGACAAAAAAGTATACAATGTAAGTGAAGACTTGTCTGTTCGTGGTGGAACTGCCAACGATATCTTGAAAAATTTACCCTCTGTAGATTTAGATCAAGATGGAAGAGTGATGCTCCGTGGTGAGGGTTCTGTTACAGTGTTAATTGATGGTAGACCAAGCTCTTTGTCTGGTGGAGGTGGTAAAACGCTCTTAGATGCTTTGCCTGCAGGTTCGATTGAACGCGTTGAAATTGTCACCAATCCCTCTGCGAAATATGATCCGGACGGTTCGTCGGGAATTATTAATATCGTATTGAAAAAAAATAAATTAAAAGGTTTTAATGGTTTGATCACAACCAATGCAGGTTCTGGGTATTTTAAAGGTGGAAATACGATTGATCAAAGTTTCTCGCTGAGTTATCGCAATTCTTTCTTTAATGTTTTTGGTTCTTATACTGGTCGATATTTAGACGGCTATCGAAATAATTATTCTTTTATTCGTCAAACACTTCCCAATGATTCTATTTCTATTCTGGATCAAAATCGAACAGGAACTGATTTAAATTCAGGAAATACCTATCGCGTAGGCGTTGATTTTAATTTAAAGAATAGAAGGTCGCTCTCTTTTTCTTCCACCGCAAGTCAAGGCAGAAGAGATAGGACGGGAGATTTATGGAATGGGGCAATGAATAGCAATGAAGCATTATTGTCTCTTTGGCGCAGGGAATCTTACGATCCATCGCAACAACATAATGCAGATGTTAATTTAAATTTCAAGCAAGACTTTAAAAATAATAGAGGTTCTTATGTATTGGATGCCAACCAATCTTTTGGACTTGAAAACATTCAAGGATATTACTTGCAGCGTTATTATACTATAGACAGTGTTCAAAATGCTACTTTGCCACTTTATCAGCGTTTGTCTAATAAAGAGAAAAATAATGTGACTTCAGTTCAAGCCGATCTAACCTATCTCTGGCCAGAATTAAAAATGCGTTCTGAGTTTGGTTTAAAAACAGTAATTCGAGATCAAGAGGTTGATACTTATTCTGAAACTTATAGTTATTTAGATGGAGCCTATTATGAAGATACGCTTGCCAATTTTCTCTATCAATATAAGGAACAAATTTATAGTGCTTACGGAATAGTGGGTCAACAAGTAAATAAGTTTAAATATCAAGCTGGAGTTCGTCTTGAAAAAGCCTATCAAATTCCTAACTTAATTTCTGATTCACTTCGTATTGTAAATGATTATTTTAATTTCTTTCCTTCAGCACACATAAAATATGCGATCAGTAAGAACGAGGAGCTCGGTTTAAGTTATTCCAGGAGAATTACGCGTGCTTCTTCAGGAGATTTAAATCCTTTCACCTCATATTCTGACCCTTTCAATCTCCGAAGAGGAAATCCATATTTGCAACCTGAATACATCAATTCATTTGATTTAGGATATGCATTAGAAGGTAAAGTGTTAAATTTCTCTGCCAGTTTATTCTATCGACAAACTATAGGAACGATTTCTAGAATCAAGGTTTTTGAAGAAAACAATGCTTCTGCGGTTACCTTTGCCAATATTGGACAATCTAACAGTTACGGCACGGAGATTATTGCTTCTTATAAACCGAATAAGTGGATGCGAAATACTTTGTCTACCAATGTTAATTACATTCAGTATAAAACGGATATTGCTGCATGGAATAGATTTGGTTTTAACTGGAACATCAAGTACAATGGTGCTGTTGATTTTTGGAAAAAAACGGCAACTTTTCAATTGAATGTCAATTATATTGCGCCTAGAATTACAGTTCAAGGTATCGCTCAGCGCAAAGGGTCTGTTGATTTAAGTGTAGATAAAAGATGGAAAGAAGGAAAGTGGACTGTTGGTGCTAAAGTAACAGATATTTTTAATCGTCAAGGATTTTATATGAGGGTGGAACAACCCGGTATTTATCAAGAAAGTTCTTTTAAATGGCTGACGAGAAGATATTACATCAGTATTTCCTATAAGTTTGGTAAACTTGAAATGACAAAACCAAAGAACTCAGGTTCAGAAGGAAGTGATTTGTAGGATCATGTTTCTAGGTTTATTTCAATCTTCTTATATTTGAGCATTAAAATATAATTCCCATTTTTGATTAAATCTTTCCCGCATGTCAAAGAAAAATAAGAATTTAATTAATGTAGTATATTCTACCAATCCTAATTTCTCCTATCAACAAGAAGAGGAAGAAGAACAAGATACTCTAGCGGCTAAAGATCAATTGTTATATGTTTCTATCGATCGCAAACAAAGAGCTGGAAAAGAGGTTACCTTGGTGGAAGGTTTCGTTGGGACAGAGGAGGACTTAAAGGATCTTGGTAAATTACTTAAAAGTAAATGCGGTGTTGGTGGAACCGTAAAAGATGGGGTAATCATGATTCAAGGTAATTTCAAGGAGAAATTAGCTGATATTTTGGTAAAGGAAAATTATAAGGTGAAAAAGAAGGGAGGATAATTAATTTCTCTCCTTGGGTTCAATATGAATCAAAACATCTTTAATTGGCAAAACAGATTGCAAGTGATCTTTCAGTCGATGTGCTATTTCATGACCATCATAAACACTCAGTTGACCATCAACTTCCAGATGTAAATCAACGATATAACGCATGCCAGATTTTCTAACATAACATTTTTCAGTATCCAATACTCCGGGGACTTTTAAGGATTCATTTCGAATATCATGAATTAAATCATCGTATAAATGCTCATCCATTACTTCACCTAAGGCAGGTCTAAAGATGAGAAAGGCATTGTAAACAATAAAGCCTGAAGCTAAAAGTGCCGCCCAATCATCCGCTTTTTCATATCCAGGACCCAAAATAAAAGAAATACTTATTCCGACAAAAGCAATTAAGGAGGAAATTGCGTCACTTCTGTGGTGCCAAGCATCTGCTTTTAAGGAGCTTGAATTGGTTTCTTTTCCTTTGCGCAATACATAGCGATAGGAGAGTTCTTTTATGATGATGATTCCAGCTAAAAAATAGAGGGTGTAAAATTCTGGCTTTTCTTGAACTTCTCCTAAATTTCGAATGCTTTCCACTGCGATGATGGTTGCAGAAACTAATAAAAATCCAACTACAGCAAAAGTTACCAATGGTTCGGCTTTTCCATGTCCATAAGGATGATTACTGTCTGCAGGTTTGGAAGAGTAGGTGATGCCCCACAAGACCAAACAGGAGGCGAAAACATCACTGGTAGATTCAATAGCGTCAGCTATTAATGCATCGGAACGACCAAAAAAACCAACGCATCCTTTCACTGTCGCTAAAATTGCGTTAGTGACAATACTCCAAAGGGCTGTTAATTGTGCTTTTTTTGTCGGCATTACTGCGCAAAGGAACAAAAAAAAAGCGACCGAAGTCGCTTTTTTGGAGAGGCAAATAAATTACTGCTTAATAAAACGCAAGCTGGTAATATGATTATTGTTATTGATTTTAATTAAGTAAGCTCCTTGATTGAGCAGGCTTAAATTAACTTGCTCTGTCATTGAACTGGCTTTACCCTCTAGTAAAACTCTTCCTGACATGTCAAAAATACTGTAAGAATAATTATTGCTTTTTCCAACGATACTGATTTTATCTTGCGCTGGATTAGGATAAATATTAAAGTCATTTTGATTATTTTCATCAATACCCCACAACATAGCGTTTACATTATGTGTAGTGCTTGTGATAATTGGAGTATTCCAATCGAAATAAATGTAAGCGGTATTGTCGATTTCGCTTCCAATCCAGTTGTTAGCATTTTCTTGAATACGGTAAGTAAAATGCCCGTGACTTCCCGGTTCGTTGCTTGTTGAATCATCCAACCATATTTGCGGGAATTCAAAACGCAGTACACCATTACCTAAATTTACTACTTGCATGTTGTGTGAGGATTCAACTATATAAAGAGTATTCCAATCTAAATCAACATCTAAAGTATCAATTACATAAATGTTCTGAGCAGGAGCCGTTCCTGTGTTTTGGAAATTGATGGTGTAGGTAAGAACATCTTGAATAGCAGCATCAATAGTTTCTGCAGTGTGAGGAGTGTTTTCATAAAGTATATCTCTAGACACAATTTTATCATTCGGATCGTAAGAGTTTCCAAGGATTTGTAATAAGGTCCCTGAATTATTTCCTGTAAAGCAATCCGTCATAGTACCCATAGGTGCGATAGTAGTAGTAAAATAATGCATCGTACCACTTGCAAGTCCTGAAGGAATACTAAAAGAAATATAATCAACACTTGAAAAGGTTCCCATCGATGAGTTTAAATTCCATGTAATGGTATTTCCACTTGTAGTGTACGAAGAGTTCGCGATAGATGCAGGATTAATAACAACTCCCGCAGGGTATGTTAAGGTCAATTGATAAGGTCCGACAACGCCCGGTCCATAAGATCCCCAATTGATGTGAATATATCCAGTGGTGTTTTGGTAGTAACCAATCCATGGAGATACGGTTGTGTATAAATCTGAACAAGTACTGCTTGTTCCACCACAGTTGACTGCGAAATAACCAGCACTTGAAGTTGATCCACCAACTAAAGTGATAATGTTACTACCAATAGTATAGCCATTATATCCTAAATAAGTTTGGCTGATTGCAGCAATAATATAATTGTTAACTGAAACAGGACCACAATAAGTAAAATAACCAGATGAGTCTGTATAAACGGTAACAGAACTGCTTCCTATTGTATTTTGGGCATAAAGGTTAATCGGAACAAACATGAGTGGTAATTCAGAAGTATCCATGATTCCATTTCCATTAGCGTCGCAGAAAACATATCCAGAATAGCAATTGGTAGTCCCTGTGGTAGTTCCACAATTCATTGGGAAATTGGCAGTAGCAACAGGTAATCCAGAATTACATTGGATGTTATAAATGCTAATGGGCCAAGTGTTCGCAATGTATCCATTATTTACCATCCAGTTCTGGTTTAAAGAAACCACTGCTATTTGCCCAACCACACCAGCATATGTCGCTGTGTAATATCCTTGATTGTTGGTGTAAACTAAGGTGTTAATTCCATTGGAGTTGATGGTAACAGGTGCATTTGAAATAGCGATATCACCAGTCGAATAAACACCGTTGTTATCTGTATCACAATATACCTGACCACCTACACAATTGTAAGTAGTAGTACTTGGGGCACATTGAAGTGTTATGATAAAGGTCCAAGCACCACCATTCGAGATTTGTATTTGCATATTTGGGACAATACTCGTTACTAAATATCCATTTGTGCTTAACCAAACAGGATCAACATCTAACCAATAAGTACCGGTCTGAACTCCAGGGAATTGTGATAGGTTATTCATTGATGTTACAGAATAGGAATTACTACCGTTGCTAAGGATTAAAGGAACATTAGTGATGGTTGAGTCTATAGTTCCGTTGTTGTCGCAATCCAATTGTACAATGGAGTAAATTGATACTGGACAAATTCCAACGGTATAATTGATGCTATCCATAGCATAAGTTTGATTTGAGGGATTGTAAACCGATGTGGTTATTACATAAGTACCTGCCGCATTGTAAGTATGTGACCATGGATTCGCAAAATTTATGACGGTTCCAGGTGTACTCACTCCAGCTCCTTGAGTCTGAGAGGTTCCATCACCCCAATTGACTTGTGCTTGAAATTGAAAAGATTGGAATCCATTACTACTATAAATCACTTGATTGATATCTACAGGCACTGTCCCTGAGGTTGTTGCTGGATTAACAGCCGAAAAATTCATCGTTACGGTTGAATCACAACTTGAATAGTTCGTTGTGCTAGTCGGTGCAATAGCACTAATAGCAAATCCAAGAACTTGAGCGTTGATATTTTCTATAGTTACTGCTGCAGTAAAAATGGAAAGGGTAAGTAGAAATATTTTCTTCATAAGACAGGTTTTTATGTTTGTATGACGAAGTAAGTTAAAATTTAGTTGTCTCATCGGTTAATATTGTTTTAAGATTTATCCTTATATCATTTTGTTATATAAAGAATAAGGTAAACTAAATTTGAAAACCCTCTAAGGGTTAGATTTCTAAACATTTGGAAATACCTTATGAATCATAAAGATAACCGAAGTTAAGTATTTCGCCCTTTCAGGGCTTTGTGAAAGTTGGTTGCTTTCTATTTCCGATGGACTCTATCCATCGTTAAAGGATGAAACCCTTTCAGGGCTTTGTGAATCGTGCATAATTTATATTAACAATGGACTTTACCCATCGTTAACAAATGAGACCCTTTCAGGGCTTTAATATTCGTAAACAACCCTGAAAGGGTGCAATATCTAATCATGGGGCATAGCCCTATGCATAAGTAAGATTCAAGTAGCAAAAGCCCTGAAAGGGTGCGATATTCCATTCCCTACTAAATCATATAAAAATCGTTTTATAAGTTCTAGGCCTCCAAACAAAATAAACCATATCTCATTCATTTATCCCTTATTTCTTCGTATTTTCGTCTTTCAATTATAGTTTCACTTTTATAATGATTAAGCGCTCACTTCTTGCTGATTTTGGCAACTTGGAATTTCTTGCAAAGCAGGTGGTTGAAGGTTTTATTACGGGAATGCATAAAAGTCCTTTTCATGGTTTCTCTGTTGAGTTTGCCGAACATCGCATGTACAATGCAGGAGAGTCGACAAGACACATTGATTGGAAATTATATGGTCGAACAGATAAATTATTCACCAAAAAATATGAAGAAGAAACCAATTTGAGATGTCAAATCTTGATTGATTGTTCTAGTTCCATGTACTTCCCGAAAGATGCTAAATTAAATAAGTTGGATTTTTCTATTTACGCAGCTGCAAGTTTAATTGAACTGCTTAAGAGACAAAGAGATGCTGTTGGATTGTCGATTTTTTCAGATGAGATTCACCTGCATACACAAGCCAAGTCATCTCCTGCACACCATCGGTTTTTATATGCTGAAATGGAACGATGGATGCTTCAATATGATGAAAAACTAAAAAGAAATACTAATACGATTGAAACTTTGCATGAAATTGCAGAAATCACTCATAAAAGAAGTTTAATCATTTTGTTTACGGACTTATTGGGAGATGCAGCGCAGTTGGATGAAATGTTTCATGCTGTGAATCATTTGAAACACAATAAACATGAAGTACTTATCTTTCATGTGAATGATACTGAAATGGAAATCAATTTTAACCTGGACAACCGTCCCTATCAACTTGTGGATATGGAAACAGGGGAAAGAATAAAATTGCAACCTGCTGAAATAAAAGAAAAATATGTTTCAGGTATTAAAAAGTATTTGCACGATGTGAAAATGCGCTGTACAGATTATAGAATTGATTTTATCGAAGCAGATATTGCGAAAGGATACGATCAGGTTTTATTAGAATATCTTCTTAAAAGAGAAAAGATGCATTAATTTGCCATAATCCCGCATCTAAATATTAATTTTATAAAATGTTATCTGTTAAAGAAATAATGTCTCCCGTACAAACTGAAATGCAGCAATTTGAAGCGCATTTTAAGGAGACAATGCTTTCGAATGTTCCTTTACTGGATAAGGTTACCCAATATATCGTGAAACGAAAAGGCAAGCAAATGCGCCCTATGTTCGTTTTTCTTACTGCAAAAATGTTGGGAGAAATAAATGTGAAATCTTTTGATGCTGCTGCTTTGGTAGAATTGCTGCATACCGCTACATTGGTCCATGATGATGTTGTGGATGATGCCAATGAAAGAAGAGGTTTTTTCTCTGTAAATGCCTTGTGGAAAAATAAAATTGCCGTGCTTGTTGGTGATTATATGCTTTCAAGAATTTTATTACTTTCTCTGGAAAAAGAGAATACAGATTTACTAAAGATTGTTGCTAGAGCCGTTAGGGAAATGTCCGAAGGTGAGTTGCTGCAATTGGAAAAAGCGCGTCATCTTGATATAACAGAGGAGATTTATTTTGAGGTAATTAGAAAAAAAACGGCCTCTTTAATTGCTACTTGTTGTGAAGCTGGTGCCATTAGTGTTGGAAATACAAAACATCAACAAGCGATGTTCTTGTTTGGAGAAGCAGTGGGTATTGCGTTTCAAATTAAGGATGATATCTTTGATTATGGTTCCGATAACAACATAGGTAAACCCACTGGAATTGATATTCGGGAACAAAAAATGACCTTACCTTTGATTTATACCATCAATAAGGTAAATCAAAAGGATAGAAGTGAATTATTGAATATCGTTAGAAATAAAAATGAAGATGCCAGTTCAATTGCCCGAGCAGTTGATCTTGTAATTGAAAATGGCGGTATTGAATATGCCCGTAAAAAAATGCAGTCTTATGGCGCATATGCTATTGGATTGTTAAAAGATATCCCTGAATCCGAAGCAAAGGATTCTTTAATTGGTTTAGTACATTATACAATGAATAGAGAGAAATGATGAAAAAATACTGTTTATTAATTTTATTGGCTATTGTGGCCTATTCTTGCGGCGACAGCAATGCGAAATTTTTGAAACCCAAGAAGGTGGAGAATTTAGTCGAAATAAAAAATGGCATTTTTACGGAATGGTACCCAGGAAAGAAAAATATTAAATTTCAAGGTCCACAAGATAATAATCATTTGCGAAATGGAAAATGGACTTTCTTTTCAGAGGGTGGAAATGAACTTTCCATTACTTTTTATGAAAATGGAAAGCGTGATGGATTTACTATTGTAAAATATCCAAACGGTAGATTGCATTATCGTGGAGAATATCAAGATGACAAAATTGTTGGAGATTGGATTACCTACGATGAAAAAGGTAAAGTAATCACGGAAAAGCATTATCCATACATTAACGATGCTACAGCGACTAAATGAGTAAAATATCCCCGCAAATTATTGATGAAATCATGAATACTTCTCGTATTGAGGAAGTAATTGGTGAATTTGTTCAATTGAAACGCGCTGGATCTAATCTTAAAGGTTTAAGTCCTTTTACGGACGAGAAAACTGCCTCTTTTGTTGTTTCTCCTGCAAAGCAAATTTTTAAGTGCTTTTCAACAGGAAAGGGTGGGACGGTTGTTTCCTTCTTAATGGAAAAAGAACATTTTTCTTATCCCGAAGCTTTACGCTGGTTGGCAGATAAATATGGAATTGAAATTCCACTAGACGCTGCACCCACTGCTGATGAACTCGCTCAAGCTACGGAACGCGATAGTTTGTTTATCATTAATGAATTTGCAAAAAACTATTTTGCGGATAATTTAATCAACTCAGAAGAAGGTAAAGCAATTGGTTTGTCTTATTTTGAAGAAAGGGGTTTTAGACCTGATATTATTGAGAAATTTCAATTGGGATATTGCCTCAATAAAGGAGATGATTTTACCAAAGCGGCTCTGGCTAAAGGATATAAATTAGAGTATCTTGAAAAAGTTGGACTTTCTAAAACTAAGGAGGATCGTTCGTTTGATTTCTTTAGAGGTCGCGTGCTCTTTCCAATTCAAAGCGTCTCTGGTCGTATCTTAGGTTTTGGGGGACGGACTTTATTGAATGATAAAAAAATTGCGAAATATTATAATTCTCCTGATAGTATTGTTTACAATAAAAGTGAGATTCTGTATGGTCTATTCTTCGCCAAGGGAGATATAACCAAATATGATGAGTGTTTGCTATGTGAGGGTTATACGGATGTAATCAGTATGCATCAGTCCGGTATTCAGCATGTGGTTTCTTCATCAGGAACTTCCCTCACTAAGGAACAGATTAAATTGATTGGTCGCTATACCAAAAATATTACAATTCTTTTTGATGGTGATGCGGCTGGAATTAAAGCTTCTTTTAGAGGAATTGATTTAATTCTCGAAGAAGGAATGAATGTTAAGGTGGTCTTGTTTCCTGAGGGAGAAGATCCTGACTCCTTTGCTAAAAATAATAGTGCTGCGCAAACGCATGATTTCATTAAAGAAAATAAACAGGATTTCATTTCTTTTAAAGCGAGTGTGCTTTTGAAGGATGGGAAGAATGATCCGCTACAAAAAGCGAATCTCATTAAAGAAATTGTTCATTCTGTGTCTTTAATTCCAGATCATATTACGCGAAGTGTCTATGCAAAAGAGCTTTCAACTCATTTTGACATGGAGGAGCAAATCGTAAATACAGAATTGGCGCGACTTCGGAAAAATACTCTGGCGAAACAACACAATGAACCAGAATATCGAAATGTTCCTGTAGTTAATGAAGAATCTACGCCTCAACATACTCCTGTAAAAAAGGACGAAAGTGCGAAGTTGAATCATGAATTTGAATTAATTCGTTTGATGCTTCAATTTGGTACTCGTGAAATTGAAATGGATAATGAAGGTACTGAGGTTAAAACTAAATTGAGTGTTTTAGAATTGGTTTGTCAAGAATTAAATAGGGATGCCTTGACTTTCACAGATCCTAATTGTAGAGAAATTCACGAGCAATTTGCATTGGGAATTTCTGAAAATATGCTCTATTCTAGTTCTCATTTTAAACATCTAGAAAATCAAGACATCGTAAAATTTGTATCTAATCTTGAAACCATTGAATCGGATTTAAGTCCTAATTGGTTATTGAAACATAACATCCACACCAAAAGGGAAGAAGGGGATCTCAATCAAACAGTTTTGCATTCTATTTATAATTTTAAATATCATAAAGTCAATTTACACATCTTGAATTTACAAGAGCAGTTGAAACAAAAAGACCTTTCTGAAGAAGATTCCTTGTTAATTTTGACAGAACAATTGTCCTATGAAAAAGTGAAGCGTATTCTTGCGGATCTTTTGGGTCGAACTATTTTAAGTTAATCTATGCTGAGTCAAACTATTTTTAAAATTGGACCTTTTAATATCTGTTTCTGGAATCTTGTTTTTCTAGCATTAATTTTTCTTGTTGCCGCAATATTGCGTCGATATGTGCATAGATTTTTAAAACAATATTTGACAAATGCTAATATTAGTTTAGATGGTAGGCGAGTGACTTGGTTAAAATTGGCCAGTCAAAGCGTTTATATTTTTGCGCTTTATTTTGCCGTGATCAGTTTTCAGTTTAATAATAAAGATATCACTTTTGAGGATTTTTTAGATTTTAAATTAATTAATCTAAAGTCCTTTAATTTAAGTTTCTATCATATTTTGGTGATTGTATCCATTTCCATTGGAACCAGAATGTTAGTGAACTTCGTGAAGTTATACATAGGTAGAAAGTTTCGCTCAAAAGCAGAGGAGAATGGAGGTTCTGAGTATGTTTATACTCAAATTGCTAGATATATAATCTATGTATTTGCCATCTTATTTGCTTGTCAAGTATTATCCATTGATTTAACCCTAATTCTTACAGGTTCTGTCGGACTCTTAGTAGGTTTAGGTCTGGGATTGCAAGATGTTTTTAAAGATTTAATCGCAGGGATTGTTCTTCTCGTGGAAGGTAATCTGAGGGTTGGAGATATTGTAGATATCATGGAGAATAATAATTCACGCATGGTCGCTAAGATTGTTAAAATTAATGTCAGAACGACTCAAATAGAAACTCGTGAAGGTAATGTGCTTATTATTCCAAATACGCGATTGACACAACAACAAGTTGAAAATTGGAGCCATGGTTCTGAAACTTCTCGATTTACCATTACATTATTAGTTGAGTATGGAGCTGATACGGTGTTGGTGTCTAATCTATTAACTCAAGCAGCATTAGCGCATCCAAAGGTCAGAAAAAGTGATCCAATTATGGTGCGCTTGGCGCATTTTGGTGAAAATGGTCTGGAAATGGAATTGGTATTCTGGGCAGATCAAAGCTGGGATATCAATAATTATAAGTCAGATATACGCTTTGAAATTGATCGCTTGTTCAGAATGAATAATATTAAAATTCCTTTTCCTCAGCGTTCCGTAAACATCAAAACCAATTCTGATTTATCGCAGTAATTCGTTTTTGTAAAGTTGAATGCAATTTTCCATTCCTAAATACAAAGCCTCTGAAATGATGGCATGACCTATAGAAACTTCATCAAGTTGAATCAATTGAGATTTGAAATAGTGTAAGTTTTCAAAACTTAAATCATGTCCCGCATTGATGCCTAAACCAAGTTCTTTTGCTCTTTGAGCCGCTAATTGGTAAGCAGCGACAGCTTCATTTTTATTCAGTGGATATTGAGCTGCATAAGGTCCCGTGAACAATTCAATACGATCTGTTCCGGTATTTAAAGCGCTTTCAATAGCTTTTTCTTCAGCTTCGACAAATAAGGAAACGCGAACACCTAAATCTCTGATTTGTGCAATGATTGGAATTAAAAAATTAGCATCTTTTTCAAAATTCCATCCTGCATTAGAAGTAAGTACTCCAGGTGGATCTGGAACTAAAGTTGCTTGATGAGGTCTGAATTTTTTTATCATTTGCAGGTAACGGTCATCCGGATAGCCTTCTATATTGAATTCAGTTTGAACGACTTCGCTTAATTCTTCTATGTCTCTGTAAGTTATGTGCCTTTCATCCGGGCGCGGGTGAACCGTAATCCCATCTGCTCCAAAGCGCTCACAATCAATTGCAAACTGCACTAGATTGGGTGTGTTTCCTCCACGCGCATTGCGTATGGTTGCTACTTTATTGATGTTGACACTTAACTTCGTCATGCATAATATTTAAGCCGTAAAATTACAAACTTCGGAAGGATTTCACTAATTTGGCGCCTAATATGAGGGCAAAAGAACTGATTACGGAAGAAATACCACCTTTAATTCATACCGATACAGGTGAAAAAGCATTGAATTGGATGGATGAATTTAAGGTTTCTCATCTTCCAGTATTGAAAAATGGAAATTTTGTGGGCTTAGTTTCGGAATCTGCAATTATGGATCATCAAAATCTGGAAGATACTTTAGATGTTTTGTTTGATCACCTACCAAGACCTTATGTTCTTGAAAATGCTCATATATATGAGGTGCTTTCTATGATGTCTGAACAAAAATTAAGCGTGCTTCCAATTCTTGACGATAAAGAGAATTATCTAGGTTGTACCAATATTTTTCATTTAATGACGCAATTAGCAAATATTGGAAGTATTAAAGAACAAGGTGCAATTTTGGTGCTTTCTGTTAATGCGATTGATTATACGATGGTGCAGATTGCTCAAATTGTGGAAAGTAATTCTGCAAAAATTTTAAGTTCTTTTATTCTGTCCAGTCCTGATTCATCTAAATTGGAAGTAACTTTGAAGATCAATGAATTGGATTTGACCCGAATTATAAAAACTTTTGAACGCTTTGATTATACCATTAAAGCAAGTTTTCAAATTGGAAACGGAGATGATGGAATCCAAGCAAATTTTGAAGCATTAATGAATTTCATGAAATTCTAAAGATGGTAGTAGCGCTAATTGGTAAAAAAATAAATAAAAGTATCAGTGAATACTTTTTGAAGGTGATTTCTGTAATGGAAGCCATAGGTTGGGAAGTAGTGATAGAAGAAGAATTAAATGCCTCTTTAATTGCTAAATGTGGCATTAGGGAAAATTACCAAACATTTTTTTCTCATACAGATTTTAAATCAGGAATCGATCTCACCCTGAGTTTAGGCGGTGATGGAACTTTTTTAAAATCGGTAAGTTATATTCGCGATTCTGGTGTACCTGTTTTAGGAATTAATACAGGTCGTCTAGGTTTCTTAGCCAATATTTCTAAAGACACCATCGAAGAAACTATTCAAGCTATTTATAATAAGGAATATGATTTTCAAAAGCGTTCTTTGCTTCGGGTACATACAGTAGAAGAATTGTTTGGTGATGCAAATTTCGCGATGAATGAATTGACAGTGCATAAAAAAGATACTTCTTCTATGATTACTGTGCATGCTGCTTTGGATAATAAATATTTGAATAGTTATTGGGCAGATGGATTAATTGTAGCAACTCCAACAGGATCAACCGCTTATAATTTAAGTTGTGGCGGACCAATCATCACTCCAGGTTGTCAAGTACATATCTTAACCCCAATCGCTGCTCATAATTTAAATGTCCGTCCGGTGGTTGTTCCTGATCATATGCCAATTAGTTTGAGCGTTGAAGGAAGGGACAGAACTTTTCTACTGAGCTTGGATGGAAATTCAAAAAGTATCAAGCAAGGAGAAGAAATCATCATAAAAAAGGCGGAATTTATGATTAATGTCGTTAAATTTGAACATAATAATTTCCTAGATACCATTCGAAATAAAATGTTCTGGGGAGTAGATACTAGAAATTAAAATAAAAAAGCATGAAAAAAGTAATGATTGGAATGGCTATTTTACTAGCAAGTGGACAGGTAATAGCGCAAAAAAACAAACAAGTTCAAGCAGTGGAGGTTCCTGCTACGAATACAGAAGTAAAAACTGGAAAAATTTCTAAGGAAAGAATTGATTCAGTTTCTTACTTGATTGGACTTAGTATTGGTCAGAATGTTATGAAAGAAATGACTGAAGCCAATTGGAAATTAGTCGTGAAGGGTATTCAAGATGTATTTGAAAATAAAGCTCCCGCTATTGTTGATCCAACGAATCAGTGTGTGAATAGTTATTTTCAAGAGAAATCTGCTTTGAAGCAAGCTGAAACGGAAAAAGAAAGTGCAGGATTGAAAGCAGTTGGTGAAAATTTCTTAATTGCTAACGCTAAAAATCCTGATGTAATTACAACTGCATCTGGTTTGCAATATCAAATCTTAAAAGCAGCTAATGGCCCTAAGCCTATTGCTTCTTCAAAAGTTAAGGTTCATTATCATGGAACAACTATCGATGGTGCAGTATTTGATAGTTCTGTTGATCGTGGAGAGCCCATTGAATTTGGATTGAATCAAGTGATTCCAGGATGGACCGAAGGAGTACAATTGATGTCTGTTGGATCAAAGTATAAATTCTTTATCCCTCAAGCTATGGCGTATGGTGCGCAATCTCCTTCGCCTGCAATTGCACCTTACTCTACCTTGGTATTTGAAGTTGAACTTTTAGGATTTGAATGATATGAAATTTAGTTTATTATTTTTAGTATTTGCAGCAAGTAGCCTTTTGATGGCTCAAAAAAAAGCCCCTGGTTTATACGCGGAATTTAACACGAGTAAAGGTGTTATTCTATGTGTCTTGGAAATGGAGAAAACGCCCATGACGGTTGCTAATTTTGTTGGTTTAGCAGAAGGGAATTTTACCAATGGAGATAAGTCTTTTACTAAACCTTATTATGATGGCTTGAAATTCCACCGGGTAATTCCAAATTTCATGATCCAAGGCGGTTGCCCTTTAGGTAATGGTTCTGGAGATCCTGGCTATAAGTTTGCTGATGAATTTGATCCAAGCCTAAAGCACACATGTCCGGGAATTCTTTCCATGGCTAATTCTGGTCCCGGTACTAATGGGAGTCAATTTTTTATTACTCACAATGCTACTTCTTGGTTGGATGGAAAACATACTGTTTTTGGTCATGTAATCAGTGGACAAGCTGTTGTAGATAGTATTAAACAAGATGATCTAATTCAATCTGTTAAAATTATTAGAGTTGGGAAAGCAGCAAAAAAATTCAATCCTACTAAAATATTCAAAGAGATTAATGATTTATTATCGAAAGCTGAAGCTGAAAAAAAATTGTACTACGATAAGGTGGCTGCCATGTCAGAAGAAGAATTCAAGGCTTTTATGTTTGCGGAAGTGAAAAATAAATTTCCAAAAGCACAGCAAACTGCTTCTGGCTTGGTTTATATCATTGAGCAGGAGGGAACTGATCCAAAGCCTGAATTGGGCTCTTCTATTAGTTTGCATTATAATGGAACACTAAGATTGGATGGAAAGAAATTTGATTCTTCCTATGATCGAAATGCTCCAATGGACTTTAATTTTAAGATCAATAAAATGATTCCAGGTTTCGAAGAAGGAATCGCTATGTTGGGATCAGGAGGAAAAGCAAAATTAATCATTCCTTATTTTCAAGCCTACGGTAAAGCTGGAAGAGCAGGTGTAATTCCACCATATTCTGATTTGGTATTTGATATTGAAATAGTGAAATTAGCTCCACCTAACAATGCAACTTATCCTGACGGTCATCAACATGATGAACACGACGGTCATAAACATTGATGCTATTGGGTGTAAACATATTGAATAAGATTAGCACCCATTTGTAGTGCCTCTATATGTTTTTCTGTTGGATCATTATGCACTTGAGGGTCTTCCCAACCATCGCTTAAATCAGTTTCGTAAGTGTACAAACAAACCAATCTTCCTTGGTAAAGCAATCCAAATGCTTGTGGGCGCTTTCCATCGTGCTCATGGATTTTAGGCAAACCTTTCAGCTTAAATTTTTGATTGAAAACAGGGTGGTTGGATGGTAGTTCAACTAGAGATAATTCTGGAAAAACTTTCTTTAACTCTATGCGGATAAATTCATCCATACCGTAATTGTCATCAATGTGTAAAAATCCACCTGCAATCAAATATTGTCTAAGGTTTAGTGCTTCACCTCTTGAAAAAACTACATTTCCATGACCCGTCATGTGTAGAAAAGGGTATAGAAAAAGATCTTTGCTACCAACATCAACATATGGAGTCTCTTTGGAAATATTCGTCCCTAATTGTTTATTGCAAAATGAAATCAGGTTCGGTAAAGCTGTTGGGTTGGCGTAATAATCACCACCACCATTATACTTTAATACCGCCAATTGATAACTGCCTTGACTGATTGCTCTTGAGCAAACCAACATCATTAAGGCAATTGTTACTATTTTACACATAGTACAAAAGTAATCGATTTTGTTTAAAGTTGATTTTGCTTGTTTTATTTAATTAAAGCGCATCTCGACTCCGCTCAATCCACTAATTAACAATAATTTTCAATTTGTTCAAAAACACTTTGACTTACTTATCTTTTCAATTGGATTTTAAATTAAATTTGTTCTCAGTTTACTGCGAGCATTTTCGCGTAAAGAATTGTAAATTGAAAACCCTATGCCAAGAGATACATCTTTAAAATCTATCCTCCTTATCGGAAGTGGACCAATTGTTATTGGTCAAGCTTGTGAATTTGATTACGCTGGATCTCAAGCAGCTCGTTCCCTTAGAGAAGAAGGAATTGAGGTTACTTTGATTAATTCAAATCCCGCTACCATAATGACCGATAAAGTGGTAGCAGATAATATATATTTACAACCCCTTGAGCCTGAAAGTATCATTGAAATTCTTAAAAAACATAAGATTGATGCTGTCTTACCTACGATGGGTGGACAAACAGCATTGAATTTGTGTATTCAGTGTTATGAGATGGGAATTTGGGAGGAATATGGTGTGAAAATTATAGGTGTTGACATCAATGCCATCGAAATCACTGAGAATAGGGAGGCTTTTAGAAATTTGATGTTAGACATTGGGATTCCAATGGCTCCTCAGAAAACAGCCAAATCTTTTTTAGAAGGAAAGGAAATTGCACAAGAATTTGGATTCCCTTTATGTATTCGTCCCTCTTACACGCTGGGTGGTTCGGGTGCTTCCATCTTATATACTCCAAAGGAATTTGATAATTTATTAGAAAGAGGTTTACAACTTTCTCCTATTCATGAGGTAATGATCGACAAGGCATTGCTGGGTTGGAAGGAGTTTGAATTAGAGCTGCTAAGAGATGCCAATGATAATGTGGTTATCATTTGTTCTATCGAGAATTTTGATCCCATGGGGATTCATACCGGCGATTCCATTACTGTAGCTCCTGCCATGACACTATCGGATACGACTTTTCAAAAAATGAGGAATATGGCCATTTTAATGATGCGCTCTATTGGAAATTTTGCTGGTGGTTGTAATGTTCAATTCGCGGTGTCACCCGATAATGCGGAAGATATTATTGCTATTGAAATTAATCCTCGTGTTTCTAGATCTTCTGCCTTGGCATCTAAAGCAACGGGTTATCCTATTGCTAAAATCGCTGCTAAATTGGCAATTGGTTATCATCTAGATGAACTTAAAAATCAAATTACAAAGACAACCTCAGCGTTTTTTGAACCTACACTTGATTATGTGATTGTAAAAATACCTAGATGGAACTTCAACAAATTCCCTGGTACCAATCGCGAATTAGGATTGCAAATGAAATCGGTTGGTGAGGTAATGGCCATCGGTCGCTCTTTTCAAGAAGCATTGCAAAAAGCTTGTCAATCTCTTGAAATCAATAGAAATGGTCTCGGAGCCGATGGAAAGGAATTGACCAATCAAAATGAAATTCTTCATAGCTTAGAGCATGCATCATGGAATCGTTTGTTTCATATTTATGATGCCATTAAATTGGGAATTCCTTTTAAAACAATTGTTGAAAAAACAAAGATTGACATCTGGTTTTTAAAGCAAATCGAGGAATTAATCAAGTTTGAAAAACAAATTGAAAAATTCAATGTCGATAGCTTGCCTCAAGAGTTGCTATTTGAAGGCAAACAAAAAGGGTATTGCGATCGTCAAATTGCCCACCTTTTGAAGTGTCTTGAATCTGAAGTATATAAGAAAAGAACAGAAATGGGTATCAAACGGGTGTATAAGTTAGTCGATACTTGTGCAGCTGAATTTGAAGCGCAAACGCCTTACTATTATTCTACATTCGAATATGAGAATGAAAGCGTTGTGAGTGACAAAAAGAAAGTAATTGTTCTTGGATCTGGTCCCAATAGAATCGGACAAGGAATTGAATTTGATTATTCATGTGTTCATGGAGTCCTTGCTGCTAAAGAATGTGGCTATGAAACCATTATGATTAATTGTAATCCTGAAACGGTTTCAACAGATTTCGATACGTCAGATAAATTATATTTTGAACCTGTTTTTTGGGAACATATTTATGACATTATTCAGCATGAAAAACCTGAAGGCGTTATCGTTCAGCTAGGCGGACAAACCGCATTGAAGTTGGCAGAAAAGTTAAGTCGCTATGGTGTCAAAATATTAGGCACAAGCTTCGAAGCTTTAGATTTAGCGGAAGATAGAGGTCGTTTTTCAAAGGTACTAGAAGAAAATAATATTCCTTTCCCAAAATATGGTATCGTACAAAATGCCGAACAAGCCATCGAATTGTCAAATGATTTAGGTTTTCCTCTTTTAGTGCGCCCAAGTTATGTTTTGGGTGGACAGAAAATGAAGATTGTAATCAATCAAGAAGAGTTGGAACATCATGTTGTTGATATTATCAATGAAATGGGAAACAATCAGATTTTATTGGATCATTTTCTTGTTGGAGCAGGGGAGGCAGAAGCCGATGCAATTTGTGATGGTGAAAATGTTTACATCATTGGTATTATGCAGCATATTGAGCCTGCAGGTATTCATTCTGGTGATTCTTATGCAGTATTACCTCCTTATAATTTAGGGGATTTTGTTATTGCTCAAATTGAAGATATTACCAAAAGAATAGCAGTGGCCCTTAAAACAGTTGGATTAATTAATATTCAATTTGCCATAAAAGATGATAAAGTATATGTGATCGAAGCGAATCCTAGAGCATCAAGGACGGTGCCGTTTATTGCAAAAGCATACGATGAACCATATGTGAATTATGCTACAAAAGTAATGCTAGGAGAGAAAAAGGTAACTGATTTTGACTTCAAGCCGCGTAAAGAAGGATATGCAATTAAAATTCCTGTATTCTCCTATGAGAAGTTTCCTGATGTTAAAAAGGAATTAGGTCCTGAAATGAAATCAACTGGTGAAGCCATTCGCTTCATTAAAAATTTAAAAGACCCTTTCTTTACTAAGATTTACAACGAAAGATATATGCATTTGTCCAAATAATTACTGCCTTATTGGACTTAACGGTTAGAACAGTATGGGAATTGTCCAAAAGGATGCGTTTAAAACAACTGTTATTTCCTACTTAGGTTTATTCCTTGGTTATGTAAATAAAGTGGTGCTTTTCATTTGGTTTTTAAGCACTGAACAAATCGGATTAATTAATTTGATTTTGGCTGTTGGACTTTTATTTGCTCAGCTTTCGAATCTTGGTACCGTCTATGTAACTTGGCGATTTTTCCCTTTCTTTCGCAATGCAGCCCGAAAACATTATGGTTTTTTATTGCTGAATACCATAGTCGTTTGTTTTGGAATCCTATTATTTACCTTACTTTTTTATTTATTTCAGGGATCAATTTCCAATCATTTTAATTCAAAATCACCTCTTTTTGTTCAGTATTATTATTGGATTATTCCATTAGGAATTGCTAATGTGTTTTTTATGCTTTTTGAAAATCATCTTCGTGGATTATTTCAGAATGTTTTTACTGTTTTTTTGCAAGATATAGTACTCAGAATTGGAGTTACTTGTCTCTTACTGCTGCTTGCTTTTAATAGCATTACATTCGAACTGTTTTTTATTCTTCATGTACTGATCTATTTTATACCGGGTCTTGTTTCCTTTATCTATTTATTAAAAATAGGAGAGTTTCATTTTTCTATAAAATCAATAACCATCCCAAAACGATTCCGGAAAATAATGGTGTATTTTAGTTTGTTTAGTTATCTCAATACCTTAACCACCTTGTTGGTGATTTCAATGGACGCCTTGATGATTGCCTCTTATCTGGATTTGAAACAAACTGGTATTTACACCACGATGATTAATCTTACCAGTGCTTTGCAAATTCCTTATCGTGCCATTGTTCGTGTCAGTTCTCCAATTATCGCAAAATTATGGAAAGCTAAGGACATGATTGGAATGCAAGAAATCTATGAGAAATCTAGCGCTGTCGGTTTGTTTATAGGGTTGCTTTCTTTTCTCTGTATCTGGACCTGTCGATTTGAATTCTTTTCTTTTCTGAAACCAGAATTTAGTGTTGGCATGTATGTTCTTTTCTTTTTACTAATTGGACGAATGGTTGATATGTATTGCGGTTTGAATGGCACTATTTTTTCTACTTCTAAAAAATATAAATTCGACCTGTTTTTCACCGTTTTTTTATGTCTTGGCATCTTTATATTGAATCTATATGTCATACCGAAATATGGAATTATAGGAGCTGCATTTGCAACAGGTTTGGTGTATGTGATTTATAATTTCGCCAGAACATTTTATATCTACAAAGCATATGGTCTATTGCCTTTTAAAAGGTCTCAATTGAAATTAGTCTTTTTATTTTTTCTAGTATTTGCATTGATAGAGGGACTCTCTCAAGGAATTCCAGCGGAATACTTGCTTGATAAATCACTTTCATTATTATTGATTTTTATCAAATGTACTTTAGTCCTGGGCTTGTTTGTTGTACCGGTTATCTATTTTAATATGGAACCAGAAACGGCCAACTACTTCAATAAATTGCGTTCTCAATGGCGCTTGAAAAAAAGTTAATAGTTTGAATAAATAAGGTAATTGTGTATCTTCACATTAATTACTTGCTTCATGAAAAAAATTAAAGTCTTATTTTGCTTTTTCTGCTTACTCCAAATAGGTATTGCGCATACTCAGAAAATAAAACCTGATGATTCTTTCACCCTTGAATTGGGATTGCCTAATGCTTTTGTGAATATGCCTTTCAAAACGATAATGCAAGGACTGGTTTCTGTTTCCCCTTATTATCAATATACACTCAAAAAAGGACTTTCCTTCGGAATGGGGTTGCACTATACTTATTTTGCTGTTAATGAGTTTCGAGTACCTTCTAAGGTATATGGAGGGATGCATACGGGGGCAGTTTTTGTAAAAGTGGGTCATGAAAAATTTTGGACGGAACGCTTTGGAACTGATTTAGGTATCAAGACAGGATATGCTCAATCTATTATTACTACAGATGCTTTAAAAGCTAAAGGCGTTTCTTATAATCAAATTGAATCTGTTTATGTTGAACCTGTATTAGGTTTGGTTGTAGCCTCAGATGTTAATGCTTCCTATCGTCTTTCTATTGGATATGCATTTTACGGTTTTAGTTACCAACCATCGCTAATTGGTGTCGATTCTCAATTGGGTTATGATCCTTCAGAATTCAATAAAAATTCATCCTTCTTAACGGTTGGATTTGCTTATACCCATTATTTTAATGGTAAGAAAAGTGAATCAGGAAATTTTGATGATTAAGTCTGTAAGGCACCTACATTAAATCTCTTGGTTATTTTAGATTGATCTGCCATCTCGATACCCATTGAAATTACTTTTCTAGTATCTATAGGGTCTATGATAGCATCTACCCAAATTCGACTCGCAGCATAATAAGGAGAAGTCTGTTTGTCGTAACGATCTTTTATAGAGTTAAAAAGTTCCTTTTCTTTTTCAGGAGTGATGGTTGCACCTTTTCCTTTTAAAGTAGCTATTTCAATTTGAAGTAGGGTTTTGGCTGCTGCAGCACCACTCATCACAGCGATTTCAGCTGTTGGCCATGCCACAATTAATCGTGGGTCGTATGCTTTTCCGCACATTGCATAGTTCCCCGCTCCGTATGAATTCCCCATTATTACAGTGAATTTTGGAACCACACTATTGGAAACAGCATTCACTAGTTTGGCACCATCTTTAATGATTCCTCCTTGTTCACTTTTGGAACCTACCATGAATCCGGTAACATCTTGTAAAAAGACTAAAGGAATTTGTTTTTGGTTACAAACCATAATAAATCTTGCTGCTTTATCGGCGGAATCAGAATAAATAACCCCTCCAAATTGCATTTCTCCTTTTGCGTTTTTTACTATTTCTCTATTATTAGCTACAATCCCTACGCTCCATCCGTCAATTCTGGCATAGGCACAGATTATAGTTTTTCCATAATTGGCTTTGTATTCGGTTAAAATTGAATCATCAACTAATGTTTTCAGTAATTCTCTTGTAGCATAAGGCTTAGATCGTTCTGCAGGAAAAATTCCGTAGATGTTTTCTGCATTTTCTTTTGGAGCTGAACTTTCAATGCGATCAAATCCCGCAGTTTCTACTTTTCCGATGCGACTCATTAAATCTCGAATAGTGGTCAAACAAGTCTCATCGTTTTCTACTTTGTAATCACAGATGCCTGAAAGTTCTGTTTGAGTCGTAGCTCCCCCTAAAAATTCATTGTCTATTTCTTCTCCAATAGCTGCTTTTACTAGATAAGATCCTGCAAGAAAAATAGTTCCAGTTTTGTTTACAATCAGCGATTCATCTGACATGATGGGCAAATAAGCACCACCTGCAACACATGAACCCATTACTGCTGAAATTTGAACAATTCCCTCAGAACTCATGATGGCATTGTTTCTAAAGATTCTTCCAAAATGTTCTTTGTCTGGAAAGATTTCATCTTGTAATGGAAGAAATACACCGGCAGAATCTACTAAATAGATAATTGGAAGTTTATTCTCCATTGCAATTTCTTGAGCTCTAAGATTCTTTTTTCCCGTAATAGGAAACCAAGCACCTGCTTTTACCGTCGCGTCATTAGCAACAACAATACATTGTCTTTTAGATACATAACCAATAACGATAACAACGCCTCCTGCTGGACATCCTCCATGCTCTTCATACATTCCATATCCAGCAAGCGCTCCAATTTCGATGCGTTCTGTTCCAGGATCAAGTAGAAAATCTATGCGTTCTCTTGCAGTCATTTTTCCTGCTTCGTGAAGTTTATCTATTTTTTTCTTACCGCCACCTAGATAAATTTTCCCTAATGCTCTTTCTAAAGCTGAAATTTTCAGCTTCATATGATCTTCATTTGAATTGAATGCCAGTTCTTTTTCCGAAAGTGCCATAAGATAAATTTAAGTCCAAATATACGAATACGCGCTTTAAGATTATTAGCTTTTGTGTTTATAATTTTCAGATGTGTCTATGTTACTGGTATTTATTTTTTAAATTTATCACATGAAAATATTCTCTTCTTTTACCACGATCTTTTGGTACATCGTAATCTTCGTTCATATTGGACTTTTATTTTTTATTGAAAGTTTACTCCCTCAAATGGATCCAATGACATTCCAAACCTTGAGGTTTATTCTGATGGGACTTTTGATTTATATTTCTTTCAAAAGAAAGAAATTGGCGCTTTGGATTTTTACAGCGATGATCTTAGGGGTAGAAGTAGGTATGGATTTCCCCGCTTTTGCATTAGAAACAGAGCGTTTCGGAAAGATTTTTCTTCGGATGATCAAAACACTTGTTGCTCCCTTGATTTTTGCCACTTTGGTAGTAGGAATTGCAGGTCATAGTAATTTGAAGCAAGTCGGTAGAATAGGTTTGAAAAGCATCTTGTATTTTGAAATCGTTACTACTATGGCTTTGTTTATTGGACTGCTTGCGATTAATGTGTCTCAAGCGGGTAAAGGGGTTAAGATTGAGATAAGTACTGCAGATAAATTAAAATCCACTGAATTATTGGCGCAAAAAGCGGAACACAAGGATCATTTTGTTGAAATTTTCCCGGAAAATATTTCTAAGGCAATTGGAGAAAATCAGGTGTTACAAGTCGTGATATTTTCGATCGTCTTTGCAATAGGCTTGGGAATGGTCAAACATGAACAACACAAACGGACCATGCTAAATTTTGCAGAAAGTCTTTCAGAGGTTATGTTTAAATTCACTGACATTGTTATGTTTTTAGCGCCTATTGCCGTTTTTGGTGCCTTAGCATCTACAGTGGCTAAATCAGGTGTTGATATTCTTTTCAATCTCATGAAATTAGTCGGCACGCTATATGTCGCATTGGTTATCTTTGTTACTTGTGTCTTATTGCCTATCGCATTAATTGCTAAGATCCCTATTCGAAAATTTATAAAGGCTGTTACCGAACCGGTAACTTTGGCTTTTGCAACAGCAAGTAGTGAAGCAGCTTTACCAAAGGCATTGGAAAATATGGAAGCTTTCGGCGTCCCTAAAAAAATTGTCGCTTTTGTTATTCCAACAGGTTATAGTTTTAATTTGGACGGAACGACCTTGTATTTATCTCTTGCAGCAGTTTTTGTGGCACAAATGTCCGGGGTAGATCTAAGTATTGGACAACAGATTAGTATTTGTCTAGTTCTAATGCTAACCAGTAAAGGTGTTGCGGGGGTAAGAGGGGCATCTTTTGTCATCTTAGCAGGTACAGTTGCAACCATGGGCTTAGATCCAGAAAAAGCAAGTGTTATCTTGGCCATTGATGCGCTCATGGATATGGGACGAACTTCAGTAAATGTTCTCGGAAATTGTTTGGCTTCAGCAGTAATTGCTAGAAGTGAAAATGAATTAAATGTAGTATAAAATTTTATGAAAATCTTTTTCTTACTTCTAGTCTTGTTGTTCTCAACAAGTCTGAATAGTCAAACATGCATTGATTCTTCTTTGATTGACCCTAGTATTTTTTGTACAGGAGATTATGTACCTGTTTGCGGCTGTGATGGTGTCACTTATTCCAATGCATGTGTTGCCACATACAATTACGGGGTAAGTTCTTTTACGGATGGTGAATGTACACTTGTGCCACCTGATACTTGTATGATTATTCCAAGTGGTGTTGATTTTGGTGCCTGTGCGATGGTGCTTGGTGTGATTCGTCAAAATGATACTTGTTTTACTGTATCTGGCTGTAGTTTTATTGGTAGTGATGGAATTGATTATTCAGCCTATTTTTATCCAAGTGGATATCAATGCAATAGTTTATGTGGTGGTATAGATACAGCAATCGTTATAGATTGTATAGATTCGACCTTAATTAATTTAAATGTCGTATGTCCCGACATCTACCTACCTGTTTGTTCCTGTGATTCTATCACTTATTTTAACGCTTGTTGGGCAACAAATTATCAAGGTGTTTCAGCTTATACTAATGGTGCTTGTACAACTAATAGCATAAAAGAATGGAGTGGAAATCAAGATTGTTTTATTTTTCCAAATCCAGGAGTTGATTTGCTGAATATAAAAGATTTAGGATTTGAACTCTTTAATACCATTATTGTTTTTTCTATTAATGGTCCATTGATTTATTCGAATACAATGATGACAGATTCTTTTCAAATGGATGTTTCAAATTTACCTGAAGGAATCTTTATTATCAGATTGGTTTCTAACAGTGGTAGGGTAAATTACTTCCGCTGGATAAAGGCATAAAAAAAAGGGTTTAGAAATCTAAACCCTTTTTCAAAACTAAAAAGTTTCTTAGTTTACTTTCGAAGATAGTTCAACACCAGCTTTGAAACGAACCGCTTTTTTAGCTGCAATTTTGATAACTGCACCTGTCTTTGGGTTACGACCATTTCTAGCTGCACGAGCTGAAATAGAGAAAGAACCAAATCCTACTAAAGAAATACGGTCTCCTGCCTTCAATGCTCCAGTTGTAGCATCTACAAATGCATCTAATGCTTTTTTCGCGTCAGCTTTGGTCAATCCTGATCCATTTGCCATCGCATCAATTAATTCTGCTTTGTTCATAGTAATTGTTTTAAATAGTTAATAATTATTTACCTTGACAAATATATCTGAATATCCTTGTCAACATTAGGTTTTAAGAAAAAAAAGTATGAAAATGTTGAAAAATAGGCCTTTTTGTTAATAAAGTACCCTTAAATCCTATATTTAACAAGGGTTTTGAGAGGAATAAATGTCGAGAATTGATGTTTTCTTATTTGATGCGTCGAGATTTCCGCGAATAAAATATGAAAAGTCTTTAATATTTATTTTCTTACTACAATTCTTATCCTAAAAAAGCAGGAGCTTTTTACGCTCAATAATTTCATTATTCCCATATAGCGTTACAAAATATACTCCAGGTTTTACATTTTCAGTATTCCAAATTGTATTTGAACTCATCTGTTCTGAAAAAACCAATTGTCCATTGCTTGTATAAATCGACAAATTCAAATTAGGTTCCATGCAAGAACAAATAAAGCTTACCTTTCCGTTGCTTGGATTTGGAAAAATTGCCAAACTTGTTTCCGGAAAGGTAATTTCGTTTGTCTGTAATACTTCTGTTGGAAATATTTTCATGGCCACTGGTCTATGATCAGAAATAAGCAATTCATAAGATGGCCAACCATTCGAGATATATTGTTCTGGCTTAAGTGTCTGAACAAATGACCCGCCGTGATTTAAGTCGTAAAAAAGTTCATCGCTTACAATCAAGTGGTCTAAGTGAGATGGCCAAGTAGGGTAGGACCAATTTGCAGCTGTGCCATAAGCAATAGAGGAGTCTGCAAAACTGTAATGAGCAGGATCATTAATAATTTGACTAAAAACATTTGTATTCAATGGATCTGTAATTTCATCGTTTAAATCACCTAATAAGATTGTTTTTACATTTGAAAAATGCAAATCAATATAATTCTTTAAAAGATTCATTGCTTCCAATCTTCTGTTTTCTTCGTCATTGGTATTACCTAAGTCAATTATTCCATCTCCACAGCATTTTAAATGATTTACAATCAATATGTAACGCTGATTCATAAAGTTCATATCCATTACAATGGGTGCCCGAGGGAAATTATTCCAATATTGAGGAGCAGTATATATTTCATACAGGTCATTAATTTGAACAGTTGCAGTTTTGTAGATAAACCCTAATCCTACCAAATAATTTAATCTTGCAAAACCATCATATCCATTGATCCCTAACATCATATTAGAAAAGGCGCTGGTGTCGTCTATTTCTTGAACTGCAATCACATCCATGTCAAGCGCCAAAACTATTTTTGAAATTGAATCCATGGTATTTTGACCTGCCTTTGGAAATGTTTCCAAATTCCATGTCATTATATCTAATGCATTGTCTGAGCCAAATGATAGTAAATTTAAATTTTGGCTAAAGGAAATAAAGGAAGTGATGGAAATTGTAATTGAAAAAAGAAATTTTATCATACAATTGTTTATTATTTAAAAAAAAAGGAAGTGACATTTCACTTCCTTTTTTTTGTAGCGTTTATCCTGATAGTCGCAGACTCATCTGGGGAGAGAGATTTGAATGCTGACCTTTTGTAGCGAGAGAGAGATTTGAACTCTCGGCCTCAGGGTTATGAATCCTGCGCTCTAACCAACTGAGCTACCTCGCCATTGTATTGAAGGGTGCAAATATAAATAGAATTTTAAAATTGACTATGCTTATCTTAAATTTTTCCTAATTCTTCCTGTACAAAATCAACCAATTCCTTTAAGTAATGGGAGGAGAAGTCAAATTTTATATTTGCAATAGCATATATATTAGGAATAGAGGTAGTATAGCCAAGGCTTAATGCTTCTTTATAATTAGTAATAGTTTCTTGGAAATTGGATTTGCTATTTTTCCATATCCCTAGTGCGCCTAACTGGGCAATACCGTATTCAATATAGTAGAAAGGAACTTCAAATAAGTGTAATTGCCGCTGCCAAGAGTAAGCTACTTGATCTTCATATCCTGTCCAATCTGTCAAACCTGTCCCATAGTCTGAAGAAAGTTGTAACCAGTAAGCTTTTCTTTCATCCTTCGTATGCTCTATGTTTTCATAAACCCAATGTTGAAAGGCATCAATCTGTGCAATCCAAGGTAGAATTTTTAATATTCCTTCTAATTGTTCTCTTTTCGCGCGATTTAACTCTTCGGTATTACCGTAAAAGGTGTCCCAATAGTTCATGGAAAGTAATTCCATTGACATGGAAGCTAATTCAGCCACTTCGGAAGGAACATTTTTGAAACTTGTAAGTTTTAAATCTCTACTTAAAAAGGAGTGAACGGCATGTCCTCCCTCATGAACCATGGTTACTAAGTCTCTTTGAGCTCCTACTGCATTCATGAAAATAAAAGGAACACCAATTTCATATAATGGGTAATTATAGCCTCCTGGAGCTTTACCTTCTTTTGATTCTAAATCCAAATGACCCATCGCTTCCATTGTTCTTAAGCAAGAACCAAAATAAGGATCTATTTTGTCAAACACAGCAACAGTTCCATCTAGCATTTCTTTTCCACTTTTAAAAGGACTTAATGCTGCTTTCCCAAGTGGATCTACTTCCAAATCCCAAGGTTTGAATTTCTCTTTTTTAAATAGGTCAAGTTTCTTCTTTTGAATTTGTTTTACTATTGGAACAATTAATGTTTTAATAGCTTCGTGAAAGTCTAAGCAGTCTTTTTTGGTGTAATCAAATCTTCCTAATTCACTGAATTTATAAGTGCTGTAATTTTCAAATCCAGCATTAAGCGCTAATTGATGTCTTTTTTGAATTAATGAGGTGAATAAATCATCTAAGGATTCTTGGTCTAAATTTCTTCGTTCTGCCATGGAAACAAAAATAGTTTTTCTCAATGCTTGATCTTGATCTTTCAAGAATTGAGCTGCTTGTTGCATGGTTAAGGTTTTTCCATCATGTTGGATGGTTTGTGCGGCAGCAATGGAGCCGTATTTTTGAGCCTCTTCACTTAATTCAGCTTCCAATGCTATATTTTCTTCTTTGAATAGTCGAAGTTGTACATCAATTGCTCTGAAGTAAATTTTATAAGCCTCCTCATTTTCTAGATTTTTTTTATAAGAGCTTTCACTTAGTTTTTTATTTAATAGATCGTCAAAAGGGGCTAGTTTTGGTTGGATTTCTGTCACAAAAAAATTATAGGAATCAGCGTGTGCTTTATTCTTTGTGTCAATAGACATTTTTATATACCGCCATGCTTGATCTTCTTCTAGCACTGCATCCAATTCACTTTTATCTGACAACCAGGTTAAGAATGCTTCTTTAGAATTTATTTCTCTAGTAGAAAGTTCCTCTAAGTAGGGAAGTATTTCTTCAAAAGAGGTAATATTTAATTCAGATGAAATATAGGTTCTTGGATTTTTTTGAATCTTCATTGGATTTTTTTTTTAACGAAAGTACATTTTATACTATTTGTAGCGCAAAAAAAAAGCACCCTAAGGTGCTTTTAATGATAAATGATAAATATTATTCTTTTATAAACTTAACAACACAAGCTCTTTTGTCGTTGTAAACGCCTAGATAATAAGCACCTGCAGCCAATTTTTCACTCATTTCAATGGTGTTTTTTGTGGATCCATTTTGAGCTCCTAATTTAAAATTGGAAACGAGTTGCCCTTGCATGTTGAATAACTTACATTCAATTTCATCTCCAATGATGCCATTTACTTCTAAGTTAAAAGTACCATTATTAGGATTAGGATACAAAACACTTACTTGGATTCCATTGCCTTGGTTTTCTTCTAATCCTTGAATTGCTTCAACAACAACAACTACGGAAGTAATACAACCATTATTATCTTTTACATAACAGGTATAATTACCTGCAAATAAACTAGAAAATAAAGATCCTGAATAATAATTAATTCCATCAATACTATAAGTATAAGGACTTAATCCTCCAGCACCTGTTACTGTTATCGTTCCATTATTCCATGAAGCAGGAGTAGAGACACCAGTTAAACTAACTTGAGAAGGTTCTGTAATGGTTGTTGCATAAGTTGTAGTACATCCATTAGCATCTTTTACTGAAACTGTATAGTTTCCAGGAGCAAGATTTTGAATAATATTTCCAGTTGTAAATACTGAACCATCGATACTGTAAGTATAGGAAGGAGTTCCTCCATTGGCAAGAACGGTAATCATTCCATTGTCTGCTCCGAAACATGTAATTGCAGTAGGGGATGCATTCGCAGTTAAAACACTTGGCTCAAGTATGGTATAAGAGCTAGTTCCTATGCAACCATTGGCGTCCTTTGCGTATAGCGTATAAGTTCCCGCACCTAATCCTGTAAATCCATTAGTAGTTTGATAATTAGTGCCATCAAGCGAGTAGGTATAGCTGCTTTGTCCACCCGTTGCACTGATACTGAAAGCACCATTTTGTTGACCATTACAAAGTACCTCTGCTGTTTGATTACTAGTTACTGAAATACTCGTAGCTGGATTTAATTGAATAATTCCCGTTCCTGCACATCCTGTATTATCTGTTACAGAATAGTTGTAGGTTCCTGCCGCTAATCCTGTAAATAATCCAGTAGTTTGATTCGCGCCACTATTTAAACTGTAAGTATAGGGTGATGAACCACCGGTTACCGTTAAATTAATTTGCCCATTATTTCCAGTGCAACTAGGTGCTGTCAAAGTATTATTAACTGTGATTAATCCTGCACCTGCTGTTACTGTTATAGTCATTAAGTCATTACAAATATTTTCATCTGGACTTGTTCCGTTAACGCCTGTAGAAGTAAAGTTAACTGTATTGCTTCCCGTTAGTATTCCCGAAACGGTTACAAAAATAGTATCGGTAGTTCCAACTCCATTCATTTGACTTGAAGTATAATTTACAGAGGTTGTGGTTCCAGTGCCAACTTGCCAAGTGAAACTTCCAGAAGTAATGGCATTACTGCCACGATTTTCGATAATAACGCCCAATTGAACCGTTGAACCACAAATTGTTCCGGGGTTCACTTGGAATACATTCGCAATGGAAGCATCGGTTGCATCTGGATTCATTTTAATTGCTGCGACGCAAGTTTTAGTTGCAGAACTATGATAAACACCTGTATAATAGAATGTTTCGCCATCAAAATCATCAATGGACATGTGGTGATAATCTCCCCATCTTGTATCTGAAGTTTTGACAGTGGTGCCTGCTTTAACAACAGTCTCTGTCATGGTCATTTGTCCAAGTGGATCACATGGTTTTCTTCCTGTCATCTTAATAGAAGGAAATTCACCCGTTGTTCCGCTTGAAGTAGAGTAAGCCATAATGATATTTCCAAATTTATCAATATTAATGGCTGGCATCCATCGATTTAATGTCGCTCCTGGAGCATAGGTTCCTTCTTGATATAAAGTCCACGAACCTAAACTTCCGCTTGCTCTTCTAATTTCTACCCATCTTACACCTGCGCGGTTGGCACCACTTACATCAGTAGAAAGACAAAGTACCATCGCTTGATGATCAGAAAAAACACGCATGGGTGCCTTGTACATTACTGTTTCTCTAAGTGGATCTAATTTTACCGTTGTTCCTGGTTGTGGAATACAGTTGAAACTTGTCAGTCCGCATAAATCTGAGTCTATTTCACCAATAGCAATATCTTGAGTTTTTGCTACCGTTGCAGTGCTATTGGTCCAATTGATGGTCATTTCCCATAATTCAATCCAGTCATTTGTTCCACTGTCAGGTGTTCCATTAGAGTGTCTCTCATCATCGCGGTGTCTTACAAATAAAGGTTTCATACCTGTTGGTGCAGCTAGATCTCCTTCAAGATCAACGGGAGTAATAGATTGAAAACCAAAGCCATTTAAGGAATATCCAATTGGAACACTTATGAAAGGTGAAGTAGCACCTGTTAATAAGCTACTTAATTTCATAGCGTAAACTTTCGGTGGACCACCTTCATTGGTAGAAACTAAGAAAGCATCAGAACTTTGAGAGAAACTCCATTTTGGGTAATCTGGAAAAGCAGGACAAGTAAATTGATAGGTATTATATGCTCCTTGAGGATTGTTGGTTTGAGAAACATGCACTATTAATTTATTTCCCGAACTTGAAAATTCCATCAAAAACCATTTTCTTGCTGGTTTGTAATACAATACAATTGGATCTCCAGCTCCAGCTGGGCCACCAAGAGTCTGCATCGACAAAGAACTGGCTACTGTTGCGCCTGTAGATTTATTAAAAATACGATAAACACTTCCGCCGTTTCCATTGGCTGACATAATCACAACCGAACTGTCCGCATCCACTGTAGGATCTGGAGGAGAAATATTCTGACCTAAACCGGTTGAATTCCATAGGATTGTCGCACTTGTCGATTTTTCCATATTTTGGTGTTGCTGCCACAACCAATCAATGTTATGACTTGGATTTTGAACCACTGGATTATCATCTCGTCCTTTAAAATTAGGCTTAATCACAACTGTTTTAGGGAATACTTCTGATTCCTTTGCAGGTACTAAATGACTCACTGTAGGAGAGAAATTGCCGTAAAAAGTAGAAGTCTGAGTAAATGATGTCTTTGAAACTATTATAAGTACAAAGAAAATAAGTAGTTTTTTATTCATAGTTTAATTTTAATTTTACAGCTAAATTTAGTTAAATTATTATTCAATTCTTCACTTTTTTTTAACATATTTTTTAAATAGAATATTAAAAACATATACAAACTAAATAAGTTCAATCTTATGAAAATCATATTATCTCCAGCAAAAAGTTTGACAATTAACCCTACTGAGCGTTTAAAAGGTTCAATACCAATTTTTTACAAAGAGGCTTTATCTTTAAATAGTCAAATAAAAAAGCAAAGTATTTTGGAATTACAAGCTCTTATGGGGATTTCGGAAAATTTAGCAAAAGAAGGTTTTTTATGGAATAAAAGTTTTAAGAAAAATCATTTAGGAACAGGTCCTTTCCAATTGCAAGCGGCACACACTTTGTTTGCAGGTGAAGTATACCGTGGATTAGAGTTCAGTTCTTTATCGCTAGAGGAATTAGAGCGTGCCAATGCGCAAATATTTATTTTATCTGGATTGTATGGATTAATAAAACCAATGGATTTAATAGCTCCCTATCGCTTAGAAATGAAAACAAAGTTTCCATGTAGTAAAACCGCCACAAATTTGTATGATTTTTGGGACAAAAAGCTTAATAAAGTAATCGATAAGGTACCCGGAACATTAATTAATTTAGCTTCAACGGAATATGCAAAGGTGCTGCAGCTTAAGTCTTTAAAATCTAGAGTTGTCACCCCAGTATTTAAGGAAAAAACAAATAATGGATTAAAGGTAGTAATGATGTATGCAAAAAATGCAAGAGGTAAAATGGCACGCTATATCATTCAGAATAATCTATTGGAGGCAGAGGAACTTTTTGATTATCACATAGATAATTATTCCTACAGTGCTCAGGATTCTACCAAAGAGGAATGGGTTTTTGTGCGTTGATTAGAAAATTGCCGACCAATTCGCAATCACGAAATAAATAAATACACCGAGCATTATCAGTGCAATTCCAGTATTTAAAAGAACTGAAACCAAAAAACCAATTAAGGTACCAATGGCCGCGGATATGGCGCGTTTAAAATCTTTGTGATCATAAATGAGTTCGCCAGCTAAGGCGCCAATAAATGAAAATAATAGAAATCCGAAAGGAACAGGTGTGAATAATCCGACAATTAAGCCGATGTAGTTTCCCCAAATCCCATATTTAGTCCCTTTTAAATATTTGGCCCCTAATGCGGGAATTAAATATTCCAAGATTAGACTAATTAAAGCGAGGGCTAAGGTATAAAAAAGAAGGAAGTAGCCTAAAAAGTCCAGGGAAATTGCTTCGGTCCAAAAAAGCATCCATACTCCAAGCCAGGATAATGGTGGACCTGGAAGTACTGGGACAAATACGCCTACCAAACCTATTAGTACCAAAATAAATCCAATGATGATTATTACAATATCCATATCACTTTTTTAAAATTAAATTAGTCGATTAGATTACTCATTTTTTTTCCAACCAATGCGCCAATGGCAACGCCCATTCCACCCATACGAACGCCAATAGCAATTCTATTAGAGTAGCGTTTGATTATAGGTTCTTTACTTTTTCCAACGCCCATTATTCCCGCCCAACTCATTTCTATTTCGTGTGGTGTATTTGGAAGTATTTGTTCCGCTAGTATTGATCTTAATACGCTTTGTATACTTTCATTTGTTTCCAGTTTATTACTGGTTTCTTGAGTGAAGTTAATGTTTCTTCCTCCGCCAAGTAAAATTCTGTTTCCGACATTTCGAAAATAATAATATCCTTTGTCAAAATGAAAGGTTCCATCTATCTTAAGATTTGGAATTTCTTTGGTAATTAATACTTGACCTCTAGCAGGAATAACATCCTCATTTACAAGTTCTTTGGCGAATCCATTGGAACAAATAATTAATTGCTCAGTTTTTATTTTTCCGATGTTCAATTGTAGTTCAATAGCATCGTTATGTTCAAAAAATGATGCGCATTTCACTCCAAATAAAACTTTAATATTTTTTCTTATTGCATGCTTATAAAGTTCATCATTCAGTTTCCCGGTATTCAAACTACCTTCCAATCGATTGTAGTAGGAGGTTCTAAATCCATTAAATCCAAAGGTGTTATTCCCCTGTTTGTCCTCAGAATAAATTAACTCCTCACCGGTTATTTCTTGTGCTTTATGGTTTAAATAGTCAATAAATCCACTTTCAATTTCAGGGGCATCATTTTGTATTAAATCCCATGAGCCACAAGGACTATAATCTATAGCAGTTCTATCAATTAATTGGAACAAGGTCTTCAATCCTTCATACCTTAATTGAAAGGTTTCCCACACTTCAGATTCACTTATAGTTTTTAGATCATCTTCTAATTCGCTAGGACTTCCAAAACAAGCAAATCCAGCGTTTTTTGTGCTTGCTCCACTGGGCAAATATCCTTGTTCTACTATTAATATGCGTCTTTTTGGAAAGCGTTCTGCGATGAAAATCGCTGTACTTAATCCAACAATTCCAGCACCAATAATAACGATGTCATTTTCAGTGAAATAAGTGTCTCTTTCCCAATAACTTAACTGATCAATTTGCAGCATTTTTTTTACTCGTGATTTTTTCTCAAATTTGCGTTACATACAAAGGTAAAAATAGAATCGATTTTCATCTTTGTTATTGACTTATTTGTTGTTTATGCGCTTATTTATATTCTTCTTATCGGTTTTTGTTTCCTTGAATAGTATTCAGGCTCAAACTTTTGATCTTATCCTACCGGGTTATGTCAATAATTATGATACGAAATCAAAGTTAGTAGGGGTTTCCTTATATGTTGTTCAAGATGGAAAAACAATATCTAAGGCCATTACCAATAGTGTTGGAGATTATTCAATTAGTGCCAAAATAAACAAGAACATTCCATTTGAGATTATTGCTTCAAAGCCTAATTATTTGTCTAAAAGGATTTATTTTGATTTTAAAGCCTTAAAGTTCAAGGGTAATAATGCTGTAATTCAAGCTGCTGAAGAGTTGTTAATTGAATTGTTTCAAGTGAGACAAGGGGTAACAATTGTTGTTGGACCTAATGAATATGCTGAGAAGTTTCTGTGGGACGACAATCAAAATATTATGATTCCTGATTTAGCTTTTAAGAAATTGGCAGATGATAAAATAATTACAGCGTTTAAAGCTGCTGAAAATCAAGCTGTTGTTTCTAAATTTATGACTAAAGCAGAAACTTTTGCCCAAATTAAAAATTATGAAAAAGCAATTTCTTATTGTGATTCCGCGCTCGTATCCAACAGTAAAGATTCTATTGTAATTAAAAAGAAAATAGCTTTTAAAAAGAACCTTGATGCCGTCATTGCTGAAGAAAAAAGGCAAGAGGAAATAAAATTGCTGGCTGCGGAAGGGGATGCATTGATAGGGCAAGGTAATCTAGATGCAGCAATGGCTAAGTTTATAGAATTAGGCAAAAAGGATTTAGGTAACGCATACTCCTTGAAACAAATTGAAGCAATTAAACAGCTGAAAAAAGTTAAAGTCGATGAAGATGCTGATGCAAAAAAATTAATTGTAATTAAGACAAATGCAGTAAAATTTCAAACTGCAAAAAAATATAAAGAAGCAATTGCAGAATATGACAAAGGCTTAAAATTAAAAATTAAGCAAGAGGAAAAAGATAAGATAAATATTGAAATAGCTACTTTAAATAACAATTTAAAAGGTGCTGCATTAGAATTAGAAATATCTAATGAATTAAAGTCAACCAAAGTCCTGAATGCTACAGGAGCTTATGATAAATCCAAATTGGGTTATGTTAAAATTGAAAATTTAATTGCCCAACTTTTAACGGAAGGTTCAAAAAAGATTCAGCGAGATTTAGTAAATAAACAAATAGATGAAAGTATTGGGAAGGAATTGAAAACTGCGTATGATCTTAATTCTAAAAATCAATACGATAAAGCAATTGAGACTTATAAGAAAGCTGAAATGTTGGTTGCTTATTTGACGGATGAGAATCTTAAAAATTCTAAACTTGTAGAAGTTAAAGGTCGTGTGCAAGAGGTCCTAAAGAAAAAAGAGGAAGAAGAGAAAAAATATAAAAATGCCCTTGATCAAGTGGCTTTAGCGATTGATAATGCGCCTGGAAAATTAGCTGAAGCTAATGCTTTATTATCTAAAGAACCACTTAAAAGTAAAGCCACGACTCCTGAAGTTATTGCCTTAAAAGTACGATTGGGAGCTGTTACTAAATATTATAAAGACAAGCCAGCAAAAATTAAAGTAGTTGCCTCAAAAGATTCCGCTAAAGCTTTGGTAGCGATTAAGGAACTATTCGTTCTTGCTCAATCTTCAAAAGTTTCTAATGCAGAGCTACTCAAGGTTACGATTTCATTAGACTCTTTACAAAAAATTGTTGCTCCTGTTAAAATATCTAAACCGAATACTGCAGGGACAAAATTAAGCACTCCAGGTGAACAAGTTATCGGAAATACAACAGATGCTTTTCAACAATTGGATTTTACGCGTAATGAATCTGAAAAAGCAAAAGCTACTTATCTGCAGGATTTAAAAAATGATATTGCTAAAGAAAATGAATTCCAGACATTAACTGAGGAATCCCGTCAGGCTGATGCCGCTAAAGACATTCAAGACCAGAAGACTCAAATAGAATTGATAGGTATTAATAATCAAGTTGAAGCTATTGAAAGACAAAAAGAAATGGCCAAAATTGTTAATGCAAACAATCTTTCTATTCAGCAAAGAGAAGAATTGGTGCTTAAAGAAGGGGAGAGGAGAGCAAAAGAAATCCAACTGATGAAAAATGACATGGATGCTCAAGCGCTTTTAAAACAAAATGAACTAGCGCAAATTCATGCTTTACAAGAATTGGAAGTAATTAAAGCAAAGACCGAAATTGAATTAATGAATATTCAAAAAGCAAAAGAAAATGTTGAACTAGCAGCGCAGCTTCAAAGAAATAAAAAGATCTTAGAATACAATCAATTTCAAAAAGATTCCATTTCGAAGAAGCAACAAGAATCGTCCGCAAAAGATATTCAAAAATTGAAGAATTATGTTCCCGTAAATATTACGAGTCCTAATTATTTGCGTGATGAAAAAAACATCTGCTTCCCATGGAACGCATTTACGGAACGCGTATATGAAATTAAAAATACAGATGGCTATGTGGTTACTGTTATCGTTAGAAGGGTGGTTGTAGATCCAAATGGTTTCGGTGTCGTGTATGAACATACTAGAAATGAAAGGGGTATTTCTTCTTTTACTTGCAATGGTTCCACTATAACTGAATTTATGTGGACCAATGAATCCAAAGGAGCCAATGTTATTCACCCTGAATTAACCATTATTACTGCATGTGAATAAGCGACTGAAGCTTTCAAAAGTAAGGTGTCAGTAACTATTTATGCAACTTCTAAATTCATTCCTTTTCTGGATTACTTTTAGGTTTTATTATTAATTATGCAAGTACATTTTATTGCTATAGGAGGAAGTGCAATGCACAACTTGGCTATAGCCTTAAGCAGAAAAGGAATCATTGTAACAGGATCTGACGATGAAATATTCGAACCCTCAAAATCACGACTGTTAAATCAAGGGATTCTCCCACAAAATTTAGGATGGGATAGCACTCATATTCATGCTGACTTAGATGCTGTTATATTGGGTATGCATGCAAGAGAGGATAATCCAGAGTTGTTGAGGGCTAAGGATTTGAATATCCCTATTTATTCTTATCCTGAATATTTGTATCAACAAAGTAAAGATAAAATCCGCATTGTTATTGGTGGTAGCCATGGTAAAACCACTATAACTTCTATGTTGCTCCACGCCACAAAAGCTTTAGACATTCATGTAGATTATATGGTCGGCGCTCAATTGGAAGGGTATGATTGCATGGTCAAATTAACGGATGACGCTAAATATATGGTTCTAGAAGGAGATGAATATCTAAGTTCTCCCATAGATCGAAGGCCTAAATTTCATTTGTATAAAGCAAACATCGCTCTGCTCAGTGGAATTGCATGGGATCACATTAATGTTTTTCCCACTTTTGAGAATTATTTGGAGCAGTTTGATACTTTTTGCAGCTTAATTACTGACTCAGGTACTCTAATATACAATGAGGAAGATCTTGAGGTAAATAAATTAGGTCATAAATATCAAAGTAAACTAAAGGTTCAAGCGTATCACACTCCTGATTTTTCTCCGATGGAAGAAGGTACGGTTTTGCGATATGAAGGAATGGAATATCCCTTGCAAATTTTTGGACCTCATAATCTACAAAATCTCATGGGCGCAATGGAATTGGCGAAATGTTTGGGAATTGATCCTGCGGATTTCTTCTCTGCTATGGCTGACTTCAAAGGTGCAGGAAAAAGGCTGCAAAAGGTGATCGAGAAAGATGATTTTGTGATGTATAAGGATTTCGCTCATTCTCCTTCCAAATTAAAGGCCACAACAAGCGCTGTTAAACACCAGTATCCCAATAGAAAAGTAATCGCTTGTATGGAGTTGCATACTTTCTCCTCTTTGCAAAAAGAATTTCTCCCTCATTATCTCGGTGCAATGGATAGTGCTGATGCAGCAGTTGTTTATTATAGTCCAGAAGTCGTTGCTCACAAAAAGCTCCCTGAAATTTCAGTTGATCTGGTTCAAGATGGTTTTGGAGGAAAAGTAATTGTGTTCAATCACACCAATGATGTTTTGAACTTTATTTCAAATCAAGATTGGCGTAATTCGGTTCTTTTGATGATGTCATCAGGTAATTTTGATGGAATTGATTATGATGAACTAGGAATGAAGCTCTGCGAAACTTGGTAGAAAACAGCAGTCTAATGAAGAGAATTATTCCTTAATTTCTTCTGTTAAAGGTTCATCTCTTTGATTTCTAAAGATTAAGCTTCGGTAGATCAAGGAGATTACCAATGAATTCATAGTACCATAAACCAATAGACCTAACAAGGAAACTAACATCGTAAATTGAGGACTGATAATTTGTCTCGTTTGTTTCATCCCTTCTTTTAATAGTTCCTGGTCTGTTTTGTTTTCCAAGGTGGGATTTGAATTGCGCAAGGAGGTAAGCACTTTTTTATCTTGTAATGATATTCTAGTCCGCTCCAATTGTTTTTGATTAAATTCAGGATTGATGTAGGTATAGAAAATAAAAATAAATCCACTTACAATAACGGTATAAGGCATAGCAGCGGTCATTCCAGTTTTTATATCTAAAAGTAAATTACTTTTCTGCTTCGCATTCTTTTTTATTAAATACAATCCGATGGATACTGAAGCTGTCAGTAAAAACATATTGGTAAATACATAGGGTTGTACAGCACCATTGTTGAAAAAACCAAAGGCATATCCTCCCCATTTAATTGCTATCCATACCAATGCGGCAATTAATCCGGTTATTATAGGTGTTTTCATATTAACTGTTCATCGAGATAAGGAATTCTTCATTTGAAATGGTATTTTCCATATGATTTTTTAAGAATTCCATTGCTTCAACAGGATTCATGTCCGCAATAAATTTACGAATCAACCAAATACGCTGTAGGGCATCTTTATTTACTAATAAATCTTCTCTTCGTGTTCCTGAAGCGGTAATGTCGATGGCAGGATATATTCTACGATTAGAAATTTTACGATCCAATTGAAGTTCCATATTACCTGTACCTTTAAATTCTTCAAAGATTACTTCGTCCATTTTAGATCCCGTTTCTGTTAATGCTGTTGCAAGGATAGACAAGGAACCTCCATTTTCAATTTTTCTAGCAGAACCAAAGAAACGCTTAGGCTTGTGAAGTGCATTAGCATCTACACCACCAGAAAGTACTTTTCCAGAGGCTGGAGAAACTGTATTATAAGCACGCGCCAACCTCGTGATGGAGTCTAATAAAATACAAACATCATGTCCACATTCTACCATTCTTTTGGCTTTTTCCAAAACCATATTGGCTACTTTTACATGTCGCTCTGCTGGTTCGTCAAAAGTGGAAGCAATTACTTCAGCTTTTACACTTCTAGCCATATCAGTAACCTCCTCTGGGCGCTCATCAATAAGCAATACAATTAAATAAGTCTCAGGATGATTCGCTGCAATTGCATTGGCAACATCTTTTAGCAACATGGTTTTACCCGTTTTTGGCTGGGCAACAATCATACCGCGTTGTCCTTTTCCAATTGGAGCAAATAAATCCATAACACGGGTGGACAAGGTTTCTTGTGCATGTCCGGTTAATTTAAATTTCTCGTCTGGAAATAATGGTGTTAAATATTGAAAAGGTACACGATCTCTAATATAAGAAGGATGTCTACCATTGATAGATTCTACTTTCACTAAAGGAAAAAATTTCTCACCTTCTCTTGGCGGACGAATAGTTCCTTTAACAGTATCACCCGTTTTTAGTCCAAATAATTTGATTTGATTTTGAGATACATAAATATCATCAGGTGATGGAAGGTAGTTGTAGTCTGAAGACCTTAAAAAACCATAACCATCTTGTATCACTTCTAAAACACCTTCTGCAGAAACAATTCCAACTAAATCATAATTCTCTTCTAATTTTTCTTGAGCCGTTTTACCATCCTGCTTTTGGTTCGGATTATGATGTGGTTTATGTCCTTCTTGACGATTTTCTCTTTCTGGTCTGGCTTCACCATCCGCTCTAAATTCACCATCTTGACGAGGTTCTCTTTCTGGTCTTGACTCACTATCACGCGGTTGTTGTGCCTCTTTTCTTTCTTGATGTTTATGCACCGGAACTTTATGTTGTCTAACTGGCGGTGTGTTTTCGGTTTCTATATTTTCAGTATTCGATACTTCACTTTCCTTATTAATCTCATTACTTTCGTCGATTGTTTCTTCCTCAAAATCTAATTTTGGTTGTGCAATCATCTGATCCTCTTTTGCCATTTTTGGCAGCGGAGCTATATTTGATTTGCTAATTTCTTCAATTGGTTTTCTTTTGCGCTTCTCTCTTGTTCCTTGATCTGATTGTTCTTCTGTATTTGAAGGAGTAGAACCTCCCATAATTGCTGAAATTAATTCAGCCTTTTTTAATGTTTCCGAAACGCTTAGACCTAAGGTTTCCGCAATGATACGCAAATCGGATATTTTTTTATTCTCTAATTCTTTGTGATCCATGAATTTTGTTTGATTTTGTAAGAAGGATTAAGGTAGAAGGAAAATTTCCTTGGAGATTATGATGCAAGTTTAAAGAAAACAATTGAATTAACAATGAAAAATAAGTTAATATTATGTTTTTCTCTTCTTTTTCTTAGCAGCAGGAAATAATATGTTATTTAAAATTAATCTATATCCAGGGGAATTAGGGTGTAAATTGAGGTCCGTAGCGGGATCTCCTACAAAATGTTGGTAATCTTCTGGATCGTGTCCACCATAAAAAGTCCACATACCTTGACCCAATTCACCATGCAAGTACCGAACCGTTCCAGCTGCTTTGTTTTCTCCAAGTACCAAAACATTGGTTTTAATAAATTCTTTTCTAAAATCCGTTGTTTGTCCCATGAAACCTTTTATAATATTCGTATGACATTGGGTCAACATGGTCGGAACAACATCCCATTTAGCTGAAAAATCGAAAAGGGTAAAAACATCTGTTTGTTCTGAAATGAGTTTATTGTTTCTTAAATCTGACGCATCAATATCTGAATATTCATAAACCATTGGATCTTTATTGAGATGGAAGTCTTTAAAAGCAAAGGTTTGATTGAAATCCAATTTACTTTGTGCATTGGGGTCAGAACCATCGTAATCAAAAACGGATTCGCAAATGTCAATTCCTTGTGCGGCCAAGGCAATATCATAACTATCTGTTCCACTGCACATGGTGAATAAAAATCCACCTCCAATGACAAAGTTTTTTAAATTTTGCGCCACCGCTAATTTAAGTGCTGATACTTTTTTAAAACCAAGCATTTTTGCGTTTTTTTCGGCAGCAACTACTTGTTGTTGGTACCATACTTGATTCCGAGCAGAACTGTAAAATTTACCATATTGTCCTGTGAAATCCTCATGATGTAGATGCAACCAATCATATTTAGGCAGCATTCCCATTACTATTGCGGAGTCATAGATTTTATCGTATTTAATTTCCGCATATTCTAGAACCATTGTAACGGCATCGTCCCATGGTTGTTTGTCGGGAGGAGTATACACTGCTATTTTTGGCGCTTTCTCAAGTTGCACCACTTCCATATTAACTTCAGGGTCTGCTATTTGTGATTTAATCTGATTTACTTGTCCTTCGGCCAGCACCTCGTATTTTACTCCTCTAATAATTAGTTCTTGCTCTATTAATTTAGAATGAGGAATCAAAAACGATCCGCCACGATAATTGAGCAGCCATTCGATGATCAAGCCATTTTCTAAAGTCCAAAACGCAATCCCATAAGCTTTTAAATGGTTGGTTTGTTTTTCATCCATAGGGACAAGCAGCTGCGTAGCTTGCAAGCGCAAACCCATTGAAAGAAATAAGAAAAGTACAAGTATACCTTTAGTCATTAGAAAGGAGTTGGTTCTTCGTCTTCTTTGAAAAAGTCATCTTCTGAAATCGGACTGTTCATTTTACTAGGTACAGTATATGTTTTTGATTCAGAATCAAAATTAGAAATACCACTTACACTATTCAAATCTGTATATTCCGAAGAATCGTTTAGGTTTTCAAATCGTGCATAATGAGGTACAAAACGCAATCTAACTTTGGCAGTGGAACCATTTCTATGTTTTGCAATAATTATTTCACCAATATCATTGGTAGCATTTCCATCTTCATCTTTTACAATTCCATAATAATCTGGGCGATAAATAAAGGAAACAATATCAGCATCTTGTTCAATGGCACCTGATTCACGCAAATCGGAAAGAATAGGTCGTTTGTCACCACCTCGCTGTTCAACCGAACGACTTAATTGCGCTAAAGCAATTATTGGGATATTTAATTCTTTTGCTATTTCTTTAATGGATCTAGAGATTGTTGAAATTTCTTGTTCACGATTCCCTCCATTTTTACCATCTTTAGCACTCATTAACTGCAAATAATCAATAATAACCAATTCTATATTGTGCTGTTGTTTTAACCTACGGCATTTAGCTCTAAAGTCAAATATGGTAATTCCAGCGGTATCATCAATAAAAATAGGGGCAGTCGTTAATTTCGCAATTCGAGTATGTAATTGTTGGAATTCATGATCCGCTAAATTCCCTTTTCTTAATTTTTCAGAATCTATTCGAGCTTCTCCTGCAATAAGGCGTTTTACCAATTGAACAGCCGACATCTCTAAGGAAAAAATAGCAACTGGCTTGTTATGATCTACGGCTGTATTGCGTGCCATGGACAATACAAAAGCAGTTTTCCCCATTCCTGGTCGGGCCGCTAGGACAATCATATCAGATTTTTGCCAGCCTGCAGTAACTTTATCTAGATCATGGAATCCACTTGCAACACCTGAAATTCCATCTGCATTGGTTCTTGCTTTTTCAATTTCATCAATTGCGTCTCGAACAACCGACTTCATAGAAACGACCTGCTTACTCATGTTTTTTTCACCAATCTTAAACAATTTCGTTTCTGCACTATTTAACAATTCAAAAACATCAACTGTGTCATTGAAGGCATCACGGATTATTTCGCTGCTAGAACTGATCAATTCTCTTTTAATATGTTTTTCAGCTATGATTCGAGCATGAAATTGAATGTGAGCAGAAGAAGCAACCCGATTTGTTAATTGAGAAATATAAGCGACGCCTCCAGCAGCTTCTAATTCACCTTTCTTTTGCAGTTTACTGGTTACGGTAACCAAGTCAATTGGATTGGTAGTAGCAAATAATTCGTGAATAGCTCTGTAAATATATTGATGCTTAGGATCGTAAAAACTTTCAGCACTTAAAATGTCAATGGTATCATTAACAGCATTCTGTTCCAGCATCATAGCACCGAGTACCACTTGTTCTATATCCACAGCTTGTGGTGGTATTTTACCAATATCACCAGTCAATACAGAAGGTGATTTAATGCGAACATTAGGTTTTCGGTTGTTATCAATTGTATCCATGAAACAAAATTAATGAAATGATTGTTGATGCCGGGTTGACACAGTTCAAACTTAAGCAAAAGTTATGAAAAGATGTCATTAACAATTGTTAATTATTATTTTAATCCTGAAATAGCAGCTCGCGTTCCAATAGTTCTTGTGATATAATCAATATCTTTTTTTGGACTTCTTGCCGGTGAATATGCTCTACCATAAAAGATAATTTGCAAATGCAGTTTGTTCCAAAGTTTTTCTGGAAATATTGCTTTCGCCTCTCTTTCTGTTATAACTACATTATCACTTTTAGAAATCCCCCAATTTTTAAGCAATCTTTGGATATGGGTATCTACTGGAAATGCTGGGAATCCAAATGCTTGAGACATTACCACTGAGGCAGTTTTGTGTCCAACCCCAGGAAAGGCTTCTAAATCTTCATAATTCGCCGGAACTTCTCCCTTGTGTTGATTCAGTAGCATGTGCGATAAATCATAAATAGCTTGCGATTTCTTGGGTGATAATCCACAAGGTCGAATTATAGACCTTATTTCTTCTACACTCAATTGAATCATTTCAGCAGGTGTACTGGCTCTTTTAAAAAGTAGTGGTGTTACCTTATTTACGCGTTCATCTGTACATTGCGCTGACAATAGCACGGCAATCATAAGTGTGTATGGATCCTTATGATCTAATGGAATAGGGGTCTCTGGAAATAATTTTTCCAATTCATCAACTATGTATTTAGCTTTTTCTTTCTTCGTCATCTTAGTAGTTTCCTAGACTTAATAAATGAATAATTTTAAGATCATTGCATAAAAATATCCATATAACGGAACTGGATATAAAAATGCTAAAGTAATTTCCCAAAACGAAAAACACATCTCGTTTGGGATAAAAATAGATAATTATGGGCAAGAGAAAAATAGGAAAAATCAACCATTGCAGCCAATAAAAAGTAAAATGTATTGGGATGAAAGTGGTTTCTGATTTATATTTATGTTCTGCTTTTACTGCAAGGTGAAAGATATGTGTCGAATAAAGTGTGAAGTGCTGATAATTATAAAATTTAGACACATTGTAATTGTTTAACCATAAACTAAGGCCATTGCGTGTATAAATATTCTGAACATAATTATCACTTGAACTTTGACTAATTTCCGAATTATAGGACGCAACAGTTTCATCGCTTGTTCTAAGCGGTAAAAAGTTATCAAAGATTAATGAGACGATACAAATAAATCCTATTAAGGCATGAATTCGAACAACATGATACCTCCAACCTTTTTTGAAACTAGCGTAAAATATTTTTAAATCAGCTTTTTCTTTTTCTCTTAATTGAGCTTCTCTTTTTCTTGCTAAATCATGGAAATTTTGTTCAGGACTTTTTTCTTTTTTAGGGTTCTTTATCGCTTTTTGAGTAAACTCTTTTTTAAGTATTTTTTCGTAGGCCTCTTGAATAGCAATAAATTGAGCAGTTGTATCCGTTTCTTTGTTTTTGTCAGGATGGTATTTCTTAACTAAGGATCGATATTTTTGGCGCACCATTGCATCGCTTGCATTAGAAGACAACCCTAGGATTCTATAATACTTTTCGCCACTCATAACTACTATAGTTTTTTATTGTGCTTAAGCGATCTATTTTTCCATTTTGTGTATAACTGAATGTTACTCCAATTTTATAGTAACGCGGTACTTCAAATTTAGAAAGTATTTCCAGCAATGTTTCTTTTTTAATCTCCACAGGCTCTTCACTGTCAAGATATAAGCAAATTGATTCACCTAGAGATTCTTCCTTAATGCTGCTGATGAAAAAAGGGCAGGATAGGAATCCACTCAGTTTCTGTTCTATTTGTTCTGGAAAAAGTTTAATTCCTCCAGAATTGATGGCAAAATCGGCTCTCCCCAACCAATTAAAATGAAAAGGATCTATCAGTTCTACTATATCATTACTCAATAATGCATCTTGACCTATCGCTGGGTAATGTATAACAAGTTGTTCCCCTTGAGTTGAAAATTGAATCCCTTCCAAAGCTTCATAGGATCTATTAGTCTCTCCATTAATGCATTTAACGGCCACATGTGAAAGCGTTTCCGTCATTCCAAAAGTTTGATAAATGGGTGTTGTAACAGATTGACATAGAGCTCTTAAATTTTCAGAAATTGGAGCGCCACCTACAATAATAGTTTTGACACTTATTTTTTCTTTCTGATTTAAATAATGTTCTAATTGAATTGGTACTAAGGCAACAAAGTCTACTTGCTTTGGTAAGTCATCCATTGTATTTTTTTTTACAGTACCTATACTTATTTTCCCATCAACTATTATTGCTCTAATAAGCATCATTTTTCCTGCAATGGTTTCTGTGGAGAGGCATAAAAAAAAGTGACTTCTCTGGTTCAAGTCAAAGTGCTTAATGGTATTTTTCGCACTGTGAATCAGGTGTTTTTTTTGAACTTTTATTTCTTTAGGAATACCCGTTGAACCCGAAGTCTTGGCCGTAATATAAGCGTCGTCATTGAACCACTCATTTAAAAAGTGTTCAATTTCAACTTTTCTAGAAGCATCTATGTATTGAATTTCCAAGTCCTAGTATTCTATATCTAAGTTAAAGGTATTCTTCAAGGTATGTAAATTTGGATTTTTCCTTGCAAGTGCTGTAAACTTATCTTTTCCAGTAATTGGAATATTTGATTTAGCATTGGGATCAATTTGAACTTCTAATTCAACTTCAATAAAGTCGTTTTTCAAATGTGTTCTTAAATAGGTCACTAGATCTTGAAGTATCGGACGAATATATTCTAATTGCACCTGGTTTTCTAAATGCAAAACCACCTTTTCTCTTTCTTCGTGAATGGGGTCTTTTCGCATCATAGCTTGGAAAAAAGTTTCCATTCCTTGCTCTTTCATCTGAAAAGCATAGCGTTTCCAGGACATTTTCAATTGATCTAAAGAATATAATTCTCTAATGGACTTGGCGGGGATTCTTGATTTTGCTTCTTTTTCCTCTTCAATGATTTGCTGAATACTTATCATTGGACTGGGCTTGGCACCAGTAGGAGCATTTAGTACAACGGTTTCGACTTCCTTGCTTGGAGCAACATAGGGAATTTTTGGTTCCTGACTTACATTTGATTTTATTTCCCTTTCCTTTTCTTTTTCCTTGCGCAATGTTTGCTTTGGAAAAGGCAGTATGTCAATTCGATCCGTTAAGGATTTTTTTTTTCTTGCTCCTGTTGTAAGGAACAAAGCTGCATTAACACCACCTCGATGAGTAGCCTTTGATTCCTAGAGCTTTTGAAATTTACATCGGTTTGACTTAAAGCATAAAGTGCACGCATAATTACCGGGCCTTCCCAAGCTTTTGCTTGTTCAATATATCTTTCTTGAATACTCTCAGTGACTTCCAATAATGCAGCAGTGCGAACATCTTTACAAACCAATAAATTTCTAAAGTGCTCTGCTAATCCGTTTATAAAATGATGTCCATCAAACCCTCTTTCCAATATGTCATTCAAAACAAGTAGGGTAGCGCTAATATCTTCTTTTAAAAAGTAATCTACGATTTTGAAGTAATAGTCATAATCGAGTACATGAAGATTTTGAATTACATGCTGAAAAGTTAATGTATTTCCACTGAAGGTTACAATTTGATCAAACATGGATAAGGCATCTCTCAATGCTCCATCAGCTTTCATAGCGATTAAATGCAAAGCCTCTGGGTCAGCAGTAATCCCTTCCTTTACAGCAATAACAGCCAAATGATCTGCTATATCTTTTACCTTTATCTTACTAAAATCAAATATTTGACAACGAGAAAGAATGGTTGGGATAATTTTATACTTCTCGGTTGTTGCTAAAATAAATATGGCGTGTTTTGGTGGTTCTTCTAATGTTTTTAAAAACGCATTAAAAGCTGAAGTAGACAACATGTGAACCTCATCAATTATATAAACTTTAAAATCTCCAATTTGAGGTGCAATTCTAACTTGGTCAATGAGTCTTTTGATATCATCGATTGAGTTGTTAGAGGCCGCATCTAATTCATAAACATTCAATGAATTTCCTGTATTGAAGGAAACACATGAATCGCACGCATCGCAAGCTTCAACATTTTCTGTTCGATTGAAACAATTAATGGTTTTGGCTAGAATTCTTGCTGTGGTAGTTTTTCCGACACCTCTTGTTCCACAGAATAAAAAAGCTTGGGCCAAGTGTTTATTCTTGATAGCACTTTTAAGTGTTCCAGTAATGGAATTCTGCCCTACAACTGTATCAAAGGTTTGTGGACGATATTTTCTTGCTGAAACTACAAAATCACTCATAATACAAATTTAAGTCATTTTGCAAAGCGAGAAAGCATTATTTGAAATTGTTGAAAAATAAATTGATAAAGAATCGCTCTAATTTTTTGATTTGATTAGATGTTGTTCAAATTGTTCTTTATTTCTTGGGAAGATTTCAATCAATTCGCCATTTTTAGGTCCATACAAGGCAAGACCTTTTGGAATACTAAATCGATTTGTATAGGAAAGCGATTCAACTTCAACTTCATTTTCATATAAAACTGTTCGCAATTGTATTTTTTCTTTTGATACAATAATCCAATTGAACTGATTAACAGCCCCGCAATCTCTTGTCCAAATTTTTGCGTCGTCAGCTTCACGAAGTGGTGCACCCCAACAACCTTCTCCTGCATAGATGATACCGTTCGTATCATCCCTTTTAAACCCTTCTGCTGAGGAAGCGTCATTACTGCTCACAATGGGCCAGGTAACTTTAAAAGTGTGAGAGTCATTTTCAAGACACAAGGGTAAGTTAGCATATTGCTCAAACAAAGGAACGAAATGCTTGTATTGGGTTTCCATTTCTTTTTTTGCTTTCACATGAGCTCTAACAGGTCTGTGGTATTGAGCTATTTGCCATTGATAATTTGCATGCTTGGCTAAGGTTTGTTTAAGGAATAGCTTTTGTTGACCAAATTTATGTATTTCAGAATTCAAGGAAACAATATGAAGTAAGTCGCCACAAAATGTACTTGAATAATAAACTTTTTTGTTAGGAACATCAAATAATTTCACCAGGTCTTTATTGCTTGTCTCATGATTTCCTCGGGTCACTATCATTGGTGTTACGCGTCCATCACTTGCAATGGTTTTTTCCCAATCCGCGAACCATTCTACCCATTGTTTTTCGTTGTCAAGACCTATAAAATCGCCATTAAATAATACGGCTGTCGCAAAAAGTTTTGGCACTAATTTATTTCCTTTGGTACGCACAGGTCTGTTGTCTCTTGAATCTCCTCCTGCAATAAATGATATAGTTTCATTGGGTGAATTGGGTGCCGTGTAAAAATAATATAAGCTCCCAAATCCTTCCGAATCTTTTATTACAAAGAAATACTTTGTATTTGCTTTTAAGTCTTTTAATCTAATGCAATGGGTGTGCATTCCTTTCCAAGTATTAGATGAAGTTAATGGCTTAGCATCTCTATATTGATTCCGTTCTGGATTTATGGTGTCACAATATAATCCTTTGAAATCTCCTCTTTGTTGATCCCAGATTATGCTAGCACTATTTGAAGTGTTTCCGCTAAACATTACTCTTACAAATCTTGTTCGAGCACCAATAGAAAAACAAAGAAGCAAAGCGCTTAGAAGGAAAATATTCCTTAATGCGATTGGAGAATTTTTCATATTATT
>CANLAQ010000011.1 GCA_947488235.1 Flavobacteriales bacterium | reverse complement strand
CTTGGACTCCAAGCGTAAGTTCCTCCAAGAGGAGCAACTAAAGGAGTTAAAATCGCAGTTCCTTGGTTACAAATAGTTTGATTCGGAACACTTGCTGTTGGTATTGGATTTACATAAATAATTCCCGTATCGGCAACACTAGAACAATTATTATAGGTATACACCAAAGTTTGTATGAAGTTCTGAGCTACCAATGGACTGGTTAAACTTGGTGCTAAACTCAATGATTGCGTAGTTTGTCCACTTGGACTCCATAAATAAGTCCCTCCCACTGCACTTGGTGTAGAAGTCAATACTGCTGTTTGGCCGTTACATGCTGTTTGATCAGCACCTATAGTAATTGTTGGTATTGGATTTACAGTAACAATAGATGTTGCAGTACTCGTTGGACATCCAGGAATTACAACTGTTACTGTATAATTGGTGGTTCCAATGGGTGAAACAGGCGAAATACTTGAAGTTGTTTCACCAGTGGACCATGTGTAAGAAGCATTTGCCGGACTAGCGGTCAGTGAGAATGGAGTACCATTACAAACCGTTGCATTATTAACAGATGCAACAGGGTTTTGAATCACATTTATAACAAGCGTATCTGGAGCACTTGGACATCCATTCAAAGTATATACTACAGTATAATTCTGAGTGGAACTAAGCGTAACTGTAGGACTTTGGATTTGACTATTACTTAAACCAGTTGAAGGAGACCATAAAAAAGTTCCTCCTAAACCAGAAAAAGTTGGATTTAGCGTTGTTGATTGTCCAGCACAAAGCAATTGATCACTTCCTGCATTTATGGTTGGAGATTGATTTACCGTTACATTAGTTGAAAAAGGAGCACTAGAACATCCGTTTAGAGTATAGATTAAAGAATAGCTCGTAGTGGCATTAGGTGCGACAGAAATAGTTTGACCTGTTTGTCCATTACTCCAAACATAAGTTCCTCCTGTGATGTTAACTGTTGCGGTTAAATTTGCATTTTGTCCAGAACATATTATCGGAGTTGTAATCGCTGTAATAACTGGAACAGGATTCACCGTAACTATAGAATTTTGCAGAGGACTTGGACATCCATTAACATTATAAGAAACAGAATAACTTGTGGTAGTTGCTGGTGCAACCGTAATTGCATTGGTAGTTTCATTTGTTGACCATGCATAAACCCCACCAGGAATTGATGGTGTAGCAGTAAGAATTGAATTTAGTCCATTACAAATAGTATCGCTGTTTACACTTAAAGTTGGAGAGGTAATTACAGATACAAAAGAGGTATCGTTGCTTGTACAATTATTTAATGTATAAGAAACTACATAGCTAGTATTTACAATCGGAGTTACTGAAATTGAAGAAGTAGTAGCACTATTTGGACTCCATAAATAAGTTCCGCCTGACGGTGAAGCACTTGCAACTAATGAGGCCGCTAATCCACTACAAATAGTTGTATTATTTACGCTTACTGAAGGGTATGCATTAATTGTTACATTGACTTGATCTGTATTTACACATCCAAAAACATCTGTTCCGGTAACGATATAATTTCCATTGATAAGTGGTATAAAACCTTGATTGTTTATCACATTATTGTTCCACGAATAAGATTGCGCACCCGACCCAGACAAGGTAATCGAAGTTCCTGTACATACTGTAATATCTGGTCCTGCATTTACATTAGGTAAAGGTTGAACCAATACAGAAGTAGTTGTCGAAGATGAACAACCATTTAAGGAATAATTAACTGTATAATTTGAAGTTGAAACCGGCGTAACTGTAATCCCTGCAGTAGTTAGATTAACAGGTGTCCATAAATAAGTACCGCCAGAAGGCAAGCCAATCGCTAATAAAGAAGCAGTTTGTCCGATACAAATGGTGTCCGAAACAATTGAAACAGCTGGATTTGGAGTGACTACAACAGTATAAGATGCGGTATCAGAACACCCATTTAGTGTGTTGATTAAAGTATAAGTAGTTGTTGCTAATGGATTAACTGTGACAGACTGGCTTGTTTGTGATCCTGGAGACCATGCATATTGACCATTAATATTTGCTGTTAAATTAACCGATTGTCCTGAACATATAGGAGGAATAGCATTTGTCGTTATAGTTGCAATTGGGAATGGATTAACGGTGACCGTGGATGATTCTGGCAAACTACTACAGCCATTCAATGTATAGATTACAGAATAATTAGTCGTTGACGAAGGGGAAACCGTAATACTTGGAGTGCTTGCACCATTTGGTGTCCAAACAAAAGTACCTCCAGATAAATTTGGCGTTGCGGTTAACAAAGCGTTTTGACCTTGACAAATGGTCATATCGTTAACCGTTAAAGTTGGTACAGGTTTAACCGTCACAATTGCAGTGTCAGTTGCAGTACAATTGTTTAATGAATAACTAAGAGTGTATATTGTAGTGACGCCAGGCGTAATAGTTAAACTAGAACTTGAAGAATTTGACAAATCTTGATTATTCGACCAAGAAAATTGTCCACCACTCGGTAAAACATTGGATGCAATCGTAATTGTTGTGCCAGGACAAATAGAAATCCCATCAATATTTACTGATGGACTTGGATTGACATTAACAGTGGTACTTTGAGTCAAACTTGGACAACCATTGAGGACATAAGTTACTGAATAACTTGTTTGAATAACAGGACTCACTGTAATTGATTGTGTTGTTGCTCCTGTATTCCATTGGTACGAACCTGTTAAAGGTGAATTAATAGGTGTTGCTGTTAAAAGAACACTTGATCCGCTACAAATGGTTGGATTTACAGGCGTCAAACTGATGGTTGGAGTATTGGTAACTTGAACCAAAGCAGTGTCACTAGCACTACAACCATTCTGGGTATAAGTAACGATATAATTGGTTGTTGAAGTTGGACTAACAGTAATTGAATTCGTTGTTGCTCCACCTGTCCATGAGTAAGTTCCACCAAGTGGTGTTCCTGCTGATGTTAATATTGTACTAGAACCTGCACAGATTGAAGCATCATTAACAGTAATTAATGGCTTTGGATTAACATTAACAGTATATTGAACTGTATCTACACAACCATTCAAATTGTAAACCATTGAATACGCATTGGTAGTTTGAGGATTCACATTAATTGCTTGGGTGGTTTGACCTCCAGCGGTCCAAGTATAAGTTCCATTGGGTAGATTAGCGCCACCTGTTAGCGTAATTACTTGACCGGCACAAACGGGATTTGCAATATTCGGAACGATACTTGCGACAGGAACAGGCTTAACTGTTACCGTTCCATTTGCAGAAGCACTGGCACAATTATTAAGCGTATAAATTACAGAATAGTTTGTTGTAGAACTTGGCGCAACAGTAATACTTTGAGTTGTTGCCCCTCCTGGAGACCATAAATAAGTACCACCTGTGATTGATGGTGTTGCAGTAAGTAAAGCTGATTGTCCATTACAAATGATATCGGAATTCACTACTACACTAGCAATCGGTTTAATGATCACATTAGCAGTATCTGTTACAGAACAATTATTTAGCGTGTAAGTCAAGGTATAAATACTAGCAATTGAAGGCGTAACATTTATACTTGAAGTTATTTGATTTCCGGGTGACCATAAATAGGAACCTCCTGAAGGAGCAACATTGGATGTTAAATTAGCAACAGCACCAGGACAAATTGTTGCTCCGATTGCTGTAGCCGTTGGACTTGGATTTACTGTAACTGTAGCCGAAACACTGTTACTTGGGCAGCCATTTAAAGTATAAATTACAGAATAATTCTGAGTGCTTGAAGGCGAAACGGTAATACTTGAAGTTGATGCTCCAGTATTCCATTGATAAGAACCTGTGGTTGGATAACCAACTACAACAGCATTTAATAATTGACTTGCTCCACTACAAATTATTGAAGACAATGGATCAATTGTTACAACAGGTGTTGGAATTACAGTTACTAATGAAGTGTCTGAATAAGTACATCCATTTACAGTATAGCTCAATATAAAAGTAGAGGTACTCGATACATTAACAGTAATGCCAGAAGTTGTTGCACCACTTGTCCATGAATAAGATCCTCCCGATGGAGATACTGTTGAACTTAAAGTTGCAGCTTGTCCAGCACAAATGGTAGTATTTGTAGTATTTACTGATGGAATTGGATTGACTGTAATAGGTAATTGGGCAGTTACAGAACAAGAATTCAAGGTGTATACCAAACTATAATTCGTGGTAGTTTGAGGGTTAATGGTTATTGAAGATGTCGTTTGTCCACCGGGAGACCAAGCAAAACTACCATTAGGAAGATTCGGATTTCCAGTTAAAGTAAGCACTTGACCTGCACAAATTGTAGTTCCACCATTAGAGGATATAGTTAAAGTTGGCAAAGGGTTTACAGTTACCACTCCACTTGCTATAGCGCTTGAACATCCATTCAATATATATTGAACAGAATAAGTTGTGGTAGCTGTTGGGGAAACAGTAATACTTTGGGTAGTAGCTCCACCTGGAGACCACAAATAAGTACCACCTGTGATACTTGGGGTTGCCGTTAGTAAAGCTGATTGACCATTACAAATGGTAACTGAATTAACCGTTACCGTTGCAATCGGTTTAATGATTACATTGGCAGTATCAGTGCCAGTACAACCATTAAGTGTAGTATAAGTTAAGGAATATGTAGTGCTGGCAATAGGAGAAACAGTTATGCTGCTTGTATTAAGATTATTTGACCATAAATAAGAACCTCCCGTTGGAACGACTGCAGAAGTCACTGTCGCTGTTGCGCCCGGACAAATAGCGGTTCCTGTTGCAGTAACATTCGGAGTTGGATTTACAGTTACTGTAGCATTAGTCGTGGTACTCGGACAACTACCTAAAGTATAAGTAACGGAGTAATTAGTTGTTGAACCTGGAGTAACCGTGATGGAGGAAGTTGTTGCACCACCTGGAGACCAAGCATAAATTCCATTCGTTGCAGCTCCATTGGTAATTGTAGCATTCAAAGTAGTGCTTTGTCCACTACAAATTGTAGGATTGTTCACAGATATGCTTGCTGTAATAGAAGTAGTTACAACTGAAGTATCTTTATTTTCACATCCATTAGGCCCAATATAAGTTAAAACATACGAAAGCACACCAGTTGTATTTGGAGTTACAGACAACCCTGATGTGGTTGATCCTCCGGGAGACCAAGAATAAGTTCCACCTGAAGGATTAACAGAACTTGTTATGTTTGCTGTACTTCCCAAACATATTATAGGATTACTGACAGAAACTTGAGGTTTTGGAAGAATTGTGATATTAACAGTATCAGACCCAATACAACCATTATAAGTATATTGAACTGTATAAACGGAGGAAACAATTGGAGATACAGATGGATTTTGAAGTGTTGATGTAAAATTATTTGGACCAGTCCATGAAAAAGTACCATTTAAAGGATTTCCCTGCGCTTGTAATTGAACTTGAGAACCTTCACAAACGAAATGATTTACAGCAGAACCAGTAATCCCCGGAGACGGATTTACCGTAACAGTCGCATTGGCAACATTACTACAACCACTTAATGTATACTGAACTTGATAAGCAGTGCTCACACTGGGACTTACAGTAACACTTTGAGCAGTTGAATTTGGATTAGTCCACAAATAGGTTCCTCCAAAAATACTAGGTGAGGCAGTTAATACAACACTATTTCCTGCACAAATTGTTTGCCCAGCCAAGGTTATTTGAGGCACAGGATTTACAGTGATGGTTGCAGATATGGTTGGACTTACACACCCTGCTAAGGAATAACTTACAGTATAATTTGTGTTCACTTGTGGAGAAGCTTGTATACTTGAGGTAGTTGAATTAGTTGACCAGGAATATAAACCTCCGGGAATAGATGGTGTTGCTACTAACGTTCCTTGCTGACCATTACAAATGGTAATATTGGGAACACTAACTGATGGGATTTCATGTACAATTATTGTTCTTGTAATTTCATTTGTAGGACATCCTGCCCCAATCGCATTGTCTATTTTTAATTTAATGGTATAGGTTCCGGGAACATTAAACTGAATTATTGGAGCAACAGAATTTGCATTAGAAACAGAACCGTTACTGAATAAATCTAGATCACCTGTGATAATTGAATATCCGCTATTTGGTGTAATACCCCAAACTCTTAAACTATTACCGGCACTATTACTGCATGAAGTAGCAGTAACAAATTCACCATAATTTGATATGTCAGTTAATTGAATTTGATCACCTGTACAAACTTCAGGTAAAACTTGAGTCATTGGATAGGTAGTACCATTATGACCAACATTAAAATTAGCAACGGCCTGTTGAGAAAGCCGATATGGTCCTTGAGTTAAGTTTACTGTACCACATGGATTTGCCACTAAACCAGAAATAGCATTGGCATTATTTATTGTCGAACCATTGTAAACATAATTATCACCACAAGATGATGTTGTGAAATTATAGTTGAATGAACTTGGAACATTAGATTGATTCCAACTATATTGAGCCGAAATATATGCGTTAGGTCCATCCAAAACTGTAAGACTGTAGGTAGTTAAAGGAGAATTAACTTGATTGGTTAAATTTGGTTGATTTTGAACTATTGTGAAAGTTTGATTCAAAGGGGCACACAATGCAGTGGCCTGAGGATTAATTGCAATACCTGGTGAAACACCAATATAAACTTGAAACGTAGTAGAGGTTGATCCAACAGAATAAGTTACTGTATGAATACTCCCATTGGAAGTAGAATTGAAAGAATAATTATGAACAAAAGTTTTATTTGTTCCAGTCCAAACATCTGCTGAAGTACCGTCACCCCAATTTACAGTATGAATTGTTGAAGCATTGGTTCCAGTTGAATTAGAGGTAAAACTAAAACCTAATTGGTTGGGATTATCATTACCATAAACATAACAGTAGGTGTAATAATTTTCAAATCCAACAATATTAGATGCTCCGGGTGAAATTGTTGATAAAGAAATACTCGCCACCTGCCCATAAGACCTCCCAACACTCCCAAATACCAAAAGCATCAAAATCGAAACAGCGAAGCCATTTCGTCGAATGATGTTAGAGATGTTGAAAATTGAAGAATTCATTGAGTAGTTAATCAGTATAAAATCAAAGTTATGAGATATATGGTAATAAATCTAATTTCCATAGGATTAACTTAGATTTTCTTAAAGCGTTGCCTCATTAAGAGTCAAACTTTTACACATTATACTATCTTCGTGAAAAAAAATTATGAGATTACTATTCTTTTTTATTTTATTAAGTCAATTGGCGTATTCGCAAGGGGATTCAGTTTTTATGAGGAAAATATACAACGAAGCCTTGTTAAGAGGTAAAGCTCATCAAGATTTGCGTGAATTATGCAAGGATATTGGCCCTCGACTTTCTGGATCCGCTGAAGCAAGTATGGCTATTCAATGGTCTGAGGCAAAAATGAAAAGTTATGGCTTTGATAAAGTCTATTTGCAGCCTATCAAAGTACCTCATTGGGAAAGAGGAAATAAAGAGGTGGCATGGGTAGAAAATCAAGACCATGCACTTCAAAAATTGCATATTTTGGCTTTAGGTGGTTCTATTGGAACCAATGGACTTTTGAGCGGAGAGGTAATTATGTTCGATAATTTTAATGAGCTCAAAAATGCAAAAGCTAAAGATGTCAAAGGGAAAATTGTATTTCTCAATCAATTAATGGATGCAGCACAAATAATAACCTTCAAAGCTTATGGTGGGTGCTACCCTATTCGTGGAGAAGGCGCTATTGAAGCAGCAAAACTTGGAGCCATTGCTGTGGTAATTCGCTCCTTGGGATTGCCTGAAGATCAATTTCCACATACTGGATCTATGAAATATGATGATAAGGTTACTAAAATTCCAGCTGCAGCAATGTCTACAGAAGATGCTAATAGTGTTGCTGCATTATTGAAGAAAGGAAGCTTAACCTTACATCTTGAATTGGATTGCCGAGTTTTTCCAGATGCAGAATCCTTTAATGTCATTGCAGAAATGACAGGTAAAAAATCTAATGAAATTATCACTTTCGGTGGACATCTAGATTCATGGGATACAGGAGAAGGAGCACATGATGATGGTGCAGGTGTTATTCATTGCTTGGAAGCTTTGCGTATTTTAAAGACATTAAAATATGAACCAGAACATACGCTTCGTGTTGTCTTTTTTATGAATGAGGAAAATGGTAATATGGGTGGAAAAACCTACGCAAGCTGGTGCAAAGAGAACAATGAATTACAAATAGCTGCACTAGAAAGTGACCGAGGAGGGTTTTCCCCACGCGGATTTGGAGTTGACGGGACGGATGAACAAGTGAACTTCTTAAAAACGCTTGCCCCGAATTTTAAAGATTATGATCTTACGACTTGGGAAAAAGGTTATGGAGGTGTTGATATTGGACCTTTAAAAGAAAAATATCCCTCTATTCCATTATTTGGTTTTGTTCCAGATTCACAACGGTACTTTGATTTTCATCATGCCCCAAGCGATGTTTTTGAGAATGTAAACAAACGCGAATTGGAATTGGGAGCTGCCGCCATAGCTGGATTTGTTTTTATGCTTGACAAAACATTACCGTAAACCTTTCGTTTTCCTTTTCTTAAATTTTAATTTCTTAAAATGAAACAAATACTCCTTTTAGGTTTACTCTTAATTCAATTTAGTGGGATAGCTCAAAATTGGCAACAACTCACCGATTTTCCGGGAAACCCAAGGGATGATGGTTCAGGATTTATCATCGGAGACACAGCCTATTTCGGAACTGGAATGACACCTTGGTGGTCTTGTGAAAGTGATTTTTATGGATTAAACCTTTCCAATGATAGTTGGTTTCCAATAGCTGCATTACCTGTAAATAAAGAAAGACAATATGCCAGTGGGTTTTCAAATGAATTGACAAAAGGATATGTTTTTGGTGGATATAATGGAACTCAATTTCTCAATGATCTATGGGAATATAATGCAGCTACAAATTCATGGATGGAATTGAATTCACTTCCAGGAGCAGGAAGAAGTGGTTGCGCTCAATTTGTTATCAATGACACTGTATATATTATTGGTGGAAAAACTGCTCAAAATACAGTAATAAATGAGGTTTGGGCTTATAGTTTGAACTCGAATACTTGGACACAGAAAAATAGTTTTCCTTTTGGAAATCTATGGCGTTCCACAGCTACCAGCAAGAATGGAAAAGGATATCTGATTTTTGGTCGCGATGAAAACAATTATTTTTATAATGAATTGTATGAATATGATCCAGCACAAGATTCGTGGATACAGATTTCAAGTTTCCCTTCCCTTGGAAGGTCACATGCTAGTATTTCTGTAATTGATGACGCTTTAATTGTTTGTTTTGGACTTGACAGTCTTAACAATTCTCACAATGATCTTTGGAAATATCAAGTAGATCAAAACATTTGGACCAATTATCCGGGATTACCCGCAAGTGGAAGAAGAGGAGGAATTGGGTTAGCGCATCAAAATGTATTGTATTATGCTACCGGGATTAATGAGGCAAACGAGCGACTTGTTCAAACTTGGAAGTTTAATCCTGTATTATCAACTCCAGTTTTATCTCTCAATGAAAAAATTGAACTCCTAAAAATTGTAGATATTTTCGGTCGTGAAGTCCCTAATGAATCAAACCAACTGTTGATTTTTATTTACAGCGATGGAAGCAGTAAAAAAGTTTTTCAAGTAGAATGATTATGCTTTTTTACTATTTTAATTAAAGAACTCCTTCTTTAAAAACCTGTTTTTTAAGCAAAAAAAAGACCAGATAACTGGTCTTTATAATATTTAGAAAAAAGCTATTATGGATTAGCTTGCATTTTTTCCATTTCCTTAAATGATTCACATTCTTTCAAAGTAACTTCCATTTTCTTAAGTTCCTCAGGAGTTTTTCCAACACCTAATTTCTCACATTTAGCAAGATCTTCCTTGTGCTTATCTTGAATCGCTTTGAATTTACCAGCATCAGTTCCAGCTGCTTTCATTTCTTTAGATACCTCTAACCAAGTATCTGCACAGTTACAAATCTCAGATCCCCCACAAGAGGATAATCCCATAAACATTGTAAATGCAAGTAAATAAGTTAATTTCTTCATTTTTATATTTTAATTAAAATTAGATTTTAAAAATAGATAAAAAATTCAATACTGTTAAGATTTAAAGTAATAATTATTTTTATCTACACCAAAGGTTAAAAATTATTAAGCCTTCTCTGTAATTTGATCTTCTACCGAAGTTGCGATGGCAGACTTTTCTAAGCGTAATTTACTTCCTTCAGATTGAATCAAAATAGTTGTTTCACTTACTTCCAGAACTTTTCCATGGATACCACCAATCGTTACGACTTTATCACCACTTTTAATTCCTTCTCTAAACTTTTTAGCTTCTTTTTGTTTTTTCATATTCGGACGAATCATAAAAAAATAAAAGATAACAATCATCACTACAATCATGATGATACTTTGTGTTGGATTACTTGACATAATTTTAAATTTATTATTGGTTATTTGATTACTGCTTTAATGATCAATGTTGTAGTCGATGGTTCTGTATTGGTTAAAAGGGTTATAGACTTTGTTACATTTTTAGTGATCAATTGATCTGTCATGACTTGAGCGACAATTTCTCCAGTTTCTCCTGGTTGAATCGGCTCTTCTGGTTTGTGGGGTACGGTACAAGAACAAGAAGGTCTTACCTCACCAAAAACTAATGGATAATCACCTGTATTTTTCACTTTAAACTTGGCATTAATTACTTCTCCTTTTATTACATTTCCAGCATCATAAAGTAAATTAACTTCCATTGTGGTTTTTTGTCCCACTTCAATATCTTGATTTCCTGTACAAGAAACAAGAATTAATCCTACCAATAAGATTCCAATGATACTTTTCATATTTTTCATTTTAAAAAATTAAATTAAACCCCTACCCGACTTTTTAATTTTTTTCTCTTCGGTTAATTTGGTAATTGCTTTGTCAAGCACCCCGTTTATAAATAGATTACTTTTAGGTGTACTGTAAAACTTAGAGATTTCAATATATTCATTAAGTGTCACTTTGGTTGGGATACTCGGGAAGATCTGTAATTCAGCAATACTCATTTTCAAAAGGAGCATGTCCATTTTAGCGATCCTATCTAACTCCCAATTGTCCGCTAATTCAGCAATTAATTGTTCACTTTGATCATTCATTTTGATGGTATTCCTGAATAATTCAATAACGAATTCTTTTTCATCATCATTTTCCTTAAACAAAGGTAAAGGTTCAAAATCAACATTTTCAGTCATTCCTTTTATGGACTTAATTGCCATGGAACAACATAAATCTAAATCATCTAACCAATTGATACTTTTTTCTTCAAAGAAATGATATAAAACACTTGAATTAGCAATGTCTTCTTTGAATAAAGCAACCACGAAATGTTTGTCCTCATCATAACCAGATTGACCATTATTCATGTGTTCGAAATAGACTTCACTTTCGATAACTTGCAAGAATATTTTACGGAACATTTCTTGACTTTCCGCTCCCATCCAATTTACTTTACGCGTTTCGGTCAATTGTCTTAAAGCAAATGAATCTTCTAATTGAGCGACAATTTTATTATCCACCCATTTTTTATTAGGATGCATATCTTCTTCTGTCGGGCGCATTTTTTTCATTTTATCCGCTAGGTTATTTTCAGCAGCCCGTTTAACTTCTGAAAAAGTGAGCAGTAAAAACAAGTACATATCGTACATGCGTTCAATCGTCAACAACAATTCCTTTTCCGCTTTTGGAAAATTATCTTCTTCCGATTGATAATAAGCGTAAAGTAGTTGAAGTACTTTAATTCTTAAATGTCTTCTGTTTAGCATGTATTTATCTAGGTAATTTAACTTTACCAATGGCTTCAATTCGCTCTTCAGCCATTTTATTGGCTATTTGATAAGTAGGTATTTGTGTATCTTGAGATCGCTTCACAATCGAATGGATGGTGGTATAAATTTCTTCTGCTTTAGAATGAGCCCATGCTGCGCTTAATCCTTGAACTTCAGAGAAACAATTAATGACACCGCCTGCATTGATGGTAAAATCAGGAGCATAAATAATTCCTTTTTTCATCACTTCAACACCATGCTTTTGTTCGTCCATCAATTGATTATTGGCAGCACCAGCAATGACGGAACATTTTAATCTACTCAATGTATCATCATTTATGGTAGCACCTAAAGCACAAGGCGCATAGATATCCATATCAATATCATAAATATCCTTAGGAGCAACAATCTTGGCTCCATAAGTTTGAGCTACACGAGAAAGAGTGTCCTCATTGATATCGGTAATAGAAACAAGAGCACCTTCTTCTGTCAAGTGTTTAACAAGATATTCACCAACATGACCTACTCCTTGCACCGCAATTTTTTTACCCGTAAGTGAATCTGAGCCAAATTGAATTTTAGCAGCAGCCTTCATCCCCATGTAAACACCATATGCAGTTACAGGCGATGGATCTCCACTTTTTCCAGGTAGTCCAACAACATGCTGAGTTTCCATGCTAACATAATTCATATCTAAGGGAGAAACACCTACATCTTCTGCAGTAATATATTTTCCAGCCAATCCATTGACAAACTTTCCAAATCTTCTAAAAAGCGCTTCAGATTTTATAGTTCGAGCATCACCAATAATTACAGCTTTACCTCCACCTAAATTTAATCCAGAAATGGCATTCTTATAAGTCATACCACGCGACAAACGCAGCACATCATTTAATGCTTCCATCTCATTGTTGTATGCCCAAACTCTTGTTCCACCAAGTGCAGGACCTAAAACTGTGTTGTGAACAGCAATAATTGCTTTTAACCCTGTAGCTTCATCGTTACAGAATAATACTTGCTCGTGCCCCATCATGGACATTTGAGAAATTACAGGATTATCATTCATATTCATTGAAATCGATAATTTGATTTATGACATTCTATTTTTTGCTTCACTCATTTCATGATGATTTATTACATTTGCAAACCCAACATGATGGCGCAAATTTAGAAAATTATCTATGAAGTCTCTTCGACACCTCAATAAATATTTCATCAAATATAAATGGCGCTTTCTATTCGGTATACTTTTTACCATAATTAGTAATTATTTTGGTGTAAAAATGCCCGTATATGTTAAAGATACGGTCGATGAGTTGATGGGGTCTGTTAAAATAAATGGATTTAATGACGCTGTATTTTTATCCTTAAAAATTGGTGGGATATATATCCTATTATCGATTGCTAAAGGATTCTTCTTGTTTTTGATGCGACAAACTACCATTGTAATGTCCAGGTTTATAGAATTTGATCTCAAAAATGAAATTTTCAACCACTATCAAAAATTAGATTTAGCATTTTTCAAGAAGAACAAAACAGGCGATTTGATGAATCGTATTTCAGAGGATGTTGGTCAAGTAAGAATGTATCTAGGTCCTGGAATTATGTATACCATAAATTTAGTGGTCCTCTTTAGCATGACCATTACCCAAATGATTCAAATAAGTGGAAAATTGACTTTGTTCGTCTTAATTCCATTACCGATCATGTCTTTTATTATCTACAAGGTATCTAGTAAAATGAATCAGTTAAGTGGAAAGGTTCAACAAGAACAATCGACCATTTCGACTATTGCACAGGAAACATTTGCGGGAATCCGAGTAATTAAAGCTTACAATAGAGACAAGGATACATCAAATAAACTTGCAGATGCAGCTGAATCGTACAAGCAAAAGAGCATGAAATTGGTCCTAGTAAATGCCCTATTTATGCCAACGATTTTATTTTTAATTGGAATAAGTACCATGCTTGCTATTTATATTGGTGGACTAATGACCTATGATAAACAAATTTCGTTGGGAGGAATTGTTGCTTTTATCTTTTTTGTTAACTCTTTGACTTGGCCATTTGCCAGTATTGGTTGGGTTACCTCTATTATTCAAAGAGCCTCCGCTTCACAAGCCAGAATAAATGAATTTTTAAATGAAACTCCGAAAATTGAAAATAATAATACGGACAACTTGGCTTTAAAAGGAAATATCAGTTTCAATAATGTGAGCTTTACCTATGAAAATACCGGTATTCAAGCATTGAACAACCTCAGTTTCGATGTTAAATCTGGTGAGACATTAGCAATTTTAGGGAATACAGGTAGTGGAAAATCAAGCATCCTAAGTTTGTTAATGCGTCAATTTGATGTCAGTTCAGGTACTATAAATATTGACGGGAAAAATATTAATCAGATCAATCTAGATGCTTTTAGAGCGCAAAGTGGAATTGTTCCTCAAGATGTATTTTTGTTTTCCGATACCATCAAAAACAATATTCTTTTTGGATCCAATGATAATAATGCAAGTGAAGAAGAGATTATTTCTGTTTTAGAAGCAGCTCATGTCTATCATAATGTCAAAGAATTTGAATTAGGTATTGAAACTGAATTAGGTGAAAGAGGTGTAAATTTGAGCGGTGGACAAAAACAACGCATCAGTATTGCGCGTGCTTTACTAAGAAAACCAAAACTGCTTTTGCTTGATGATTGTTTATCGGCAGTTGACACAGAAACTGAAGAACAGATCCTGCATAATTTAAATCAAAATGCTTCAGATCGAACTTGTATTATTGTGAGTCATAGAATTTCCACCATTCGTAATGCAACAAAAATATTAGTCTTGCAAGAAGGTAGTATTATTGAAGAGGGAACGCATGAATCTTTGATTTCTGCCGCTGGATTCTACGCCGAAATGTATCAGAAGCAATTACTTGAAGGAGAAGAAGAGATATGATTCGCATTGGATTACTCTCAGATACACATGGATATTTAGATCCACGAATTTTTGAGCATTTCAAAGAGGTTGATGAGATTTGGCATGCAGGAGATATAGGAACACTAGATGTCTTGGATCAATTGCGACAATTCAAACCTACTAGGGCTGTATATGGGAATATCGATGATCACATGATCCGCATTGAAACGGTTTTGCACCATCGATTTAAAGTAGAAGATGTGGAAGTTTTGATGACGCATATAGCAGGTAGACCCGGAAATTATTCCAAACCTCTGTATGAAGAGCTTGAAAAAAATGGGGGCGCCAATTTATTGGTATGTGGACATTCTCATATTACCTTGGTGCAAATGGACAAACGCTTTAATATGCTTTGGATGAATCCAGGTGCTTGCGGCGTTAAAGGATTTCATTCTGTTAGAACCTTACTTCGTTTTTCGATTACAGGAGATAAATTTCATGATCTTGAGGTAATTGAATTAGGTAAAAGAGCTTAAATCATCAATGGGTATCTACACCAATACTTTGGAGTTCAACAATTGAAATGGTAGGAGGAAAAACCCCTTGATCAAGTTTGATTTTTATTATTTCAGCAGCTTTTTCAGCTTGAATTTGAGAATCAAAAGCTCGAAGTCCTTGAATTGCCGGAATATGAGTTTGATTGATAACCATTACGCCTTCTTTCCATATCTCGTAGCCCCAACCTAATGAGTTCTCCACTACCCTAAGCTCATAGGGACTTTTAAAGATTTTGCTTTTCTTTTCTTGAGGTAAGGAAGAAGGTGCTGAGGGAAGAACAGGCTTAACTATTTCCATCTCTTTTTTTACAGATGAATTTTCGCAAGAAACAATTAAGACAACTAATAGACCTAATAAAACAGATTTCATTCCAAGATAATTTTTTGCAAAGGATAAGTCTTTTTATTTCCTTTCAATTGAATCATATAAATACCTGGATTCTTAAGCTCATTTGATAAATCTATAACATAAGATCCAGCTTGATTAAAAGTACTTTCTTCCATTAATGCTCCAGTAAGTGAATAAATACTGTATCCGACTAAAGCTTCCTTTTGTCCACTAATTTGAAGTAAAGAATGGCTTGGGTTGGGATAAAAATTTAGTGTATTTTCTGCGGTCATTTCTGAAATTCCTGCAGTACCAGAATACGCATAGAAATCATCATGAAAAGCACCATCGTAACCGGTTCCCACATAGGCAATACCTGCGATAGTAAAGGCAACTGCATTTTTTCGTCCTGAGCTTGGAAAATCGGAGCGTTGGATCCAAGAATTCGTATTGTAATTATATTCCCAAACATCGTTTTTAAATTGATTCAAATTATCTTCTCCTAAGGCTATATATCCTAAGGGATGGTCAATTCCTTTTTCAATCGTCCAAGCTACTGCACCAGAACGAGGTGTTCCTGGAAATGGAGCTTTTTGAATCCAGGCATCTAAGCCAGCATCATACATCCAAAAATCATTTAATAAAACTCCAGCATCACCAGTACCAATAAATCCATGATATTCGCCCGAATAAGCTACTGCAGCTCTTCTAGCAAGACCAGGAAAGTCTTGAATTTGTGTCCAAATATTCGTTGAAGCGTTATAAGTATAAAAATCCTTTTTCAGTCCGCTTGCATCTTGACCTGTTCCAACATATGTCAAGTTATTTCCTTGCAGCGTAAAGGCAACTGCTTGTTTTCTTGGAGAACCAATAAAATTAGCTTTTTGGGTCCAAACATTGGTCACTACATCATACTCCCAAAGATCATTCATATAAGCCACGGTTTCTGTTTGCCCTAAACCAACATAACCTTTACCATTCTGCTCTGAGGAGAATGAAATAGCTGAAGAACGATCTAAGCCTTGTCCATTGTCATTTCCTAGAGAAGTTTCTTTGTCCCAATCATTTTGAAAACTATCATAAGAGTACATTTTTCTACTGAGTCCATATTCTTCCAAACCGGTTGCTACAAAGGAATATGCTCCAACGGTAAATGCTGTAGCTGCAGCTTTAGGCGCTCCATTAATCGAATCAACTTGATGCCACAAATCTTGAGCATTCAGTGTTAGAGTGCTTATTGTTACTACGATAAATGAATATAATAATTTCATTAGTTTTTGATTATACTGGCCGTACCTATTACATTATTTTCTCTTGTTAACTTTAGTATATATTTCCCTTGGGGTAAATTTATTAAATTAATTTCCTCCTGAATTACATCTGATGTTAAGACTAAATTTCCCACTGCATCAAAAATCATAACTTTAGAGTTCTCACTTACAGCTTGATTCAATTGAACAGTTCCATGGGTAGGATTTGGATAAATCAATATAGGATTTAAGACTTGTTCCTCTATACTTGTATAATCGCCATGTGAATATTCTTGCATACCGCGTCTTTTTCCGTCATACCCTTTTCCTGTTCCAACATATGCTTTATCATGAATAACAAAGGCAACTGCATTTTTTCTAGAGCTTCCACCGTAACTTGCTCGAATTGCCCAAGTGTTTGTGACAGGATTGTATTCAATTAAATCATCAAGCAAACCACCATTGGTTCCGAGACAAACATAGCCTCTTCCGTTGAGTGCAAAAGCGCAAGCAGATCCTCGTTCGTACGCAGGAAAAGGCGCTATGGTAGTCCATGAATTCGATCCAGGATTAAATTTATAAAAATCTTTTTTATACACATCTTGATTTGCTCCCATTCCAACATAACCTTCACCATTTAAACTAAAGGAAACTGCTATGTAACGAACGCCACCAGGAAACGGAGCTCTTTCTGTCCAAGCATCAGCACTAGGTTTATATTCCCACACTTGATTTATATAGAGATTTGGACCAATTTTTCCACCACAGACATAGGCTTTTTCATCAGCGACAAACACGGTACTAAAAAACGCTCCATTTCCTCCTCCTCCGGGATAATCAGCTTTTTGAAGCCATGTATTTAATAAAGGATCAAATTCCCACAGATCTTTCTTTTTATTACCTTGTGTTGAGATGTGATTATCAACACCTAGTCCAATATATCCCTTTCCACCAGCAGAAAACCCAATAGCATCCCTTCTTGCCGAACCGGGTAAATCAGCCATTTGTGTCCAGGAATCCAACAAAGGATCGTATCGCCATAAATCTTTTCGAACTTGTTCTGCAGTATCTAACCCTGTTCCCAAATAACCAAAATCTCCTATTGCGAAAGCGACCGCTCTTTCTCTTTGTCCACCTAAAAAATCATTCAATTGTCTCCAACTATTTCCTTGAGAAAAAAGAGATGTAGAAAATAATAACATTAAAATCAGTACTATCTTCATAACAATATTATTTGATCTGAAAATATCAAAGCATCCTGTAATCGCAATCTCAAAATATAAGAACCTCTAGGAAGATTCATTACATCAATCAGTGCATTGTCTGAACTGCAAATACCATTCAATTGCATTTGACCTGATAAATTAATTAGTTCATACTTTAATTCTTGCTGAATTCCATTAAGATGCAATTTCAAGTAGTCACTTGCAGGATTAGGATAAAAAGAAATTTGTGTAGCTAGTTCGTTTAATGCACTGACATCTGCCACAGGATTATATTGCCAAAAGTCATTAAAATTAACACCATTAGTGCCTGTGCCAAAATAACCTTTATCATTTATTGCAAAAGCTACAGGGAATCGCCTGCTTGTGCCTGGGAAATCTTCCGCTGCAGTCCATGAATTCGTCCCCGGTGAAAAATACCAAGCTTGGTGTGTTACCACTGCTAATCCACCAACATAACCACAAGTAACATATCCCTTTTGATTGATAGTAAAGCCATAGCTTCCACCGGTGCTTACTCCAGGAAAATTAGCTCTTTGAATCCAAGTATTTTCTAATGGTTTAAATTCATATAAAAGTGCACCTTGCTTAACAAATCCACTTCCTTCAATAGCAAAACTACAACTCCAATTGGTGAAATTAATCGGCGCTGTGGTCTTTAATGTCCAGGCATCACTTTGAGGATCATATTCGGCCAATTGATTGAGACTATAAACATATCCTTTATCATTTATTGAAAATCCTTGTGTATCCGTTGGAGAGAAAAATGGACATGCCGCAATTGGTATCCAAGAATTAGCTTGTGGATTGAAACGATAAAACTCACCATTTAAAGCAGCTCCTCCACCTACATGAGGTTGATCATTAACAGTAAAAGAAATGGCGCCATAATTCCCAACGGGATAATTGGCTTTTTGAGTCCAAGAATTAGACGCAGGATCATATTCCCACCAATCATTGTAACTAATATTAGCTCCAGCTCCATTGATATGGCCAAGTCCCAAATATCCTTTATTGGTAGTTGAACATCCAGATGCTCTGTGGCGCCCGGTTCCCCCAAAGGATGCTTTTTGAATCCATTCACCAGCTATAGCGTTTTGGAAAACAAGAATTAGAAACAAGAAGAAAAGTTGGTGTCGCTTCATAACTACTATTTATTAATAATTAATTTTTGAAGACTTTCATGACTTTCTGTTTGCAAAAAATAAGTTCCGCTTGGAAGTTCATTTGCATTAATCTGTTTATTATTCAATAATTCAGTTTCAAATACAAGCGATCCCATTAGGTTGTATATTTTTACATGGCCTGTCGATGACACCTTAAATTCTCCTTGATTGGGATTGGGATAAATTAAACTAATGCCATTTGATAAATCGTCAAGACCAACATTAGAAGACTCAATATTGAGTGTATAATTACCTGTTTCACTCCCCCAGCCTTCTACAATAAAATAAACCGTACCGAGTCCTAAGGTTGAAAAACTTAACGAAGATTGACTCTCACAATGATCGTCATTGTAAGCAATTACATTACCATTGAAATCGACAACACTTAAAAAAGTATCAAAAGAAGCTCCACAAAGACTCACATTTAAGAAATTATAAATGGGCGCAACATCATATCGATAATAAATATCTGGGGAATTGTACACTAAATTATCATTGGAATAACAATAAGAATTATCTCTTGAATCGGTAAAAGGAATGGAAGTAACTACAATTGGATCGTTGGTATTATCACCAATATATCCTGAACAGTCCATGCCATTTGCGATGGTAATTCCAAAATCCATTGTCGAACCCCATTGAAAACCTGCGCAAGGATCAAGGGGTAAAATTCCATTTTCCTTTTGTGTCACACGCATACGGGTAATTCCATTCTGTGCATCTACAGGAACATTAATTACATAAACTGTAGCGACTACCGGTGGTATTCCAGACCAAGTTCCAACTGATTCACTTGGGTCAAAAACCATATTCTGATCAAAATCAATCCAAATTTGTCCTACGCCAACATAATTACCACCACAAGTTCCAAATTCAACACTCAATGAATAAGTTCCTCCGGCATTAAGTGTAACATTTTGTCCGGTTAAATCTTGAACTCCTATAACCCCTGGACATCCTAGGTAACTAATGGTCCCCAGCACCCCTGTCATTTGTACTGATTTTACATTTGAATCTACAAGAGAAGTTGGTCCGGCCAGCATGCAATATTGACTGTGTATAAATGAGGTGCTTACTAATAGAATACTGAGTAAAAGTTCTTTCATATGGATTTCTTAAGTTAACTTAATGTTAAATATATGATAAATAAATAAGAAAAAGAGCAATTACAGAATAGAGAACAGATCGGCTTATTGCAATATTGCGATACTAAATGATGTGGTTGGATTTTTTTTACCGAAAAAGTCATATTGCAATATTGCAATATCACGATATCAAATTTAATAAAATAAAAAAACGAAATATTTAAAGTCTATTTCTCTCAATTCAATGTTAAGAAAGTATCCACAAACTCCTCAAGGGAAATAACAGTTTGTTCACCACTCGTCATATTTTTCAAAACAAGGGCTTTATTTTTTAATTCTTCCTCTCCTAAAAGGACAACCCATTGCGCTAAGCGGTCATTTGCATATTTCATTTGCTTTTGAAGCTTTGGTGCACTAGGATAAACTTCGCAAGCCACTCCTTTTGATCTTAATTGCTGCGCCAATTGCATGCATATTAGAGATTCCGCAGCACCGAAGTTAGCGAACATCAATTTCAGACTTGAATTAACTTCTATTGGAAATAAATTAAGTTCTTCTAATACATCATAAATGCGGTCAGCTCCGAAAGAAATACCAACGCCTGACATTCCTGATAGACCAAAAGTAGCGGTTAAATCATCGTATCTTCCACCACCACAAATACTACCCATGTTAATATTATCCGCTTTAACTTCTACAATGGCACCAGTATAATAATTCAAGCCTCTAGCAAGGGTAACATCAAATTCAATTTTACCATTCTTTAGGCCTAAATCGCTTGCCGTATCAATAACAAATTTGACCTCTTCTATTCCCTTCAAGCCAACTTCAGATGAATTTAAATAAGAAGATAATATCTCAAGTTGTTCTTTAGGATTGCCGATCAAAGAAAATAACGGCTTTATTTTTTCAATTGCTTCAGCACTAATTCCTTTTGATTCTAATTCTGCCACTACCCCATCCTGACCAATTTTATCTAATTTATCTAGTGCTACTGTTATGGTAATCAGTTGCTCTTGTTCCCCACAAACTTCAGCGATTCCGCTTAAAATTTTGCGATTATTGACTTTAATGGTAAAAGAAGGAATGGCTAGCGCTGATAAAACTGTATCTATAATTTGAATAAATTCCACTTCATTCATCAATGAATCACTTCCAATAATATCGCCATCACATTGATAGAATTCTTGATACCTTCCATGTTGCGGTCGGTCTGCACGCCAAACCGGCTGTATTTGATACCTTTTAAAAGGAAAACTTAATTCGTTTTGATGTTGTACGACAAATCGAGCAAAAGGAACGGTTAAGTCATAACGCAGGGCTTTTTCTGAAAGTGAACTGGCAAATTTAGGGAGTTGACCAGCTTCTAAAGCTTGAAGATCAGCCTTTTTCATTTTATCTCCTGAATTCAATATTCTAAAAATCAAACGATCTCCCTCATCACCATACTTTCCCATTAGGGTAGATGATAATTCAAAACTGGGTGTTTCAATAGGCTGAAAACCATGCAATTGAAAAACAGAACGAATCACATTGAACAAATAGGTTCGCTTGGCTACATCAGCAGGTAAAAAATCTCGAGTACCTTTGGGTATTGCTGGTTTCTGACTCATATTAATTTGCTTTATTATGCATTTCAAAAATCATTCCATCCGTTAAACCAACCTTTGGAACAAAGATATCCTTTGCCTTAATTTCTTTTAATATGTAAATATAAATATCTAATGCGGGAATTATAACATCTGCTCTATCAGGTTTTAATTGATAAATTTCTATGCGCTCTTCATAATCAACAGACGCAAGATCAGATCTTAGTTTAATTAGAGCCTCCAAACCTAAGCTCGAATCCAATCCTGCATTTAACATTTTATGAGCTTTATTAATATTTCCTCCGGTACCAAATATCAAGTGATCTTCTGTTAGATTGACATGAGATTCAATCCATAAATGAATTTCTGACCATATAGTAGAGGAGACTTTATCTTTTAATATTCTGAGGGTTCCAACATCAAAAGATTTAGAAGCAAGGCGTTTTCCATTTTCAAAAACACTAATTTCTGTACTACCTCCTCCAACATCAATCACAACATAAGGACTATCCTTAGCAATATTCATTCTGGAGAAATTACTGAAGATAATGCGTGCTTCTTCATCTCCTGAAATAATCTCTATTTCAATTCCAGTTTCATCAATGATTTTGCGAACGATTTTATCCCCATTTTCTGCATCACGCATAGCGGATGTTGCAACGGCACGAATATCATTAACTTTAAAAATATCCGCAATGAGTTGAAAAGCTTGCATTGTTTTAACAAAATCCTCAGATTTAGTTTTGGAAATGCGACCAAAATCAAAAACATCCTCTCCTAATCGCAGTGGGATTCTAGTATAGGAAACTTTTTTTAAATGGGTAACATCATTAATTTCAACCAATTCTCCAATTAATAATCGGGCGGCATTGGTTCCAATATCTATTGCGGCATATTTCATTTCAATGACAAAGTTAGAAATTCAAAACAAAGTTCTTGTATGTTTGTATGATTGTAGAGAAATAATAATGAAAAAACTGAATTTACCTTTCATAAATAATCAAATTCTAAAAACAGGAAGTCTGCTCATCTCGGATCCATTCTTGGATGACCCCTACTTTAAAAGATCAGTGGTACTTGTCTGCGAGCATAGCAATGAAAGTAGTTTCGGATTCGTTTTAAACAATTATATAGAAAATAAACACTTTCCTTTCATTGAAATTGAATCTTTGAAAGATATGCGACTTGCCATAGGTGGACCAGTTGATCACGATAAATTATTTTATATTCATTCACTAGGCTCTAAAATACCAGGTGCTCAAAAAATAAAAGAAGGTTTATATTTTGGAGGTGATTTTGATGTTTTAATTGATCTACTAAAAAATGAATCACCAGAAAACAATGATTCTTCTATTAGAGTTAGATTTTTTTGCGGCTATTCTGGTTGGGATGAAAAGCAACTAGAAGAGGAAATGCAAGAGCATTCTTGGATAGCAGTTAATAATATTCCTAATGAAATGATTCTTTCTACCAATGAAAATCAACTTTGGAAAAAATGCTTAGCACTTCAGGGAAATAAATTTGAATTAATATCCAATTTCCCCTTGAATCCATTAGACAATTAAAAAGTTCGAAAAATCACTTTTTATTTTGATTTACAAAAGAAATTCTTAACTTTGCACCCCGAATAAAGTCGAATCTCTATGCATCGGCTCACTATTATTAACCACTTTCAATGGAATAGAGACTATTGAAATACAAACTTTAAAGCCAAATGGCAAAAAACACTACCACGCAGGGATCTGCAGATTTTGATTGGGAAGCGTTAACTTTAGACGGTTACACCCAAATTGAACGATCAGAAATGTCTGACCGTTACGAAAAAACCCTTACTTCTATCAACGAAAAGGAAGTTATTCAAGGAACAGTAGTTTTAATTACTAAGAAAGAAGTCATTGTTAACATTGGCTACAAATCTGAAGGAGTAATTGCAGCAAACGAATTCCGTTATAACCAAGATTTAAAAGTTGGTGATTCAGTTGACATTTATGTTGAGTGTCAAGAAGACAAAACAGGACAATTAGTTGTTTCTCACAGAACTGCGCGTATGCACAGTGCTTGGTTAAGAGTAAATGATGTATTGCGTACTGGTGAAATCATCACTGGTTTTGTTAAGTGTAGAACTAAAGGTGGTTTAATCGTTGATGTTTTTGGAATCGAGGCATTTTTACCTGGATCTCAAATCGATGTTAAACCAATTCGCGATTATGATGTCTATGTTGGAAAGAACATGGAATTCAAAGTTGTTAAAATCAATGAAGAATTTAGAAATGTAGTTGTTTCTCACAAAGCATTGATCGAAGCAGAAATTGAAGAGCAGAAAAAACAAATTATCTCTAAACTTGAAAAAGGTCAAGTATTAGAAGGTATCGTTAAAAATATCACTTCATACGGTGTCTTCATCGATTTAGGTGGAGTTGATGGCTTAATTCATATTACAGATTTATCTTGGGGTCGCGTAACGCATCCAGAAGAAATGTTGGAATTAGACCAAAAAATCAATGTTGTTATTCTTGACTTTGATGATGAGAAGAAGCGTATTGCTTTAGGATTAAAACAATTACAACCACATCCATGGGATTCTTTAGACACTGCGCTTAATGTAGGTGATAAAGTTGCAGGTAAAGTTGTAGTTATGGCTGATTACGGTGCATTTATAGAAATCGCTGCTGGCGTTGAAGGATTAATCCATGTTTCAGAAATGAGCTGGTCACAACACCTTCGTTCTGCGCAAGACTTCATGAAAATTGGAGATCCAGTTGAGGCAGTTATTTTGACTTTAGATCGTGAAGAACGCAAAATGTCTTTAGGTATTAAGCAATTGATGCCAGATCCATGGAATGCAATCGAAACTAAATATGCAGTTCAATCTAAGCATACTGCTAAGGTTAGAAACTTCACTAATTTTGGTGTATTTGTTGAATTAGAAGAAGGAGTTGATGGATTAATTCACATCTCTGACTTATCTTGGCAAAAGAAAATCAAGCACCCATCTGAATTCTGTAAAGTAGGTGACGAAATGCAAGTAATTGTATTGGAAATCGATCGTGAAAACCGAAGAATTTCTTTAGGTCACAAACAATTAGAAGAGAATCCATGGGATGTATTTGAATCTACTTTCGCTGAAGGATCTATTCATCAAGGTACCATTATCGAAATGAAAGATAAATCAGGTATTGTTGCGCTTCCATATGGTGTTGAAGGAATTTGTCCTGCTAAACATTTGAAGAAAGAAGACGGAACTAATGCTGGTCTTGAAGAAACTTTAGATTTCAAAGTAATTGAATTCAATAAAGAATCTAAGAAAATTGTTGTTTCTCATACGCGTTTATTTGAAGAAGGTGAAGACAAACCGTCTGCATCCTCAACAAATGCTGCGAAAGCAACTAAGAGTCCTTCTGTAAAGAAAGCTCCATCTAATACAGATCAAGCAGTTAAAGCTAACAACCAAAACTCTGAGAAATCAACTTTGGGAGATTTAGATGCCTTGTCTGCATTGAAAGCTAAAATGGAAAAAGGAGAGTAATCTCACATTCTAAATAAAAAAAAAGAGAGGTCATTGGCCTCTCTTTTTTTTTCTCCAAATTTATTGGATACTTGAAGATACCGCTTAAATTTACATCATGATTCAAAATGCCCCTTTAGCCGAACGCATGCGTCCAATTATTTTGGATGACTATATCGGTCAGGATCATTTATTAAAGAAAGATGCTTCCCTGAGAAGAGCCTTAGATGGGGGAATGGTTCCATCAATGATCCTTTGGGGACCTCCGGGTGTAGGGAAAACTACCTTGGCTTATCTCATTGCACAACACCTAAACAGACCCTTTCAATCCTTATCAGCTATCTCTTCAGGCGTCAAAGATGTGCGCGAAGTAATTCAACGCGTTGAAAATGCCGGAATGTTTCAAGAGAAAGGAACGATACTTTTTATAGATGAAATACATCGCTTTTCAAAATCCCAGCAAGACTCACTGCTTGGTGCTGTTGAAAAAGGGACTATCACCTTAATTGGCGCGACAACAGAAAACCCATCGTTTGAAGTCATTTCCGCTTTATTGTCGCGATGCCAAGTCTATACCTTAAAAGAACACACAAAAACAGATTTAATCCTTTTACTCCAAAGAGCGATTGAAAAGGACACTTTCCTTAAAACAAAGTCATTTAAATTAACTGAGCTCAACGCGCTACTCCTTTTATCCGGCGGAGACGCTAGAAAGCTATTAACCATTTTTGAAATTATTGTTAGTACTTTTCAAAATGCGGATACAATAGAAATTAACAATGAAGTTGTCCATAAAAACGCACAGCAAAGTTTAGTTCGTTATGATAAAGATGGGGAACAACACTATGATATCATATCAGCCTTCATTAAATCTATTCGCGGAAGTGATCCAAATGCAGCTGTGTATTGGTTGGCTAGAATGGTTGAAGGTGGTGAAGATCCAAAATTTATTGCAAGAAGATTAATCATTTCCGCATCTGAAGACATTGGCCTAGCGAATCCAAATGCATTGTTAATAGCGACCAATTGTTTTCAAGCCGTTGAAGCAGTTGGATTTCCTGAAGCAAGAATAATCTTGTCTCAATGTACACTCTACTTAGCAACATCACCTAAAGGGAACGCTTCCTATTTGGCAATTAATAAAGCACAAGAAACCGTAAGAGAAACGGGTGATTTAGGCGTGCCATTGCCTTTAAGAAATGCTCCCACTGCACTCATGAAAGAATTAGGTTATGGCTTAGGCTATTTTTATTCGCACGATTATCCAAATAATTTCAGGGAACAAGAATTTCTACCTGAAGAATTGATTGGGAAGAATTTTTTTAAAGCTGGAAGTAGCGCAAAAGAACAAGAGATCGGGAAATCTATAGAAAGAAATTGGAAAGAAAAATATAAGCCGAATGAATAGAATCATTTATTATCTTTTCGTCTTGCCCCTTTCCTACTTGCCCTTGTATCTCTTATATGGACTAAGTCCTATTATCTATTTTATGTGTTACTATGTAATTTCCTACAGGAAAAAAGTAGTCAAATCAAATATTCAAAAGAGCTTTCCAGAAAAGACAGCAAAAGAACATGAATTTATCATGCAAGCCTTTTATCTTCACTTAAGTCAGGTGATAATTGAGGGAATTAAAAACCTTACGATATCTAAAAAAGAATTAAGTAAACGATTTAAAATTACTAATCCTGAAGTAGTTAATGATTTATTAAAAAAGCAAAAAAGCGTAATCTTAATCGGTGGGCATTATGGCAATTGGGAATGGTTGATTACCAGTCAAGCCTTTCAATTTGATGGAAAAGCCTTTGGTTTAGGAATGCCTATGAGTAATAAATTTTGGGGACAAGCAATTAATAAAAAAAGAGAACGCTTTGGATTGAAAGTCATTCATTCCAAAAATTACAAAGAAGCATTAGCGGAAGAAAAAAATCCATACACCTTGCTTATGCTTGGAGATCAAAGTCCTGGAGATACCAATAAAAGTTATTGGATGAACTTTCTTAATCAAGAAACAGCAGTTCAATTCGGAACAGAATCCTTGGCGAACACTTACGATTTAGCAGTAGTTTATTTTAATATTGATAAAGTGCGCTATGGCGGTTATGAAATGACACTTACTTTGATAACAGATAGCCCTAAAGATTTGAAATGGGGCGCAATCACCCAACAGCACACTGAGTTATTGGAACAACAAATCAAGAAGAAACCTTACCTATGGATGTGGTCTCATAAACGATGGAAAAGAGATTTACCTGCTGATCTTAATGCCTTAAGAATAGAACAAGAACAACGCTTTAACAAGCAATTTAGATAAAGTGACTTTCATTTATCCTAGATTTCAATGATGATAAAATACCTGCTTATTCTTTTCGTCTCCCTTCAGTTGCCATCTTTCTTCGCACAAGAAATTGTAATATTGCAATATTGCAATAAACCAATACATGCGAGAGGAATAACAATAAAAGGCCACTTTATTTTCCTTGGGAACAACAACGGAGAAGTTATTCGGTACAACCTTAAAAATGGTAAAAGTCAATCCCTTAATTCAAAGGATACTTTTCCTGAAATTAGAGATCTAGCAATTCACAAAAACACGATATACGCTATGCAGAGCGCAGATAATAGCAGTATACTTAAATTAAGACCCCATAAACCTACCCAACTGATTCAATTGATTTCTACAGAATTAAATCCAAAGTTATTTCTGGATGGAATGGCAATTGAAAATAAAGAAGCCTTAGTCATGGGCGATCCAGTGGATAATAATTTTTCTTTATTTCATTCTAGCGATTTGAAACATTGGGAGAAAATCACCCCTACTCTTTCCTCTTTCGATGGAGAAGCTGGATTTGCAGCAAGCGGAAGTACGGTTCAAATCATCAATGGAGTTTATTATTTTGTTTCTGGTGGTGAAAAATCGCGCTTTTTTAAGAGCATAGACAAAGGTCAAACATGGATTCAATGCGAACTTCCGTTTAAGAACAGTAATGCAAGTGGCGCCTTTTCATTGGCCATGAAAGACAATAGCAATGGGGTTGTCGTTGGAGGAGATTACCTTGCACCGAATTCCAATGATAAAGTTTGTTTTATTACCAATGATGGAGGATTACATTGGAGCCCCACCAATGTTGGTCCTTTCGGGTATCGTTCTTGTGTTTATTACACCGATGGTATTTACTATACTTGCGGGACCAATGGAATCGATTATTCGAAAGACAACGGAGCTAATTGGGTTCCACTAATCAATGAAAACTGCTTTAGTATATGTTCGGATAAAAAATTTATTTATGCTTCGAGCACTAAGGGGAGAATAATTAGAATTTCTAAAGTTGACTTAAAAATAAAGTGAGGTTTGGCATTAGATTAATTGAATTTGAATTTGAACTTAAATTTTGTTATTCTCTTTTTTATTTTTGGAAGAAATCCGCGCATAAAAGTGATTCATCGACAGAACATGTGGCAAGCTAATGCAAGATAAAAGAATAAAGAACTCCCCAATATAATTCTTGTAATCGACAAAGAACAAGAGTATAAAAAGCAAAGCACCACCTGAACTAAAAGGCAAGGATTGCAGCCAAAGACTATAATTACTTTTCTTTAAATCGTTTTTGAGGTGCTTCCAACCGTGAAAACTGTGCTGGGCGATAAAATAAATCCCGAACGAAGCAATTAAAGGAAGTGCAGTTGAAATCAACAAATAGCTGAAGGTCAGCAGCATGTTCTTGGATCTGTGATATGCTATAAAAAGCAATGACAGGAAAACAATTGATAATTCACTCACTAAGATTTGGTCTGAGCTTAGTTCTTTAAATACCTGATGTATTTGCAAGCCATCAATTTGCTGAAGAACTGCAATTGTTTCTGTTAAGTGAAGAAATAAAATCGTCATCAATACTATTAAGCCCCAAAGGAATGAAGGAACTCCCTGTTTAAAGTTCCATTCTTTGAAATCTGTTTGTCCAAAATGCCATGCTGAGAAAGCAATAAAAGCGATGAAGGCAGCATCAGGTTGCAGAAACCAAAGCAAACCAAATAAAGCTCCTTTTACCAAAAATTTTAAAATATAGCGAGCCAATTGCTTTGGACCTTTAATTGTTTTTTCTGTCAAATGATCCAAGGCTCCATGGGAAAGACCAATACTTAAAAAACCAAAAACTAAAAACCCCCACATGATTAAACTCAAATTGCAGATAGATAAAACCAAGGAGAAAATAGTGAATACGAATGCCAAAGACGACGGTGAACTCATTGAAATTCGAAAGGTTATATCTTTTATTGCAGCGCGCAAAAACAGAAGTATCGGAAGTTTTGAAAAAATTGAAAGTTCTTTGCGCACAGTAGACTCCTCTCTCAAAAATAAGAATACCTCACTGATGGACTGGTACTTAAATAAGTATTGAAAAATCTTCTTTCCATGATGAGGAGTTTCTTCTAAGATTTTCAACAATAAACGATCGTAGAAATTAAAACGCTTTGGACTCTTTTTTCGTTCAAATGTTTGTTGGCTGATCATAGACGCTGCTTGTCTGTTCGCATCTATTGCCATATTGTGAAAAGCGTATCCTGTAGAAGATTTAATCATATTTGCTCTGGCACCTGTGTACACCCAATTTTTCCCATAATCTAAAGTAGAAATTTTTAGATTGGACATGGGTATCACTCCTTTTTCTTCCTCTAAAATTTGATATGAGGAACTAAATTGAGCTACATAATCCTCTAACAATTTTTTAGAAGCTTCTTTTGTAATAGATTCCTTACCAAATCGTGTCACTTCAACTAAAGCAGTCGAAGTAGAAAATGGAAGAACATACATGAACTGACAATAATTGCTTTGTGGAATATCGAAATCCATCATGCCTACATTCGATGTATCGAACTCATAATCATCTGTTTTTATTTCCCAACCGAAAAAAGATTGCAAGAGGTGACTTTGGTTTTTTTTAGCCGACTCATAGGCAGGTGGCCTGCTATCAAATACTTTATTTGCGGTTATTTTAGAATCTGATAATGGAATGATAAATGATTCTGATGCTACAATGGGTTCACCTTTGAATTCTTCTCTGAAATAAATTACATTTCGAACTTTGAGTTTTTCTTTGACCTTTGTGTAAACATCAATGCCTCTAATGTGATAATAATAAAGAGGGGCTATAGATTGAACTTCTCGATCAGAAACTTTGATTTGTTGCCATTTAGAGCTGACTAAATCGTCTAATTTTAAACTCAAAAGCTCTTTTTCAGAAGACCAAAAACAAAAATTTCGATCGTTTACCTCCTTATTACTGGGTTCAATGATTCCAATTTTTTTATCGCGCAATACATCTTTTTCATCCATCGCTAAAAGCAACAAGCAATTAGAAGCACCCATTCCAATGAAAATGTAGTCGAATGTCTCGCTTGATGTATTGGTCATAACCTCGAAAAATTGATCTTAAACCGAAGAAAACCTTTTAATTAAATGATTTGCTAATTTTAATTTCTTTACGATTTTTCAATGTCAAATTTAATAAATACTTGGAATAAGAACTTAAGGCTTTTAAATTTTGTTTGAATTTGGACTTAATTAAAAAGAGTAGTATGAATCCTGTCCATATTTAAAAGCTAGAAAAGAAAACTTCTTCATATACAATAAATTATTTTTTACTCATTTGTTTAAGTGGATAACACCACATTTATTTAAGTGAGGCTTGGCCTATAATCTTAAATTTTTTCGCATTTACTAAATAACAATTTAAATTATTTCTTGAAGAAATTCCCAGTGAAAACCTTCATCTTCTTGTCCTTCATCTTGCCAACCATGGTAAAGAGCAAGCCCTTTAACTGAAGGAACGATATAATAATAATCCCCTGCCCCAGCCCACCAGCCTCCACAAGCTGAAATTGCAGTGTTAGGAACCCCTAAATAAAATTCGCTTTTATCCACGATGTTTGCACTTCCGCTATGCGTATTAATTTTGATCTTCTTTTCTTTGTATTGCACATATATTTCAGACATAGGATTTTCATACTCATCCATAATTTCAACGATAATAAATTTAGCAACTGCATTTGATTGTGCATTAGCAACTACGAAAAAAAGCAGCATGAGTGCCAGTGTAAATAACTTTTTCATTTTGTTAGTTTGGTTAAATGCGTTATGCGTACCCATATGGCTATGCAGATTACGCCTTGACTATTTTATTGAATTTATAACTGAAAGACAAGCTAGATTAATACATCAAACTTTTTTTTGCGGAATTTTTCCAACCAGCATAAGCTTGATTATCTACAAAAAATATTTTTAAATCTGCATAGGCTTGATTGCTCACGAAAAATATTTTCTTGTCAGCGTATGCTTGATTATCTACGAAGTACCATTTACCATCATTTTTCCCTGCATAAGCTTGATTTGATACTTTATAAACCAATAAATCTGCATATGCTTGATTATCTACAACAAATACTTTAACATCAGCATAAGCTTGATTTGAAACACTAAATATTTTCTGCCCATTTACAAAAGTAAAGGTTAATAAGAAAGTTGATAAAATCAGTAAATTTTTCATGTTATTATTTTAAATTTTTTCTCCTACTCTTTTCGATTTTCAGATTGCTCGCTGTTTTTTTTATTGTGCTCTAAAGTCCACTTTTTTAATTTAACTCAGATACTTTTATGTGAGAAAGTAATTTATGAACAAATTAGATTAATCTTTAATATAAACAAAAGTTGGTCCCATTGTCCTGTGAGATAAAATGCTTTTACCGTTAGAAATACTAAAAGTCATATTTTGTGACATAATCATATATTTTTGCTCTTCATCAGTAGGTGACATTGATATTGAATTATCATATTCCGACCATTTAATAGAAACTACTTCATCTGAAACATAAGAAATTAAAAACTTTCCTGTTCCATCTGAATTTAATCTAACAATATCTTCATTACTACATCTATATACACCAGCAAATTTAGATGTTTGCCCGAAAGAAGAGAACACTAACAAAAGAAGTATGCTAAAAGTTAATATTGATTTTTTCATTTTTTTTTAATTTAAAATTACTTCCTACTCTTATCGATTTTCAGATTACTCGCTGTTTGTTTTAGTGGGCTCTAGACTCCACTTATTATTTTTAATTTCATCTAATATACTGTTTTTTTAATTAATTATTCGAATTCTTTATTTATAAACTTTCGATAATTAATCAGAATCATTTAATTAATTAAACTAAAAAAATCAATTCATCAAGTTTTATTTATCTTTAGAACCTAAAATGTAAATATGAAATATCTCGTATTAATTTGTTTGCTAACAACTGCTTTTTTTATCAAAGCGCAACAAATCCCATCCGCTATCGAAATTGCTAGCTTACCCCTCTGGGCACAAAAGATGTACGGTGAACATCCCAATGTGCTTGAGGTGTCAAATTTGTACATGGTATATTATAGAAATCATGCCTTTGAAAAAAATTACCATACTCAATATTTTAAGAGATGGAAGCGCAAGTATATTGCTCAACTCGATGATCAAGGATTCCCAATAGTTTATTCACCAGAAGAACAAGCGCTCATCGATCAAACATTTTTAAAAAAACAAGGACAAGACAAAAGTTCGAATTGGTCAATTGTTGGTCCAATCACAAATTATCAAGAAAATAATACGCAAGGCTCTGGTCAAACCAATGTTTATTCGGTCGACCAATGCCTATCTCAACCTAATTACATGATTTGTGGGACTGAACCGGGAGAAGTTTATACCAGCACAAACGGTGGTCAAAATTGGACGAACAGCTCCATGACTTTGGATTTTGGAAGTGGTGTTTCTGCTGTTGAAATTAGTCCTTCCAATCCAAACATTTTATTCGCAGGTGGAAATAAAGGTGTTTTTCGTTCGACTGATGGCGGAACATCTTGGACCAATGTGCTGCCCCAAACCAATTTTGGTGTAAACGAAATTCTTATCAATCCTGGAAATGAACTTCTGGTATTCGCTGCGACCGATAAAGGACTTTATAGTTCAGTAGATGGTGGGAACACATGGACACAGGTTTACAATACCGCTTGTTTTGACATAAAATGCAAAACCAACAACAGCAATGAAATGTACTTGGTTAAAGACAATCCAAGTTTACTCATCTGCGAATTTTATAAGTCAACTAATGCTGGGTCTTCATGGCAAATACAATCTGCCGGTTGGTATGCTTCAACAGCCGCAGGAAGAACAGATGGAGGTGCAAGAATTGGACTTACACCAGCCAATCCAAATCGCATATATGTCTATTTGATCGGAGAAGCCAAAACCAATGATTATGGTTTTATTGGTATTTACAGAAGTGATGATTCAGGCCAATCCTGGATAAATCCTCAAGGAATTGATGGTGGACCTTATGATGCCAATCATGTAAATTTAGCCATTGGTTGGGCAACTTGGCTTTACCATCAAGGATTTTATAATTGTGCGATTGCAGCATCTCCGACCAATGCAGATGAGATATTAATCGGTGGACTTAACCTTTACCGTTCTTTAGATGGTGGTTTGACTTTTACCTCCGTTTCAGGATATGTTGGTGGGCCATTGGGTATGCATGTCGACAATCAAGATTTTAGAGTTATTGGAAATACTACATGGATCTCCACTGACGGTGGGATTTATAAATCAACAGATTTTTTCACCACCCAATATTCCTTCAAAATGTCTGGTGTGCACGGTTCAGATTACTGGGGATTTGGCAGCGGATGGAATGAAGATGTATTGGTCGGCGGATTGTACCACAATGGAAATCTAGCCTATCATGAAAATTATGGTGATGGGAATTTTTTAGAACTTGGGGGTGGTGAAGCGCCTACAGGTTATGTAAATCCTGGAATAAACAGAAAAACTTACTATTCTGATATAGGAGGAAAAATGATTCCAGCTCAATTAACTGATCCAATTTTTGGTGCTCCTTTTGGTTCTGCTCCAAATGAATCCTACTACGCAGCAGAATCAAGTGAATTTGAATTTCATCCCAATTGTTACAACATTGGCTACCTAGGAAGGGAGAATGCGATTTGGAAAACTACAGATGGTGGAGCGTCTTTCAATTTGATGTATACCTTCGGAACGAGTGTAAATGATCAAGTGAAGTACATCGAACAAGGATCTAATCATCCAAACATACTTTATTTAAATCAACAACCAGCTTCAGGAAATATTGGGAAATTATGGAAATCCATAGATGGTGGAATCTCCTGGACAAGTTTAACACTTCCCGCAGGAAATAGTCGCCGCATGCTATTAGCTTTAAACCCTGTAAATTCAGATGAATTGTATATTGCTTATCCTGATGGATCAAATGGCTCAAAAGTCTTTAAAACAACTAATGGCGGAACATCTTGGACCAACCACAGCAGTGTAGCTTTGAATAATGAATCGATTCAATCCCTGGTTTATATTGCAGGAACCGACGGTGGTTTATATGCTGCTACGAATAAAGCAGTTTACTATCGAAATAATGTAAGCAATTGGGTCATTGACAATGCAGGTTTGCCCACTTTTACCAATGGAAATATATTGAGACCATTTTATAGAGATAATAAAATTAGATTGGCCTCTTATGGTAAAGGAATTTGGGAATCTAATTTAAACCAAATACCCGTCTTACCGATTGCACGCATTAATGTCGATAAATTAAGCTTAGTTTCAATTTGTGCTCTGGATTCTTTCTATTTTGAAGACCATTCCTTTTTAAATCATACCAACGCGCAATGGAATTGGACTTTTCCTACAGGATCACCTGCTGCATCTACCAATAGAAATCCATCAGTTCTGTTCAGTCAAGTTGGAAGTCATTTAGCGGTGCTACAAATTACAGATGCGAATGGAAATACCGATACCGATAGTTTGTATGTTCAAGTGAGTAATTATAATTTACCCTCTTACATAAATGAAAATTTTCAAGGAAACTTCATCCCCTCCGGATGGTCGATTGCCAATGAAGACAATGGTGGATCTTGGTCACTTTCATCTACCGTTGGTGGTTATGGTAGTTCCACACAATCAGCGCTATTTGATAATTACAATATCGATTCTCAAGGATCATACGATGATTTGATTGTAAATTTTGATGCCAATGCAATTAGCACTAATCCCTACTTAAGTTTTGATGTTGCCTATGCCCGCTGGGGAAGTGGATACTCCGATACATTGGCTGTAATGGTTTCTACTGATTGTGGTCAAAGCTATCAACAAGTGTATTATAAAGGAGGAACTGACCTTGCAACAGCGCCTGATATTCAGAGTTTTTACACACCAAGCGGAACAGAATGGCGCACAGATAGCATCAATTTGATTGCATACAATGGAGTTCCTAATTTGCAAATAGCCTTTAGAAATCTCGGAAGATTTGGCAATTCACTTTTTATTGACAATATAAATCTTAGTGATCCTGTTGGTCTTGAAGAAAATGAAACCTTTGAAATCGTAGTCTATCCAAATCCAGCCAGTAAGGAAGGTTACATCACCATCAGCAGTATTCCACATGCAAAAATCAAACTTTTTGATGCTCAAGGAAAATTAATTTTGGAAGAAGAAGGTGAGGGAACGGTTCAATTATTTTTAGGTCAAGCAAAGTCGGGAACCTATTTACTCAGCATTCAAGGAGAGACAAAAATTTGGAATAAGCCTTTAATTATTCGCTAGGCTTAATTCTTTTCTGGCCAAGCTACTTGCATTCCCAATTGTAAAACGCACATATTCGACCATTTGGAGGTGGACATACCTTGCGTGAGCGCGAGTGTTTTTTCAGCAGTTGGAGAAAAATATAATGGAGATAAAGAACATTTGACAAAGGGTGAAATAAATAAACCAGATGGCATCTGAAAATCATAAGACGCAGACACATTCATTTCTAGACCAAGACCTCCTGAATAAATGGGATAAGCTTCATCTGTCGATGGATCATCTACTATATTTCGTGTGGTAAGATTGGTTCTTATCCCAGCGCCGTAACTAAAATAAAGAGGGTGATTGCTCCACCAATCTGAACTTTTAAGATTATAATCCAGCAAAAGCATGTGCATAGCTACCCTAGTTGTCAAAAAAGGATTGATCGTTTTTACTTCATAAAAAGAATAATTAGCAGAAATAAATTTTCGTTCCGTTTGCTTCAATTTACCATAATGAGCCACATTTATATTTAGACCATGTTCCAAGAGTCGTTGCTTATTTTCTAGAAATGGTCGTGCTGTATTGTATAATTGAGTGGCTTTGTTCCAATCATTATTATAAAGAAATTCATACCCTGAACCAAAGCTCCAATATTGTCCAAAGGAAATAATATTGAAAAATACAATGAAAAAGAAAGAACAAATTACCTTCATGATAATTCCATTATATTACTGAACTCTCTAAAACCAGTTTCAATAGCTCCATGAACTGTTTGATGGTGACCATTTAAATTCATTGCTTCTCCGGCAAAAAACAATTTGTTGTCAATTGACTGTGAGGCAGTGGTACGAGAAGTTTCTTCAATACCTATTTTAGAATAAGAATAAGCTCCGCGAATGAATGGGTTTTTTGAATAATCTTGAACAAACGCATCTATGAAATTACTAGTAGCAAGTCCATTATACATGAGGTCTAACTCTGCCATCAATGCAGAAACAATAGCGGTATCATTCGGTAGCGCAGACAAAGAAGCTGCTTGATCTCCCATTACAAAAGCAATCAACACAAAATCATTTGTCACTTTTCCTATATCATCATTAAAATAAGCTGCACAGACAGAACCACCATAAATATTATCTGCAAAAAACTTACTGGAGAACTTAAGAAAAACCTTCATTCCAGGACCCATTCCTATTTTAGAAAAAGCGATGGTTTTACTAATCGGTAAAATTGGATTGAATTGAATGTCAGCGCTTTGCAACACCGTAATGGGAACCGTTATCAGTACCTTATCGGCAGCATAAACTTGTCCATTGGCGCAAGATACCGTTACCTGATCCTGAGTGTAATCTATTTTATTTACAATACTTTGAGTTTTAACTAAAGAAGCGATTTGATTTCCAAAATTTGAAATAATCGTATCAAAATAGGTTTCTTTAAATTTATAATCTCCGTCCCCACTCGACCAATTCGTCTCTTCAAAATTCGTCATTTTTACAGACAAGTCACTGGCATCTGCTCCATAATCACCAGCCAAACTTTCAACAATAGCTTGATAATCAGAAGAAAATCCTTTATCAGTGGCATATTGCGTAAAACTTACATCAGGTAAATCTTCGCCTTCAAAAATTGAAATATCCTTTGGTAAGCTGGTGAGCATTTGATTTTGGAACCAATAGGAATACTCGGTATCATCAATAGTGACTTGAACATTACCATTAGCAACGATCTCTCCTACAATACTTGAACGACCATGCATCCATTGAGCACCTAAATCAATAGGATAATCCGCAAAACCAAGAAGTTTACCCATTCTGCCTCCAATGGTATCTGATGCCTCCAAAAGCGTCACATCAATGCCTTGCTGTTTAAAAAGATAGGTCGCATAGACTCCTGCTGCCCCACCTCCTATTACGATTACCTTTCCTTTGAATCTTTTTGGTCGCAGTAAGCCTAATTTTTCGCAAGACGAAAGCAATAGAGAACCTATTCCTAACAAACCAAATGATTTTACAAAAGATCTTCTTGATTTCATTATTTTCCTTTAGCTTTTATTACAATAGCCAAGGTATAAAACATTATTTTTAAATCAAGGGCAATGCTTCTATTTTTTAGATATAGCAGATCAAATTTCATTCGATCTAACATTTGCTCCACATTTTCTGCATAACCATATTTAACTTGTCCCCAAGAGGTGATTCCCGGTCGAACCTTAGTTAAATGAATATATTGAGGTTCAATTTTAATAATCTGATCGATATAAAATTGTCTTTCTGGACGAGGACCTACAAGGGACATCTGCCCAAGAATCACATTTAGGAATTGAGGGAATTCATCTAAACGCGTTTTGCGCATAAAACGACCAATTTTAGTAATTCGGGGATCATTTGAGGAAGAAAGTTGAGGACCTTTTAATTCGGAATCGACAAACATAGTTCTAAACTTAATAATTTTAAAAGGCTTACCATTTAGTCCAATTCTAGTTTGAAGAAATAGAATACTCCCCGGAGAAGAAAGCTTTACCGCGATAGCGCAAGTAATATAAAGGGGAATAAGTGCAATAAAAGCAAGTGATGAAATAACAATGTCCATAAATCTTTTAAGCGCCCTCTGCCAAACGGGCATACCATCATTAATGATTTCAAGAAGCAAGGTCCCATATATATTCGTCATTTTCAAAGAACCTGCTAACAATTCAAACATATCAGGTAAAATATTTATTTTTAATTTACCATCTTGAATCCGAGAAATAATTTTTTGAATTCTATTATGATCTGAACTTTCAATTGCAATTACAACCTCTTCCACTTGATTGTTGGCAAGAAGTAATTCCAATTGATCTGAATGACCTAAATAAGGTAAATAATTCTCTAAGCTTCTGTCAACGCCATTGATATTAATATATCCGATGAGATGATTTACTAAGTTTTTCTGCTGTGACAATTCATTATAAATATCAATGGCCTTATCGCTACCTCCAATGATAACCGTTCTAAAACCTTGTCCAGGTTTCCGCAAATGATAAATCAATAAGGTAACCCATGAAAACCTGATGCTAAACAACAAACAAAAATGAAGTGTAAAAAGGAGCGCAAAAGACCGATAATACATCTGATAATTGGTCACTTCATCATCTAAAAGCAGAGAGAAGAAGATTAATAAGGAGCCTGAAAGAGAGGCTATAAAAGTTAACTGAAGAATTTTTAATCGATACATTCTCCTTAATTGAAGATAAGTACCTTGTAGATAATAGATTAATAACAAGACTAAAGGAACTGCTATTGTACCTATAATGAAATTTTGATCAATTTGAAATTCTTTTCCTTCTATCCAAGTTTTACGAAAAAAGAAAAATAAGCACCAAACAACAGTTGAAACCAACCAATCAGAAAAAACTATTAAAAACAACCACTTTCCCTTTCCCTTCATTATAATTTTAAAAATGTACCAGTTTGATATTATCAATCCAAATTTCAGTATCTGTTTTACCAGAATCAAGCGCAGCAACAAATCCTTGCTCGAAATAAGCTCCGCTTGCACCTGCTGCAATGAGCTCTTTTAAATCAATATATATTTTCTTCCATGTAACCGTGCTAGGATCTTGCGCATTCATTCCATAATTAATGCGTGGAACAGTTCCGGACGGAGAAATTTCTATAAGTTCTGTAACAATTGTATTGGTGGTATGATAATCTACTTCGAGATAAGCATCCTTACCTTTTGCAATGTAGGAGGTCCAATTGGTATAGGCTACCCAAGTAGAATCTACAGCATTTAAATTTATTTTGGCGTAATAATTTCCATTAAACCACTCTAAATTGGTGTTGGATAATTGATAAGTAGTTGTTGAAGTATTGGGATCTGGAAGGAGCGATGAATTAATATCCTCAAAATCTTCAATGGTGAAAGAAATATTATCCTTGTATTTTGTAACCGGAGACAATACTAAGGTTTGATTTTGAACTAAGGTTCCTGTTACTTCATAAATATCTAAAAAAGGATAAATTTTCTTAGTAGAAGCAATCCCATTATTCTTAATAGCAGGCATAATTTTTATGTTAAAAGTCCCCGCTTTCAAGATTGGAATTTTACAAGGCAATTGAAACACACCCATGACTTCATCATTGACATATACCCAAGCTTCACTAATGTTATGATTTAACGACCCTTCAGCTCCACCATAATTAGGATTTGCATTGAGTTGCCAAGCATTAATTTGCAACCAAGATGGGTCAGGATTATTTTTCCCACAAGTAGTGAGTAAGAATAAGAGCGGAAGAAAAAAGTAGATTTTCAGCATAATTTCAAACTAAAATTTAAAACGAAGTTCTAAGTTAATTATTGTTAAGCAAACAATTTTTCTTTGTTTATTGCAGACATAATCATTTCGGCCACTTCAAGTGTTTTAGCGCCATCCTTTAAGCCCAAAATACTGGGTTGATTCGAACTTATAGAATCTTCAAAGGACAACAATTCAGAAAGTAGCGCATTTGACGGATTCACAGCAATTGAAGTCATCTCAGTTGTTTGCACTATATGCTCAATTTCTTGTGGCAACAATGCTGCGTATAGGCCGGATGAACCAGAAGAGGATGTACATTCTTTTTCCAAGAAATTTACCTTAATAATAGAATCATTTGATGCAAAATAGCTTAAGCGTTTATTTTCTTCGTGCACACGAGAAACACTCAATCGCGCTTGAGCACCATTTTCAAAAAGAAGTTCTGCTACAGCAGTATCTATCGTTTCACCAATTACAGCCGATCCTGATGCTTTAATTTGAATAATTTTACTTTGAATTAGCGATAGACAAATATCAATATCATGAATCATTAAATCCAGTACCACTGAAACATCCATACCACGAGGATTATATTTGGCATAACGGATAGAATCAATAGTTTTAACCTTTTGAAGTATAGGCACAGCAGCCAAGAAAGCAGGATTATATCTTTCGACAAAACCAACTTGAGTATGCACTTCTTTATCAAGAGCAACTTCTAGCAAACGCAATGCTTCTTCAGAGGATTCCACCATCGGCTTCTCGATAAACAGGTGCTTTCCATTTTCAAGTACCGTTAAGGCAGCCTCAAAGTGTTGATTGGTTGGCGTAACTATTAAAACAGCATCCACTGCATTAACTAATTGAATAGCATTAGGAAAAGAGGAAATATTAAATTTCTCTGAAACCGATTTTGCTGTTTCAGTATTTTGATCATAGAAACCAATTAAATCGAAAATATTGCTATTTTCTTTCAATAACTGGATGTGTATTTTTCCAAGATGTCCAGCACCTAAAACTCCTATTTTCAGCATACATTAAAATTAAAAAAGCCATTAGTAAACTAATGGCTTTTGCTGATAATCTATTGATCTTACTTATTTACTGTATCTACCACTGCCTTAAAAGCTTCAGGGTGATTCATTGCTAAATCAGCCAAAACTTTTCTATTCAAAGCGATACCACTTTTGTTGACTTTTCCCATAAATTGAGAATAGCTCATTCCGTATTGTCTAGCACCAGCGTTAATTCTAGTGATCCACAATGAACGGTAACTTCTTTTCTTTTGTTTTCTACCGATGTAGGCATAAACAAGTCCTTTTTCAATAGCATTTTTTGCTACTGTCCAAACATTTTTTCTTCTACCAAAGTAACCTTTGGCTAACTTCATCAAGTTTTTTCTTTTCGCTCTTGAAGCTACATGATTTACTGATCTAGGCATAATTTTAAATTTTTTGATAAGAAGTGCTTCACTATCTCAGAAGGCTTTCTACTCGTTATCGGGTTAAACAATTAATAAACCAATGTTTATTATCTCATGCACAATTGTAATTTGATATTTGGAAGATCGGCTTTATTAACCAATCCTGCATGTGTCAAATTACGCTTACGCTTAGTAGACATTTTTGTCAAGATGTGACTTTTAAAAGCGTGCTTACGCTTTATCTTTCCACTTCCAGTGATCGTGAATCTCTTCTTCGCACTGGATTTTGTTTTCATTTTAGGCATTTCGTAACTTTTTAGTTGTTAAACAATTATCAGCTTCTTTATTATTTCTTTTTTGAATTGATCATCAAGATCATTTTCTTTCCTTCTAATTTTGGCAACTGCTCTACTACTCCAACATCTGCTAATTCTGTCGCAAACTTCAAAAGTAGAATTTCACCTCTATCTTTAAAAACGATTGTTCTACCTCTAAAAAAAACATAAGCTTTCACTTTATTTCCTTCTTCTAAGAACTTTCTAGCATGCGCCAATTTAAAGTTAAAATCATGATCATCTGTATTGGGTCCGAAACGAATTTCTTTAACCACAATTTTACTTTGTTTTGCTTTTAACTCTTTACTTTTTCGCTTTTGGTTGTACAAGAACTTTTTATAGTCCATGATCTTACAAACCGGCGGCGTAGCATTCGGTGAAATTTCCACCAAATCCATTTCTTGTTCCTCAGCCATCGCAATTGCTTTGGAAACAGACATTAATTGTGGCTCTTCCCCATCAATAATTAATCTGATTTCTGTAGCAAAAATCTTTTCATTGATGCGATGTTGCGCTTCTTCTTCTCTTTTTACAAAAACTCTTGGGTTTCTTCTCATTCGTTACTTTCACTTTTTGTTGACAATTCCATTTCAATTTCAGTTTGAACCACTTTTACAAATGCATCTAAGTCTAACTCACCCACATCTCCCTTACCTCTTTGCCTTACGGACACAGTGTTTGATTCATTTTCTTTCTCTCCTACAATCAGCATAAACGGCACTTTTGCGATCTCTGCATCTCGTATTTTCTTACCTACTTTTTCATTACGGTCGTCAACAAGACCGCGAATATCGTAATTATTTAGGAATTCTGAAACTTTTTCTGCGTATCCATTGAATTTCTCTGAAACTGGAAGGATAATAAATTGGTCTCCTGTCAGCCATAAAGGAAAATCTCCAGCGCAATGTTCTAACAAAACAGCTACAAATCGCTCCATAGAACCAAAAGGGGCCCTGTGAATCATCACTGGGCGGTGTTTTTGATTATCAGCTCCAATATATTCTAATTCGAATCTTTCCGGTAAATTATAATCTACTTGAATGGTTCCTAATTGCCATTCTCTACCCAAGGCATCTTGAACCATAAAATCTAATTTTGGTCCATAAAAAGCTGCTTCACCATAGGCAACGACAGTAGGAAGGTTTTTTTCAGCAGCGGCCTCAATAATTGCAGTTTCAGCACGCAACCAATTTTCATCCGAACCGATATATTTGGTACTTTTTTCTTTATCTCTCAAAGAAATTTGAGCCTTGAAATTATGGAAATCAAGCGTTTTAAGCACATATAGCACTATATCAATTACATTTTTGAACTCATTTTTAACTTGTTCAGCGGTACAAAAAATATGCGCATCATCCTGAGTAAAACCTCTAACTCTTGTCAAGCCGTGTAATTCACCTGATTGTTCATAGCGATAAACCGTTCCAAATTCAGCAAAACGAGCTGGCAATTCCTTGTAAGATCTTTGTTTTGATTTGAATATCTCACAGTGGTGAGGACAGTTCATTGGTTTCAAATAAAACTCTTCGTTTGGATCTGGAGTTTTGATAGGCTGAAAAGAATCTGCTCCATATTTTTCATAATGACCAGAGCAAACATACAATTCTTTGTTTCCAATATGGGGAGTAATTACTTGTTGATACCCTGCCTTCTTTTGAGCTTTTTTTAGAAAATTTTCCAATCGTTCTCTTAAGGCAGCACCTTTCGGTAACCACATAGGCAAACCTTGTCCTACCTTCTGAGAAAAAGTAAACAATTCCATTTCCTTACCCAATCTTCTATGATCACGGCGTTTTGCTTCTTCTAATCTTTCTAGATGTTCTAGTAATTCAGCTTGTTTTGGGAAGGTAATCCCATAAATACGCGTTAATTGCTTATTCTTTTCATCCCCTCTCCAATAAGCACCTGCAATTGACAATAATTTAATTGCTTTTATTGGACCCGTATCTGGAAGGTGTGGTCCACGACATAAATCCGTAAAATTACCTTGAGTGTAAAAAGTAATAGTTCCATCTTCCAAATTGGAAAGTAATTCTAATTTATAAGGATCTTCTTTTTCGGTGAAATAGGCAATCGCATCTGATTTTGAAATTTCTTTACGAACGAATGGATTTTTAGCCTTCGCCAATTCCTTCATTTTTTGCTCTATTTTCTCTAAATCTTTTTCAGAAATGGTATACTCCCCTAAATCGATATCATAATAAAACCCATTCGTTATCGGCGGACCAATAGCCAATTTTATACCTGGGAAGTAAAACTCCAATGCTTCAGCCATAAGATGCGCTGATGAATGCCACATGGTAGATTTTCCTTCAGCATCATTCCATGTCAACAATTGTAATTCACATGGATTGGGCAAAGAAAGAACTGCATCTTTAACTTCTCCATTCACCTTAGCCGCCAAAACATTTCGTGCTAATCCTTCAGAAATACTTAAAGCCACATCCATTGCAGAAGACCCTTGCGGATATTCACGAACAGAACCATCGGGTAGAGAAACTTGAATCATTCAATAAATTTTGTTGGCAAAGATAGTGAATTACCTTGAAATTAGAAGCGAATTAGGCAGAAATCACTAGGCTTTATATCTATTTAAAAGCAGGTGCATATCTTTCTGAATAGATCGAATAGATTCTCCCATTTCATTTTCATCAATTTGTACTGCAGGAAGTGCGCTAGAAATGTAACTTACAAAAGACCAAATCTCCAATATTTCATCCATTTTTAGCTCATAAGGTTTGTAAAAAGTATTGGTAGATTCCAGTAAAAAACTACGACTTTCTTCCAAATGATTGTGAAGCATTTTAAAGACTATTCCTTCTTCTTTCGTAATCACTATGTAGGGCAATCCTGATTTTATGGTAGTCCAATCTTGAACAAAAGAAGCAATAACATACGAACCATCAACCACTGGTGGCATAGAATCTCCCATAATTGGAAAAGTTCGGTGTTTTTTATTCTTCGACAAAAAAGGAATACTTAAAGTCGCTAACTCATTGATGTATTCGGGATCTGCATATCCATGCACATAACCAGCACTGGCTTTTAAAGTAACAATCTCAACCAGTTCCTCATTGTGCTCATCTACTTGAGAAGTCAATATGCGCAAATTAGAACCACTTGCTTTTTCTTGCCAAGACTGCTCTAAATTCAACCAATCACTTTCCGTGAAATCAACTAGATTTAATTTCAGCAATTGATCAATCGTAAGGGAATAAAACTGACTGAAAATAATTAGATTTTCAATGTTGGGTTGCGCAACTCCATTTTCATAACCACTATATGTGGAGCGATTAAAACCTAATTCATTTGCAATATCCTCTTGAGATTTCCCAGCGCGCTTGCGCAGCATTTTTAAATTATCACCTATAAACATCGTTTCAATTTTAAACAAAGTTAAAAAATAATCAAATAAAAGATTACATTTTAATCATTTATTGTGAAACAAATCTATATCTTATATACCCAGACTGACTTGCAGGGGCTTTTTGAGAGGAATTAAATTTTGATTTTCTAGCATAAGTCAAGGCTTCGTCGATCATACAACTGTTTAAACCATTGCTGCTTGCTTCATCTAAATACGCGTCAATTACTTGTCCAGACTGATTCACCTTAACACGAATCATCACAGCACCCGAAGAGCCAACGCCACATTTATAACCTGGATTTCGGATATACCAATTATTATTTTCAAAAGCGGTTCTATTGTCAAGTTTAAAATCAACCATTACATTTCCTGCAAATTGATTATTAGAACCATTAGAATTGGAGGTAGTTTTTGGATTTGTAGCAACGGGTTTTGTCTTTTTATCCTTTCTTTCATTCATATCCTGCACAATTCGCTCTCTTTCTTTGGCGCCACCTGCTTCAGCGAACAACTGTTTTTCAAAATCCTTAGCCGCTTGCACTGGGTCACTATTTTGGTTATAACTCGGTTTATTCTCGGACCAATCATCCATTGATTTTTTTCGAGTATCATTTAAATCACGAGCACTATTCGTTAGATTCTGATTACTGCTATTATCAAGAATTTCAATGTTTTCCTTCGTTAATTCCAACTCATCTTTTAATTGTACCTCAGCAGTAGCATCATTAAAAGGAACAATATTTTCTTGTTCCTCAAGGGCTGACATTTGTAAGAGCATAAAAATTACAAGATAACCGAGTGCCACTGCTATTAAAGCAAGAAATAAACGGTCCGATTTACGCAGTACAATTTTCATTTATGTTGTAAAATAAAACTATTACGCTTAAAATAATATAGAAGTTCAGTTGGACTATATAATTTTAATACCTCATCACCATACTTTTGGATTTGAAGATATCTAGTAGGGACAAGAATCTCGCCAAAATAATTTGTAAGACCATAACCATCAACATTTTTCACCAACAATAGCGTAGCATCCATTTGATCAATAGACAAATAGGCTAAAGGAATAGTAAACACAAGAATATTGTTTTGAATGCGCACCAATCCAACTTGCCCAGCTCTTTCCACAATGAAATAATTATTGTCTATTTTTTCAACGAAGTCAAAATCAAAAGTTGTCATTTCCTTTCCTTTCCAATTCACAAATCCCCATTTATAATTTTTCAATACAGGAATCCATTCCCCTGGTTCACCAATCATTTCATAAGGGAAATTAAGAATGGTTTTTCCCGACGGATAAATGAGAGAAAATTTATCATTTAAATGAACAATAATTTGACCTTTGTGCATTTGACCCACTTTAACACAATTTTCAAAAGAGTTGAAATTACAGGCTATAATTAATGTTCCTTCAGCGTTTATATACCCTAATTTATCCTTGATTCTTACCATTGCAACACCTTCACTTAAAGGATAAATTTCATCATAAACATTTGGGGTTTTCCATTTATTATCCATGTGCAATAAGCCGAATTTCCCTTCTAATTGATAACAATATACTGAATCAGAAAAAGGCAGTAGATCATCAAATTCAAGTGGTAAAGACAAAGTAAGATTATCATTTAAAAAACTAACCTTTCCATCCATAAACACTTTAAATTTACCGGAAACAAGAGGCGTGATTTGCTCTATAGCAGGACAATTCATTTGATGAAAGTTAAAATCGTAAATACAAATAAGACCTTCTTTTTCAGTATAATACAAATCATTTTTAAAGTATCCAATGTCATTAAATTCAAGAGGGAAAATATACAAACCTGTACGATCAATAATTCCATTTAAATTATTGATCGTCACGATAGCCCTACCCTTTAGAAAGTCCGAAATCTCATCGTAAATAAACGGAATAACAATAGTATTCTTTTTATCAATTAGACCCATTTTCAAACCATCAGAAACCACAGCTAAACCTTCAGAAAAATCTGACACTTCAACATACAAAGGAGGAATAACAATTTCTCCTTTATTATTCATAAATCCATACAGATCCTTTTCTTTAAACGGATACAGATTTTCATTAAACATAGCGATATCATCTTCTAATTGCTTCATAAAAGGATAATCGCTGTATTCAGCCCTAAACTGCTCCATGCGCATACTTGAATAATCCTTCATAAACAACTGATACAAGCGCAACCAAGCTAGGAGATAATTACGATTGCCAGGGTATTTGTGGACAAAATCATCCAATTCCTTTAACATATTATTTTGAGTTGCTAATGCATACAATTGATCTTCAGCTTCCCCTCTAAATGGATTGTCCGGTGCTTCTTTGATAAAACTTGCATAACTTTCAATTGAACCATCTAAAGTAGATTGAGCAAATTGTAATTCATAATAAACGGCAAGGGCTTGATTAAACATCTTGCTTTTAGGGTAAGTACTCAAGTAAGTTTGCAAGGCCTGAATAGTAGATAATTTAAGCACATTATTAAATACCAAAGAATCCCTTATGCCAATTGCTGATGAAACTTCCAATGCCCAGGGTTGTTGTGAAATAAAATTATTGTAATTGACGATTGAAGTATCCTTTTGAAGTAAAGTAAAATAGGTCGCGCTCAACAAAAACTTTTTTTGAACTATTGAAGTACTATCATAACCATATTTTTTCCAAGCAAGGTAATTCTTTGAACTTACAAGATTTAAACTTTCTTCCGCTTTTAAGGCGTATTTTAAGCATGAATCTAAATTGTATAAAGCTGGTGATTGATAGATTTGAGTGAAGCCAAAATAAGCTAATGAAGGATTGTGTTTTTTTAATTTTTGAAATTGACTTAAAGCCAATCCATAATTTTTTTGTTCCAGTGCTAAAAATGCTTTCTTAATTGGATTTGCTCTAGCATTATCAAATGCAAACAAAAGGATAACAAAAAGACAAATATTGATGTGTTTTTTCACCTAACAAAGATAAATAAAAAAGCACCTTCACTCCTATCCAATGAAGAAGATTATTTAACTTCGTTATGAATACAACAAAAGGATGTTAACAGAAAAGAATCCAAGCTATTTTTATAACACCAAAGATTTTGCGCATCTTCTATTCTTAGAGGATCACTGGAAAACTATCCAAAAAGAAGTAATAGAACTATTAAAAACAAAAGATTCTGGACAATGGTTGAGCACTTTTCCAGATTATGTAAACTCCAAAACTCCTGCGGCATGGGAGGTCTTTACCTTTCAGTTTTTCAATATGGACAATATTCCCAACAGGGAGCAATGCAAACATACGAGCGACTTAATTAAGCAAATACCAGAACTTATTTCATGTGATTTTTCCATTATAAAACCGAAAACGCATATTAAAGCCCATTGTGGATATTCTAAATTAATCTTGAGATGTCATCTTCCGCTTATTGTTCCTGCTGGAGACCTGTGTCAAATTAGAGTTGGAGACGAAATTAGGACTTGGAAAGAAGGTGAACTTCTTATTTTTGATGACAGTCACGAACATGAGGCTTGGAATAACAGTGACGAGAGCAGAGTTGTCCTCATGTTTGATATTCCCAATCCACTCTGGCACTATTCAGCTCATGAAATTTCAAAATATAAAATAGACCATATTGAAGATCCTTTTCTATTACAATTTGCCGATAAAGCCACTTGGCAAGAAGGATTCAAGCAAGGCGTATTGCCTGTAAACAACTTTTCTATTTAAGTAATTTATTGATCTCAGGTAGATTTAAATCTGAAGCGGTACCACTTAATGTCATTTTCCCATCCGTGCCTGCAATTTTTGCAAGCGTACTTTTCAACTTTGAAGTAGCACGATTAAAACTCTTTTTGTCCAAGGACATTACTGTACAATTGTCAAGCGAACTTACTTCCTTGTAACCCAATAGCTCATTGTATTTAATTGCATTCAAGTTATTTGATTTGACTTTAATTAGGGACGATTTTAAACTTAATTTTTCAAAAACAAAACTCAGCAAGCAAATCGATGCCATCGTTGCTGCCCATGAATTTTCATCTGCAAGCTCCCCTATAAAAATTCCACCTTCACCATATCCCACTTCCAAATCAATATTCTTAGCGTGAATCAATCCGATTTTTTTGGATTTAAATACAATTAGAAAATAATAATTAAGCGCATTATTTACGGAATGAAACCAAAGTTCTTGCTCCTGTTCGGTAATTAGATCTGTGTAAAACATTTGATTTCTGATCCTATCTTGATTTCTCCAAGAACGCACGAGTTCAATATCAGTTCTTGTCAAGCGCTGCAGCTCAATATCATATTGACTCAGAATCAACATACTACTTCCGACTCATAATACAAAGGCTTTTGATTCATTTTAAGCAACATTTGACGCAAGTATTGCGCTAAGATCCCTAGAGAAAAGATAAGGACACCGCTTGAAAATAGGATACTTAGAATCAAAGAAGTATAACCTTCTACTTCAATTTTATGGACAATTCTTTTATACAATATAAAGCAGGCATATAAAAAATTAATGGTAGACAAACTCAGTCCAAGAAAACTAACAAATTTTAGCGGGAGATCTGAGGCAAATAACATTAAACGAAGTGTTGTTTTTACTAACACAGGTAATTTGTACCTACTTTTTGTAGTGCTTTTACCTGAATAAAGAACAGGAGCAAACGATACACTATCTGTATACCAGAGCAATAATTCATCTACGAAAGCAAAGTTATGCTGTTGAGAAACCATCTTACGCACCAAGTTACCATCTATCAATCTAAAACTACTTCCTTTACCTTTATGTTTTCCATTTAACTTGGATATACCGCGATACATTGCTTTCAATAAAGCAACTTGCCAATTTTCATGTGCTTTAAAAACTCCATAAGTCAAGAGCGCCTTACTATTGGCTTGCGCATGGATTAAAGTATGTATTTCCTTAGATTGAATTTCAAAATCATCATCCATAGTAATGACAAAATCACCTTTAGCATGAGAAAAACCACAAATTGTAGCTGCGTGCTGACCAAAATTCTTAGCTAAACGAATAATTTTAAGGAAATTAAATCTTTTTTTTAGATCAGTTAAAACTTCCCAAGTACTATCCGAACAGCCATCATCAACAATTATTAACTCAAAAGAAAAGCCGTTCATTGAATCTTCAAGAGATAAAACAAGCGCTTCTAATTGCTTAGCATTATTAAAAGTTGGTATGACAATACTATAATTCATAAGATCTAATGGAGTCGAAAGTACACAAAATTCCTCTCATTTCTTACTATTCAAAAGCAGACCTCCATCCAGATTCAAAACCGAACCAGTCATCCAACTAGAAAGATCACTCCACAAGAACAGAACAGCATTTGCAATATCTAACGGCGCACCTATACCGAGAGGATATGCAGATATGACTTCCGCTATTTCTTCTGTGGTGAGCGCATTTTTAGTTTTTTCAAACATGGCAGTTTCAACCAAAGCAGCCCGAATTGAATTCGCACGAATTCCTTTCGAGGCAAATTCTAAGGCAATTCCCTTTGCATAAGCTTCTAAAGCAGCTTTGGATGCAGCATAGAGCGCACCGCCTTTGTATGGAAACTCCGAAGAAACAGAGGATAAGAAAACCAAAGAAGACTTATCTTTCAGAAGCTTATTTTGAGCGAGAAGAGATGTCAATAGGCAGATGCTATCAAAATTGATTGAAAAGATGGCATCAATGTGTTTTTGCTTAATAAACTTAATTGGACAAGGATCAATAATTCCCGCGCCAAATAAAACACCATCTAATGGAGGTAAAAGTTTTATTAAACTAGACAAGTCATCAGCATTGGTTAAATCAGCTGGTATAAAAGTGAAGTCAGGATGAGATAAAATTTGGGCATTAAGCACCGATTCATTTCTACCGGTAGCAAAAACCACAGCACCTCTTTTTAGGCATTCTTCTACTACAACCATTCCAATTCCACCTGTAGCGCCAGTTATAAAAAACTGTTTGCCTTTTAAGTCATTCATATTCCAATAATTTTGTTTGAACTCCTTCCGTATTAAGTAGTAGCGTTGCCCAAGAAAACCCAACACCGAATCCAGACAATAAGAGTTTTAGTTTTTGCGATGCAATTTGTTCCTTTAATTCACTACAGATGGTCAATGGAATCGAAGCAGAGCTCGTATTTCCAAAAAGCTGAATCGACGAAGGGAATTTTTCGGGACTAGACTTTACTTTCTTTCTAATGCTGTCTGTAATCAATTGATTGGCCTGATGTAAAATACAAAAATCAACTTCATCTATAGATAAATCCGCTTTATTGAGAACATTCCTCAAGGAATTAGGGACATTTTTAAGCGCAAAATTAAAGACTTGCATCCCGTCAAGGTGCAGATGTTTAAGTGACCGGGTAACTCCTGGAGCGCTTGTGAAATCTGAAGTGTCAATAGTTCCGTATGGATTTCTTGAATGTCCACCCGGAATAATTATGGCATCCGCGCCACTTCCATCCGTTCCTGCATCTAAAAACCAATCCAAGGCCTTAGCATCATATTCTATTAACGAAGCAGAACCTGCATCTCCAAAAAGAGGGAAAGTAGTTTTATCTTTTTCGTGAGTGGAAATAGTAGATTTATCACCTGCTAAAAGTAAGACCTTTTTCAATCCACCATTTTGCAAGTAACGGTTGGCAAGCAACAAGCCATGAACATAGCCAGAGCAACCTAAATTTACATCAAAAGCAATACAAGTTGTTGGCAATCCTAATTTATCTTGAAGAATAGCTGCACTGGCAGGAAGGAAATAGTCGGGTGATTGCGTAACAAAAACCAATAAATCAATATCGTTGCGGCAATTTAGTTCCTCCAAAAGAGCATTAGCGGCTTGGTAACATAGATCAGATGCCGTAATATTAGCATTTGCCACCCTTCTTTCTATAATCCCTGTAGTTTTTGAAAACATCTTTGCTTCCTCTTCCGAAAAAAAAGGATAATCAATAGATTTATAAATCGTTTTGGGAACGACCGTATAAATTGCTTTTACAGCAGCATGTTTAAGCGTTAATTCCGCCACTGCTCATTTTTAAATTTGTAATATCAAACAAATCGTTTATGGTAAGGCATGATTTTAATTCCTCTCCCGTCAATAGAACATCATAAGTTGTATCGATTAATGCAACGAAGATAAGTGCATGCATACTACTCCATCCATCCATATCTCTAAAAACACTGTCGGGAGATAAAGTTCCTGGAGTTAAATCCTCAAATTCTTCTTCAATAACCTTAATAAAATCAATTATTTCCATAGATCAAATATACATTTTTCTACCATTCAATTACCGTCCCAATACAAGAAAAGCCAATGCCAAAAGCAATTAATACCATCTTATCTCCTTTTTTAAAACGATCATCATCTGCTCCTTTTTTTAATGCAATAGGAATAGAACAGGAAACCGTATTTCCTGAATCCTCAAAATAAGAAATAAATTTTTCATTTGGAATATCACATTTTCGTTGAAGTGATTTTAACATCATTGCGCTAGCTTGATGAAAGACAAAGAAGTCAATTTCTGAAATAGAAATATTATTCATCAATAAAGTGCGATCCAACAGAGCGGGAATTTCTTTTAAAGCAAATCTAAGCACTTCGAAACCGTTCATTTCGATGCGACCGTATGGTAAATTCAGTTCTTGATCGTCATATTTTTTAATCCATTCTGAATTAATTGGATTTCTACCTCCCCCAACTTCAACCTTTAAAAAATCAAATCCTTCACCAAAAGTACCAAAGACAAATTTTCCAATTTTTGAGGTTTGGTTTTCAGAAACGACAATAGCTGCGCCTGCATCACCGAAAATTGATCTTAAAGCTATATCATCAGAGTGAATTGCTTTTGTTGGAATTTCACCCAATAAAATGAGCACATTCTTGGCGTTTCCAGCTGAAATCATAGCACTGGCAAGGCTCAAACTGTATAAAAATCCGGTGCAACCTTGAGGCAAATCCATAGCGCCGCAATTAGGATTCAAACCCAATTTTCGATGCAGGACACTAGCCGTTGTTGGGGAATTATAATCTAAAACAAGCGTGGAAAAAATTAAAAAATCAATTTCATTTAATGAAAAATTAGGGTTATCTAAAACTAATGATGTTACAGCATCTAGCGCTAAATCAGAACCTAAAACTCCTTCCGAGGCAATATGTCTTTTATGTACCCCTGACATATCGAACAGGTCTTGAGCAGTTTTGGCGGGATAAGCTTGCGCGAGCAGAGCATTGTCAATAGCCAATGACGGTAAAAAATAACTTATATGCTTTAGGGACGCTCCCATAAAATTTTCAAAAAATAACAGATTAAATACGAAATTAAAAATACCTTGTTAATATCTATGTTTTTATTTAATTTTAAATTATTGTTAGTTAGGCAACTAACCTTTATCTTTGGCGTAACTATAAAAAAAGAATATGAAACAACTTCACATCTCGTTATTATTTATTTGTGGAATTACTATTTGTGCATCAGCACAAAATAACTCCACTAATCAAAGAAGAGACATTAAAAAAGTTGATTATATTACTGCTAAAGACACCACCTACCATCATTTCGATAAGTATATATTTGACGATAAGAAAATGAAGTCCTTCTTTAAAGATGCTCATATACCTGCTTCACTTCCTTTATACGACCACCAACTAAGTTATGCTGAGAACAAGAAAATTGCAATTGAATGGGCTAAGGCGCATCCAAAATTGATTAAGAAAGAATTAAGGCATAAATTTGAAAAATAAGCTGATTTGAAAATAAAATTACTCTTCTTATTTTGTGTTTTACTGGCGGCACATATTGGCTTATCTCAATGTGTTCAAGCAGATCCATTTTGTACTGGCACTAATTATTCCTTCCCTAACAATACCAATGTACAAGATTTAGGCGCCATTGATTGTTTAGGATCTTCACCGAATCCAGTTTGGTACTTTATGGAAATCGATCAAAATGGTCCCATGACGATCACCATGAATCAAGTTAATACTTCTGGAACTGGAATTGATGTGGATTTTGCTTTGTGGGGACCCTATACTTCTTTAGCAGCAGGTTGTGGTACAGGAACATTTCCAGCAGGAAGTGCTGTAGATTGCAGTTATTCAACAGCAGCATCCGAAACAGCAACTATACCCAACGCTACTATTGGTCAATTCTATATATTACTTTTAACCAACTACGCGAATGCGGCAGGAACTATTTCTTTTTCACAAACAGGTGGTACAGGTTCAGCAGATTGTTCATTTGTATGTGGAGTAACAGGTTTTACAGCAATACCAAGTGCTTGTAATCCAGCAACAAACACCTACAATGTCACTGGAAATCTAGGGATTACCAATCCTCCAACTACAGGAACGCTCACCATTACGAGTAGTTGCGGAGGTTCTCAAACTTTTAACGCCCCATTTGCAACAAGTATCAATTACAACCTAACGGGACTTGTTTCCAATGGAGCAAACTGTACCGTCAGTGCCTCTTTTTCGGCAAATGCTAATTGTAATACATCACAAAATTATGTAGCTCCACCGGCTTGCACCACTACAAACCCTTGTAATTTCGGGAATTTCACGGGAAATATTACCAATTGTGATGCAGCAACTAACACCTACACCATAACCGGAACCATTAATTACACCTTCCCTCCTTCCACTGGCACACTTACTTTAACCAATTCATGTGGTGGCACACAAGTATTTAATGCTCCTTTCGGTAGTTCCTCTAATTTCAGTTTGACAGGAACCGCAAATGGAGCAAATTGTGTTATTTCTGCTGCATTTTCTGCTGATCCAAGTTGTACAGCTACACTGACCTACCCTACACCTCCAGCGTGTAATTGCAGTGCTATGATGGGGACATTTACCACCACCTTATTGCCGATGCCTGCAATAAATAAAATTTGTTACAACGATCAATTCAGCATTACCTCCAATCAAAACTTTACAGTTCCCGACGAAATTATAGGTGCTACAAACCCAGCGTCACCGAATTACGATCCAACAGCTCCTGTTTATGATCCAGGTGTGGTTTGGCTGGCCTACTCTTGTCCACCGACAATATCTTTAACACCAATTCAATCCAACGCGTCCGGATTAACCATACCTGACGATCCTTGTTTGGTTTCTGTGATAACATCAACTGAGGATATCAGTGACCTTAATGATTTATCCTTTATTAATTCTTTTCCAGTCGGAACTTTCACCGACAATGTTGTCTATTATGTTCCATTAACCATGTACAGCATTCAAACTGGCACCTATAGCTATGTTACCCTTCCTGCCATAGATTGTTTTGATTTAGGGGATCCTATTGCAGTGCAGTACTTACCACAAATAACATCAACCTACACCAGCAATTGCGCTAACGGAACAGCGACGGTTACCTTAACAGGAAGTTCACCATCTTTAAATGGAGGAAATTTCACTGGAACACCAGGAAGTATTTTACCTACTGGCGCAACATATGTTACTTCTACTGCTCCTAACAACGGTAATATTGTCATTGGAAATCTTGGTGCTAGCGGTCCATTCTCATTTAGTGTAACTGACATAGCAGGTTGTAGTTATAATTTTTCTGGAAACTATGTTGGTGGCGAACCGGCTGGCATCACCTATCCAGACAATACTTATTGTTTAACAGACCCAAATCCGATTGCAACTATTAGTGGAACTTTAGGAGGAACGGTTACCAGTGGGCCAGGATTAAGCATTAATGCTACCACAGGTAATGTTGATTTAAGTAATTCTTCAACAGGAACTTATCAAATAACATATACCACTGCAGCTCAAATTTGCCCAGGAATAGCAACATTTAACTTAACCATTTCTCCTGATCCAGTTGTTGACGCTGGTCCTGACAAGACTGTTTGTTTTGGAAATCCAATAATATTACAAGCAACAGGCGCATCTACTTACTCTTGGGATCAACAAGTCCTCAATGGTATGTCCTACCTTCCTCCGGCAGGAGAAAATGATTATGTAGTAATTGGAACCAACAGTGCAGGTTGTACCGACCAAGATTCGGTTCATGTTACCGTTGTGGAAGATTGTATTGCTGGAGAAGTTATCTATTGGGTACCTAATACCTTTACCCCTGACGGTGATCAATTCAATCAAACCTTCCAACCAGTTCTTTATTCAGGCTATGATCCTTATGATTATGACTTCTTCATCTTTAATAGATGGGGGGAACTTATTTGGGAATCACATAATGTTTCCTTTGGTTGGGATGGATCCTACAATGATGGAAGAAAATGTCCAGATGGCGTGTACACTTGGAAAATGAACTTGAAGACTCTGAACAACGACGAGAAAACTCAAGTCTTAGGTCATGTTACCGTGATTAGATAATCATTTAATCTTTGCTTCAAAAACGCTTTTAAACTTATCTATTTTTGGCTTGACCACGAATTGACAATATTGATTTTGTGGGTTTTTACTGAAATAATCATGGTGATAAGCTTCTGCTTCAAAATAATTTTCGATAGGAACAATTTGCGTTACAATTGGCTTAGGATAAACCTTTAAATTTTCTAAAGAACTTTTAAGTTCCTCCGCCCTATTTTTTTGCTCTAGATCATGATAAAAAATCACCGAACGGTATTGAGTACCGATATCATTTCCTTGACGGTTTAATTGCGTTGGATCATGAATCCACCAAAACAAATTCATGATTTCATCAAAAGAAATGATGGTTTCATCATAAATTACGCGAACTACTTCAGCGTGACCGGTTGTTCCATTACAAACAGCTTCATAAGAAGGATTTAAGACACTTCCTCCAGCATATCCGGGAAAGGTTTGTAAAACACCTTTTAAATTCTTAAAACAAGAGTCTAGACACCAAAAACATCCAGCACCAAGGGTTATTTCTTTAATCATTATTGGAAGAATTAGGAATAAAACTAAGAGAGGCAGAATTCACACAATACCTTAATCCTGTTGGATTGGGCCCATCATTGAATAAATGTCCGAGATGTGCATCACAAAAACTACAACGAATTTCAATGCGATCCATTCCTAGGGAAGTATCGTGTAATTGTTTTACATTCTTTGAATTGAGAACATCATAAAAACTTGGCCAACCGGAACCCGAATCATATTTTGTATTACTGGAGAATAACTCGTGATCACAGGCCACGCAGAGATAAGTTCCTTTCTCATGATTATTCACATATTTACCAGAAAAAGGTTCTTCTGTTCCACCATCCCTTACGATATAACAAACATTTTCAGGAAGCATTTTCTTGGCAAAAGGAACTAATTTAGGTTCCTCTATTTGTTTTGATTTAGCATCTGATTGCGCTAAGGTACATTGCGTAAGAATGAGCAGCATTAAACAATAATAGACTTTCATGTTAAGAAACTTTAGAAGAGGTGAAAACATATTTCTTAAGAACCCAATGTCCTAAGTAAATTAAAGGAATCAATGCGAAAGCGATCACTATTTTCAATATATAATTGGTTGGAGCGATGTTCATGTAATCACTAAAAGACATTTTGCCTGGTAAGACAAAACCAATATACAGGACAATATAAGAATCAATTAACTGAGAAACCAAAGTGCTGCCAGTACTTCTCAACCAAACGAATCGATCTCCCGTTTTATTTTTTATAAAAGTAAAGACTGTGGCATCTAACAATTGAGAAACTAAAAAGGCAGTGATGCTTCCAATAATAATCATTTGAGCTTGACCAAAAACAGATCGATAGGCTTGATCACTTGCCAAACCAGAATTTGGAAGTTCAACAGCTGGAATAGCCAAGGAAACGCCTACTAAAATAAAACAATATAAAATCAAACCGGCTGTAATCCAAGAAAGTCTACGAACGACTTTTGGTCCATAAAATTCATTGATTAGGTCCGTTAGTAAAAACACAATGGGCCAAGGTAAAATTCCAACAATGGTAATGAAAGGTCCAACTTTATGACCAAAGAAAGAAAAATTTAAAGGGATTTCAATAAGTTTATTACTTATTAATTCAGCTGTAACAGCATTGGTAATAAACAGACCTGCTAGAACAACAAAGAGCCACTGTTTTTTTCCTAAGATTGTAGAGAAATCCATAATACAAAAACAAAGATACGCTAGAAAAGTTTAGATTCTAGTGTTTTGCTGCTCCGTAATCTAGGCGTTTTGCTTTGACATAGCGAGAAATATAATACTTACTCGTCTTGAAATTATCCACCGTTACACCTCGAGAAGTTGAAGAATGAATAAAACGAATGGCATCTGGAGAAACCTCAATTACCATTGCGACATGTGCCACTCCTCCTCCGTTTGCACTGCCTCGGAAAAACATCAAATCTCCAGGCTGAAGATCATCTAACTTAATGGTTTCTCCTAATTCAGCAAGATTATAACTGGTACGCGTCAGTTGAAAACCAAAATTTCCAAAAATATAATTTATAAAACCAGAACAATCAAAACCAGAAGGAGTAGTACCACCCCATTGGTAAGGAGTACCCATAAAGGTTTTAGCATAAGAAATAATAGCATCTACTTTAGCGCTGTTTTTATTGTTAAAAGCAGGTAAAGAATCGGAAGACTTTTTTTGAGCGCTGTTGGCGTTTTGGCTCCAAACTTGTGCGCTTGAATAAAAAAGTATAATTACAAAAAATATCGTTTTTAATTCTCTCATAACATTTTCAGTTGCAAAATTATAACTATTTTCGGGAATAATTCCTATAAAAGCGTGACTTTAATTAAGATCAATGAACTCAGCAAACTCTACTACTCCATTGGAGAGCTGGCTAAGCTATTGAATGTAAACCCTTCATTACTAAGGTTTTGGGAGCGTGAATTTAAACTAATAGTTGTCAAGAAAAACAACAAAGGAAATCGCTTATATTCCGTTAAAGAAATCCAAGAAATTAACAATATTTATCAATTAGTTAAGATTCAAGGCTTTACGATTGAAGGCGCTAAGAAAGCATTAAAAATCAAAACCACTGATGGGGCTACCGATACAAAAGAGTCTGTAAACACAGAGGAAGTCATTGCTCAACTAGAGCAAATCAAGCAAAAGTTAATTCGATTAAAATCTATTTAGCTCTTTTGGTGAAGGGGATAAATCTTGGGACCCTTTGTTGATAGTTTTTATATTCCGGATATTTCTTAGCTGAAATTTCTTCAGAAAAATCTGAACTTCCTTTAAACAGAATCAACAATAAAGCACAACCTGCTACCGACCAATTAACCCATTCACCTGTTGCGTGAACGCTAAAGAGATAAAAGACTACCCAAATCGTTTGTTCCATGGCATAATTAGGATGACGCACCTTACCCCACAAACCTGTTGAAATAAAACCATGTGCATATTCCCCTAAATCTTCACCTGCATTTATTCTTCGGTGCTTTTCTGTTTGAAAATCATATTGCTGTTGATCTGCAACAAATTCAACTACGACACATATAATATAGATCAATCCTAAAAGATAATCGATCCAATTTAAAGGCTTTCCAGAACCAACAACCGTAAGAATTGGAATCGTAAATAAGAAAATTAGTATATTTTGGTAAGCGCTGATAAAGAAAAGATTAAACAGCATCCAAACGAAGCGATTGTTAAATCCTGGTCTTTTGCGTAATTCTTCCCAGCGATAATCTTCTTCACCTGCCCAAAATTTCCATTGATAGGCTCCTCTTCTCGCGAAGTTATAGGTCAATCTAATACCCCAAATACTCACTAGAATTGACATAAAGATCATTCTAGGTTCCCAGTGACATACACCGGTCATGTGCCAAACATAATAAATGGGTACAATACTCCACAATTTATCTACTTGAGAATTATTTTTCGAAATTTCACCTACAATAAAACAATACGCAATGACAGCACCTACAACATATACCATATGATCGTAGAGCACTATAGATTGAAGATCCGTTAACGCTGTTCCGTAATTAAAACTAACAAAAGGGACAATAATTACCGTAAAAATTAAAAGTAAAATAGTGAGTAACATACAAATAAATTTAAATGCGAATATAATTAAAATCCAGAAATAGCGGCAGGAAGAATAAAAAAAGTACCACTTGAAACAGCCACCAATTTATCGTCTTGATTTCTAGCTTCAGACTGCATTACAATCGTATTTTTTCCTTTTCTAACAACAATCGAAGTAGCAGAAAGCTTGTCACCTAGGCGCACGGCTCTTAAAAAATTCACCTTCATTTCAACAGTAGATACCACTTGATTATTCACTGCAACCATTGATAAAGCTCCAACCCCCATAGAAGCATCTAAAAGAGCTGATATGAGTCCACCGTGCGCCATATTTGGCGTAGCAAGATGTTGATTTTTTATTTCAATTTCATAAAGCGTTTCACCTGGATTTAAGATCTTAAAATCCATACCTACGAAAGCTCCGAAATGATTACTTTCTATATATTGCTCAATTAAATCAATCATTTTGATTCTTTACATTTAAAAATCCTTCTGAAGATACCAATCGATATACTATCGCATTTACGGAATTAGATACCGCAATAAAATTGATGTTTTTGACCCAAACCTGAATCGATAAACTTGCTTTTTCCTCTCCTAGTTGCGTTAATTGAATACTCGGTTGAGGATCTTTAAGAATTTTTTCATCCAAAAGGAAAGACTCCTTTAAAGTCTCGATAATTCCATCTAAGTTATCACCATATCGAATGGGCATAATGACTTCAATTTTTCTTTTTTCAGCTTTAGAGAAATTAATTATCGTTCCATTGGCTAAAGGACCATTAGGAAGAATAACCACCTTATTATCAGAAGTTGTTAGATAAGTATTAAATATTTGAATTTCGTTAACTACTCCTTGAACATTTTGCGCTAGGATAGTATCTTTAACTTTAAAAGGTTTCAGGACAAGAATCATTATTCCACCTGCAAAATTAGAAAGCGTACCAGAGAACGCCATACCTATTGCAATACCCGCAGCTCCAAGAATGGTCACAAAAGATGTCATTGCAACACCAAGTTGAGTAATAGCGGTTACAATAACCAAAACCTTAGACGCAAGAACTACAAAACTTGATAAAAAAGTAATTAATCCTTCATCAGTTTTACTTCTTCGCAGTAATTTAGAAGTGAATTTCCCTAAAACATTAGAAAGCCAAAAGCCAACAACAAGAATGATGGCACTAAACAACAAGTTTGCTCCTATTTTAAAAATCAAGTGCAACAAGTCTAAATAATCATAGCCAAAAAAAGTAGCTGTTTTATTCATTTTACAGATATTAATAAAGAAATATTTAGTGCATTAATAGGTTCAAAAATACAATATTTATTGAAGGAAATGTTGCGTTGCGACACATTAAAAAGGAGACAAATATCTTATTCTCCTATGAAATCAAGTAAAGTGACCCTTAAAAAGACAAGAGCACACCTTCTTTAAGGGAACATGGTGAAACAACGATGCGTTTGGGATTAATTTTAGAAAGTACCCATCGCACTTTTACAGCTGCAATAGGCGCCATTATTTTTCTAATTTCGATAATGTATGGATTTTCATTT
>CANLAQ010000010.1 GCA_947488235.1 Flavobacteriales bacterium | reverse complement strand
GCAATGGAGCCAAGACATTTGGGTGTTAAAGCGGTGCTAGTAAAATCATTTGCGAGAATTCACGAGACCAATTTGAAAAAGCAAGGAATGTTGGGTTTGACTTTTGCTAATGAAGCTGATTATGATAAGATAAAAGAAGATGATATCTTCAATTTTATTGACTTAAAATCGTTCTCCCCTGATGCGCCTTTGCATTTAGAAATTGTGCACAGTAATGGTCAGAAAGAAACAATAACGGTAAATCATACTTACAATGCTTCCCAAATTGACTGGTTCAAAGCCGGATCAGCATTAAATTTGATCAAGTTAATGGAGCACTAAGCTTTACTTAATGCTCAAAAACAAAAAAGCCATTCAAAATTAATTGAATGGCTTTTTTGTTTTATGGATTATGCACTAGAATTTGGCGGATAAACCAAATTGAAGCAAGCCTCCAACGAAAGCACCCATTTCTACATGTGCACCAATATTAGGTGTGAAATAAATTTTTGTCCCAATTGCTAGTCGCATAGTAACAGGTACAAATGCACCATTCACAGACAAATCTGTATTATTTGGATCATTGGGAGTTGTTATTGAAGATCTATTCACGCTTTTGTAACCTGCAGCGAAACCAGAGAACTGAAAATCAATTCATTAAATGTGATAAATATTTGTTTCGCAATAATTAATTTCCTAAGTTTAAGGACGATAACTATAAAAACAACTTAAAAATCCTTCCTATGAATTACTTTTTACTCAGTTTGATGGTAATCATTTCGACCTTAATTCAAGCCCAAAAGAATACCGTTGCTGCTGGAGGCACAGCGAGTGGATCAGGTGGTTCGGCAACCTATTCAATTGGACAAATTGATTATGAAAATCTCAGTGGAACCAATGGGAATGTTTCTCAAGGTGTGCAACAAGCCTACGAAATTTATTCGGTTTCCGTGAATGAGTTAGCTCCAGCATTTGATGTCCAATTATTTCCAAACCCAACCAATGATTATATCAACTTAAGTATAGGTGCATTTGAACTTCATAAAAAATGGAATTATACGCTAACTGATGCTCAAGGAAAAATAATATATCGAGAAAATATTTCAGAGTCAATAGTTCAAATTAATATGCTTCCGCTGGCGCCGGCAGCCTACTTTTTAAATATTAATACCGGGAATTCGCTCCTTCAAACTTTTAAAATAATCCGTAACCACTAAAACTTTAAAAAATGAAAAATTATTTATTATTAAGTATGGTATTGCTTGTTGGTTTATTTGCACAAGCACAAGCACCTCAAAAAATGTCCTATCAAGCAGTTATTAGAAATGCAAGTAACGCTTTGTTAACCAATACTTCTATTGGTACCAAAATCAGTATTTTACAAGGTTCAGCAACAGGTACTCCATCTTATGTTGAAACACAAACAGTTTTAACCAATGCCAATGGACTCGCCACTTTTCAAATCGGAGCTGGGGTGATGGTGTCGGGAACAATTGCAGGTATCAATTGGGGGAATGGACCTTACTTTATTAAAACTGAAACGGACCCATTAGGCGGAACTAATTATACAATAAATGGAACGACAGAATTACTAAGTGTACCTTATGCTTTATATTCTGAAAATGGTCCAGTTGGAGAAACGGGTCCGCAAGGTCCGCAAGGTTTAATTGGATTGACTGGTCCTGCTGGTCCAACAGGCGCAACGGGAGTTGCTGGTCCAACTGGAGCAACGGGTCCGCAAGGATTAATTGGATTGACTGGTCCTGCTGGCCCAACAGGTGCAACGGGAGTTGCTGGTCCAACGGGAGCAACGGGTCCTCAAGGTTTAATTGGATTGACTGGTCCTGCTGGCCCAACGGGCGCAACGGGTGTTGCTGGTCAAACGGGAGCAACGGGTCCGCAAGGTTTAATTGGATTGACTGGTCCTGCTGGCCCATCTACAACGATAACATCCGACAATTTTCAAACTGATGGGACTATGACCATTGTTACTTCTACACCGCAAACTATCAATTCAAGTAACAAAGCATTTTTAATTGGGGGCAATACCAGTACAGCAGATGTACTTTTAGGTACTAACGGTAATTTTTCACTTGATTTTAAAACGAATAACATCACACGAGGACGCTTGAGCAACCTTGGTGAGTTTTTTATTGGTGCAACAAGTACCGCTATGACCGGAGACTTAATGAATAGCGTATCCAATGCTACTTTTCCTTGGGCCATTAACGGTTACTCTTCTTTCAACGGATCTGGTGTTTTTGGAAATATTGTAGCGGCTAATACTACTGTATTTGCCGCAGTTCAAGGGGAACATTATGGAAGTGGCACTGCTTCAGCAGGTGTTCGTGGATATACTACAAACCTTGATGCTGTTGGTGTAAATGGAACAGTTTCAGGAATACCCAATTTTGGTTGGGGTGGTTTGTTTCAGAATGATTTGGGATATACAGGCTTTTTTGGAACCGCATCTGATCTCAAAATAAAAAAGAATATTAATACCATTCCAAATGCACGCTCTATTGTAAATAACTTGCGTGGTGTTTCATACGAGCATAAATTAGATGAATTCCCAAATCTTGGTTTAAAAGCTGGATTAACTTATGGCTTTATTGCACAAGAGGTAGAATTAATTTTACCTGCAATTGTAAAAGAGAAATTAATAAATAGCATCTCTTCTCGCAATGATTTAACGGAACCAACATCTGTTAAATTAAAAACTGTTGGTTACACCGAGGTAATTCCAATCCTTGTGGAAGCCTTAAAAGAACAAGATGTTATTATTATGGATTTGCTTAAAAGAATAGAAGCTTTAGAGCAGAAAACAAAAGATTAAAAATCTTCCATTAGTAACTGGTTGAAATTTATTTGAGTTTAATTAAATATTAATGGTACATTTAACAATAACTAAATCATTGATAAATGAGAAACTTACTATTATTTATATCATTACTTGCTGTAAATACAACCTTTGCGCAAAACGGTCCAATAACATTTGAAACAGGTGGATTCGGAACTTTATGGACTTGGACAGTGTTTGAAAATGACACCCAACCCCCATTAGAAATTGTAGCAAACCCATTAATGGCAGGGATAAACTTATCTAGTCAAGTAGCAAAATTCACCGCCAAACAAAATGGTATGCCATGGGCAGGTTGTGAATCTTTACACGGTTCTGACATTGGTACCTTCACCTTAAATGCCAGTAATTGCATCGTTAAAATTATGGTAAACAAGCCTATTATCAGTAATGTAGGAATCAAATTTGCTACAGCTGCAGGCGCATCTACTGGAGAATTATTGGTTTCGAATACAGTTATTAATCAATGGGAGGAACTTACCTTTGATTTTACTTCAATTATTGGTGCTCCATCATCTACGAACATTGATCAAATAATAATTTTTCCAGATTTCTTAGCGAGAAGTCAAGATAATATCTGCTATTTCGACAACATCAAATTTAGCAGTCAAGGTCCACCGCTCAATGAACCCATGACACCAGCACCAACACCTACTTACAATGCTTCGAATGTTTTATCCATGTTCAGCAATCCTTACACTAATGTTGCGGTAGATACTTGGCAAACTGGTTGGTCACAAGGTTCCTTGACAGATTTACAAATTGCAGGAAATGACACCAAGAAGTATACTAACCTAAATTTTGTGGGAATTGAAACCACCGGTGCTAATATTCTTGATGTAACCAATATGACACACTTAAGAGTAGATGCTTGGACGGCCAACATCACCAACTTCAGAATAAAATTAGTAGATTTTGGACCTGATTTAGCTTATGCAGGAGGAGATGATACTGAGCACGAATTGACCTTTGTTCCGAGTTTAGAAAGTTGGAACACCTACGATATTCCTTTAGGAGATTTCACTTCGTTGAACAGTACACAACACATCGCGCAGTTAATATTCGCCTGTGACCCAATTGGAACAGGAGTTGTGTTTATTGACAATGTACTTTTCAGAAACAGCAACGGAAGCGGAAGTGGTCTTCAAGAAAATATAAGTAATTCGATACAATTGGTTCCTAATCCAGCGACTGATAAATTAATGATAACACATCCAATACTTGCCAATCGAATTTCGATTTTAAATTTAAATGGACAAGTTCTTTTGGAGTTAGTGCCTCAAATGCTGAGTACTGAATTAAATATTGCTGCTTTCCCATCTGGTTCTTACTTAATTCAAAGTGAAATCGAAGGTCAGATTATTAGCAATAGATTTGTGAAATTATAAGTTCTAGAAACTTACGGTAGCTTTTTCCAAATCTTTAAAAAATTCAGGATAAGACTTTTCTACGCAAGTCCTGTTTTCTATTGTGATTGCTTGTTTTGAAATACCTGCTGCTATAGCTCCTGCCATAGCAATACGGTGATCATTAAAGGTAGCAATAGTTCCACCTTTCACACTTCCTTTACCATCAATCAAGAGACTGTCATCCTGAATTCTATATTGAACCCCTAACGCTTCTAAAAGGGCAACACAACTATTTTGACGATTCGATTCTTTATTAGTTAATCGATGTAATCCTTTAATTTCAGAGGTGCCAATTGCTGCAGATGCTAGGACTGAGAGCGGTGGAAATAAATCCGGACTATCAGAAGCATCAAAGGAGAAAGGAAACAGATGATTTCGTTTTATATGCAAAGTAGTGCCACGCCATTCCACTATTGCCCCAAAATCTTTCAATGCAGTCAAAATAGCTTTATCCGCTTGTTTCGAATTTACTTGCAGGCCATCAAGGTCCAATGCACCAGAAATAGCAGCGCCAACTAAATGATTGGCTGCCCCACTCCAATCGCCTTCTACTTCAATTTTTGCAGCAATATAATTTGACTCATTTTGATAGCTAAATGATTTATAGTGATCTTGGTCGATATTGACACCGAATTTTTTCATTAACTCCAGCGTTAAATCGATGTATGGAATACTTACCAAATTTGAAACCTCTATTTTGTGAGATTTACCTAAAAGTGGAAGAGACATTAAAAGACCAGATAATAATTGTGAACCTTCACTAGCGTCGATTTGCCATTGATCTTTTAGTAGAGATCCTTGAATTGACATGGGTAAAGAATTGTTTTCAAGAACAATAGTTAAACCATTTTTCCCCAAATTATTTTTTAAAGACAACATATCTCTTTTAAGCAAAGAGCCTTGACCAGTAATATTGGATTCCAATGAAAGCACTGATGCTATTGGGGCAATCATTCTTAGTAAGAGACCTGACTCTCCCACATGCAAAGAAACTTTTTCTACTCTAGCAGAAGATGGATTTCCTGTTATGATTAAAGTGTTCTTTTCAATACGAACTTTTGCACCAAGATTTTGAATCAAGGCCATTGCTGCCTGTACATCCTTAGAATAATCAAAGCCACTTAAAATTGATGCTCCTTCAGAAATTGAAGACAATACCAAAGCTCTTTGCAAATAACTTTTTGAGTAATTGGCGACGATTTTACCATTATATTTAAAGGGCTGAACAACTTTATTCATTATTATTTTTCCCTAATATTTCGGATTGAATATGAATAGATTCTTGATGAATTAATTTAAAAATTTGGCTGGCAAAATCACTTGATAAATCTGCTTTTATGGCGCGATTTACATTATTCAACAACAATTCTTCCCATCGTGCTTTTTGAAGAATGGCCAAATTGCGTTCTTTTTTAAAATTACCAATCGAGGCTGAAATATGCATTCTTTCTATAAGTAAATGAATTAGGGCTTCATCCATTGCATCAATTCTCGCTCTAAACTCAGATAATTCAGCTTCCACCAATTCACTACGGTCTCGATAATGTAGCGCATTGAGCATTTCTTTTAATTGAGCTGGCGTCAATTGTTGTTTGGCGTCTGTCTTCGCAATACTAGGATTATAATGCGTTTCAATCATGAAACCATCATACTTTAAATCCAATGCTTTTTGAGCCACTTCGTGTAAAATAGCAGCATCTCCTGAAATATGTGAAGGGTCGCAAAGTAGAGGAATGTCAGGTAATAATTGTTTAAGATCTATTGGAATTTGCCAATTGGGAGCATTTCTATATTTTGATTGTTCGTAAACAGAAAATCCTCTATGAATTGCTGACACCTCTTGAATTCCAATTTTCAATAACCTTTCAATGGCTCCAATCCATAATTTAAGATCAGGATTGATTGGATTTTTGACCATTACAGGAATATCAACACCCTTTAGAGCATCTGCAATTTCTTGAACTGAAAATGGATTTGTGGTAGTTCTAGCGCCAATCCAAAGCATATCGAAACCAGCCTTTAAGGCTGCCTCCACATGACTTACTGTTGCTACTTCAGTACATAATTTAAAACCGAATTCGGATCGAATTTCATTCATCCAAACCAAAGCTTCATCTCCAGCTCCTTCGAAGGCACCGGGTCTTGTTCTTGGTTTCCAAATTCCAGCACGAAAATAGTTTGGTTGGACCTCTTTCAAACCTTCAGCTGTTTCCCGAAGTTGTTCGTATGATTCAGCACTGCACGGACCAGCTATCAATTGTAAATCTTCCATTATTCAATACCTTATATTAAATGAACAAGTGAGGCCTACATTAAGTTCAAAATCTATTTTGCGTAACTAACAGAGCGCTTTTCACGAATCACAGTCACCTTAACTTGACCTGGATAAGTCATTTCTGTTTGGATGCGTTGTGAAATCGCAAAAGACAATTCTTCAGCACGCAAATCAGTTACCTTTTCAGCTTCCACTAAAACGCGTAATTCTCTACCTGCTTGAATCGCATAGGCAGATCCAACACCATCATAAGAAAGTGCAAGCGTTTCTAACTCTTTAATTCTTTTAATATAGGCTTCTACGATTTCTCTTCTTGCTCCAGGTCGTGCGCCAGAAATAGCATCACAAACTTGAACAATTGGAGCTATAAGCGTTGTCATTTCAATCTCATCGTGATGCGCTCCAATAGCGTTAAGAACTTCTCCTTTTTCGCCAAATTTCTCTGCTATTTTCATACCTAAAAGAGCATGTGGTAATTCAGGATCTTCATCTGGTACTTTTCCTATATCGTGCAAGAGACCAGCTCGTTTGGCTAATTTGACATTAAGTCCAAGTTCAGCAGCCATGATAGCACACAAATTAGCAACTTCACGAGAGTGTTGTAATAAATTCTGTCCATAAGAAGATCTAAATTTCATACGACCAACCATACGCATCAGTTCAGGATGTAATCCATGGATCTCCAAATCAATACAAGTTCTTCTACCCGTTTCGATAATTTCTTCTTCTAATTGCTTGCGTGTTTTAGCAACAACTTCTTCAATACGAGCAGGATGAATTCGACCATCAGAAACCAATTGATGTAATGATAAACGAGCGATTTCACGACGAATAGGATCAAAACAAGAAAGGATAATTGCTTCAGGGGTATCGTCTACAATAATCTCAACACCTGTAGCGGCTTCAAGCGCACGAATATTTCTTCCTTCACGACCAATAATTCTTCCTTTGACCTCATCAGATTCGATATTAAATACAGATACTGCATTCTCAATTGCTTGCTCGGTGGCAACGCGTTGAATAGATTGAATAACGATTTTACGCGCTTCGCGATTTGCATTTAATTTTGCTTCTTCAGAGATCTCTTTAATTTGAGCCATTGCAGCAGTTCTTGCTTCATCAGTTAAGGCATCCATTAACATTTTTTTAGCATCTTCTGCTTGCATTCCGCTGATTTTAGAAAGCTCAGCTACTCTTTTTTGTTGAATTTTATCTAGCTCTTGCATTCTCAATTCTAAACCTTGAAATTTAGCGTCAAAAGCAAGTTGCAGCTTTTCGGTTTCTCTTTCTTTATTGCTTAGCTCTTCTAATTTTTGAGTAATCGTTTTTTCCTTTGCACGCGTTCTGTCTTCATTTGATTGCAATCTGCGCTCTCTATCTTTGATAGTAACTTCATGCTCTTCTTTTAACTTTAGGAAATTTTCTTTTGCTTGAAATATTTTTTCTTTCTTAATATTTTCAGCTTCGACCTCAGCGTCTTTTATCAATTTTTCACTCTTTGATTTGAGCATTACCTTTTGAATTGCAAAGGTCGCGATTCCGCCACCTAACAATCCCAATATTACACCTAATAGCATATTAATATTTTAAAAAATTAATAATACAGGTCGGACGAATAGTAAAGATTTAGTCTAACTGATCTAATTCATCAGTTAAAGATTGCAACGAAGATTCAATAGCAGCATAATCTGCAGGTATAACTTCCTTTTCAATTTTAGTAGAGCTTCCTTTCATCATCATTTGAAGGGTAGACATTGCCAATAAATCTTGCGTGTCACTTACCGCATAATTATCTCGCAAAAGCGCAATTGCTTTGTTTATGTCCTCTGCTGCTTTCAGAACCTTTACATCTTCTCCTTCCTGTACGGTAAGAGGGTATGTTCTTCCTGCAATCTCTACTTTTAAAGAAATTTTAGCCATTTCTTATTGTTTTAGCTGTGCAATACAGTTTTCTATTTCTTTTACTAATTCATCGATTTCTTCTTCATTTCTACCTTGAGAAACAAATGGGATTTCAACAACCTGTTTTTTTGAAGCTTCAATAACCTGATTCAACCTTTCGTTTTCGATAAGCAAATTCTTGCCTATTGTTTGCTGCTGGTCTAATTCATCCTTTAGCGCCTGATTTGAACTCAACAACATTTGATTTTCATTTCTCTCTTTTACTACGAGTTGATGCAATTCAAGTGCTTTGTTTCTTAATCGGTCAATACTACTTTGAATTTGTTCTGTCATTTTAAGCGACTTTTCACAAAGTTAATATACTATAGTTCATAACAATATTTTTGAGGCTGTATTTTTTAATTTTTTGAGCTGTATTTTTGTATATGTTCAAAAATATTAAACTTTTATTTGTTTTCTCCTGCGTTCTAAGCGGCTTTTCAATGAGTCAAGTATCGACAGGAAGCTACCATTCGCCTCTAGGAATTCCATTAGAAATTTCTGCGACTTTCGGAGATTTAAGACCGAATCATTTTCACATGGGTCTTGATTTTAAAACAGGGGGAGTGACTGGTATCAACATACATTCGATTGCGGATGGTTATATTTCAAGGGTAAAGATTATGCCTTTGGGCTACGGTAAAGTGATTTACATTGATCATCCCAATGGAGTCACGAGTGTTTATGCGCATTGTTCTTCCTTTAAAGAACCTCTAGCCTCTTATATCAAAAAATATCAAGAGCAAAATAAATTAAATGAAATCGATTTGAAATTAACACCTACAGATTTCCCAGTTAAAATTGGGCAAATCATTGCGCTTTCTGGAAATAGTGGTAATTCCACAGGTCCTCACTTACACTTTGAATTAAGAGATACTAAAACAGAAAAAGGACTCAATCCGCTTCAACATGGTTTTGTTGCTTACGATAAAATTGCGCCGAGTCCTGAAAAAATATTAATCTATTTACTCGATAAAGATGGGTATTTGATTCCCAACAGTTCCCGAACATTCCCGATTGTAAAATCTGGCAATTCCTACAGTTTAAAGAATGGAAAAATTGTATTAGACCCAAAATTCATTGCAGGATATTCTAAAATTGGGATAGCAATTACAGGGCAAGATCAAGGAGGAAAAATACCCAGTAAATTCGGATTATTCGAACATATACTGGTCCAAGAGAAGGACACTTTGTACCACTGCAAAATAGATACAATCTCTTTCGATCACAATAGATTCATCAACGATTACTGCGATTATGTTCAGTACAAGAAAAATGGGAGTAAAATTCACAAACTATTTTACAAGGAAGATAATTTACTTGATATTTATAAAACTGAACCTTTTCAAATTGTTAATTTGTTTGGAAATGATTCTATTCCTTTAACAATTTCACTATTGGATGCCAATCAAAACAAAAGTCAAATTGGTTTCACGCTTGTTAATAGAACAAAAAGCGTAAGCCAAAAACCTTTTTTCGAGACTGGGTATTTATCACCTGACTCCACCTATTTCTTTGAACAATTGGGGAATAGTATTTCAATGCCTATGCATAGTTTTTATGAACCAATACCCAATAACTTAAAAATTACCAGCAATGGATTAAGTCTTGGTAATGCTGACATTGCTGTTCATGATTCGATCAAAATTATTTTAACACCACTTCCAAATGTTGACATTACAAAACAATTCATTGCTCAAATCGCAACAAATGGTTCCAAAACTGGAATTACGACAAAAATTATTCAAGGAAAATTAACGGCTTATATTTACAACTTTGGAAATTATGCTGTATCCATAGACAAAATCGCTCCGACTATTGCGCCCGATAATTTTAAAACGACCGATACGCTCATCAAAACTAAAAAATTGCAGTGGAAGATTAGTGATGGACAGACAAGCGTTTCGTCCTACCAATTACTCATAAACAATCAATGGAAAATTCTTGAATACGATAAGAAGAACAACACCATATTTCATGTAATTGATAAAAATGAACACGGGAAGAAAAAATATAATATTTCAGTAAAAGACGCTTGTGGAAATGAAGCGAATTGGTCTCAATCGCTCAATATAAATTAGTGGGTATAAAATTCCTTTAAGTAATTAGGAGTGAAATAAGCCAAATCTTCAAAGTCTTTTGCTAAATATTTTTGATAGGCAATTTCTACTTGTCCTGTTGCAGAAATACAAACCTCATCATCAAAAGACAAGTTTCTATCTGCCCAAATTTCTTTTAGTTTAGGATTCGCATCTCCTACAATGGTCAAAGGCAAGTATTCATCATAGGAATTTTGAGTTAAAACATCAGCGCTTAGCTTTTTCAAGACTAATTTCGAAGTGTCATAAATTTCGCTATAAACCTCCATTCTTCGGGCATCAAAAAGGACCGCTATCAATTTTTCAGGATGTTTTTTATGGGCAATTTCAAAAAGAGATTGCAAGGAAGGAATTGAAATTATAGGGATATTTAATCCAAAACAAAGCCCTTTTGCAGTTGATATTCCAATTCTTAATCCAGTGTAGGAACCTGGGCCTGCAGAAACTGATACAGCAGATAGGTCTTTATATTCAATATGATGTCTTTTTAATAATTCATCTATGAATACAGTAAGTTTTTCTCCATGAACATAACCATCAGAGGCCTCATCTATACCATCAACTATGACTCCATTTTTTGATAATGCGACGGAGCAAATGTGTGTAGCGGTTTCAATATGTAAGATATATATCATTTTACAGGTACTTCCAATTTAAAACCAACACCATGAATGTTATTCAGTAGGATAGCATCATCCTCTTTTAGATATTTTCTTAGTTTGGTGATAAAAACATCCAAGCTCCGTCCGACAAAATAATCATCTTGTCCCCAAACTGCATTTAAAATTACTTCTCGAGGTAACACTTGATTTTTAAATTTGTAGAGCAACTTCAAGATTTGAGCCTCCTTTTTGGTTAATGACTTTGTCAGTCCACCTATGGTTAAGTTTAAATTTTCAGTATCAAATAAATAGGATCCAATGGGGAAAATTTTTTCTTCTGGGATACTGGTGTTAATATTTACGCGTTTCAAAAGTGCTTTAATGCGCAATTGAAGTTCTTCCACACTGAAAGGTTTCGTTAAATAATCATCACCTCCAGATTTAAATCCTTCCACCTTATCCTCCGTCATTGTTTTAGCGGTGAGAAATAAGATGGGGATCTCGGCATCAATTTTCCGAATATCTTTAGCTAAGGTGAAACCATCCTTGCGTGGCATCATCACATCAAAAACACACAAATGATATTTTTGCTCATTGAATCTTTTCAGTGCATCCGTTCCATCTGTTGCCAAAGTAACTTGATAGCCATCTGATTTAAGTTGATCAGATATAACAAAGCCAAGACTTAAATCATCTTCAGCAAGTAGAATACGAATTGTCATGAGAAAATATTTAAAATTATAAAGTATTGAAACTTGCTATTTATGGGATATAAAAGACTTGAATCCATTCAAAAGTACACATATTTTGAACGAATTCAAAAAGCGAAGGATCCAAATTATCATAAATTTTTGTTAAATATTAAAAGAATAAAATTTGAATAAAAAACTTCGTATCTTCGTGAGATATGGCACATATACTCATTGTTGATGATGAAGAAGACATTCGTCTCTTACTTAAATATAATCTTGAAAAAGAAGGGCATATTGTTTCGTGTGCCTCTAATGGAAAAGAGGCTTTAAAAATGGTTGCACACCAAAAGCCTGAGTTAATTTTATTGGATGTGATGATGCCTATAATGGATGGCATTGAAGTTTGTGAAGAATTAAAGTCTGACCCTGTAAACAAAGATATTATCATCTGTTTTCTTACCGCTCGCAGTGAAGATTACAGTCAAATTGCAGGACTAGAGGCTGGAGGGGACGACTATGTTTCAAAGCCCATCAAGCCAAAAGTTTTAGTATCAAGAATTCACGCTTTATTGCGAAGACAAAATGCAATTAGTTCGAAAAATGACGCCAATGATGATTTTATTATTGACCGAGAGCGCTATTTAATCATTATCAATAAACTTGAAATTCAATTACCCAAAAAGGAATTTGAATTGCTCGCTTTTTTAGCTTCTCGTCCCAATGTTGTTTTTAAGAGAGATGTGATTTTAGATTCCGTTTGGGGTTCAGAAGTTGTGGTTGGAGATCGAACCATTGATGTTCATATCAGAAAGTTACGCGAAAAAATTGGTGATGAATACATCACAACAATAAAAGGCGTTGGATATAAATTTAACTTATAAAATAAAAAAGCATGAAAGCTATTATTTTATTTTTTTCACTCCTGTTAACCCTTGTGCTAGCAGCTCAAGAAGAGCCTAATGCAGGAAATACCAAGTCAACTGTCAACGATAATATTGCACTTGCACTTACGGATTGGGATGCCATTCGTGGCTTATGGGTGTCTCAAAGTATAGTCGCTATGTCAAATAAACAAGTAGTGCCGGACAGGACTTTCGCTGAGGAGTTAACTCCATATGAGATGTTGAGTTTGATGCCAAAAGAAAGAAGAGAAGATTTAAAAAATTACATTGAAACCAATAATTCATCTTCTCAAGTTGACAATAACCAATACGCCACATTACTTTTAACTTTATTAAACAATACTTTTTGCAGTACAACTCAAGGTCGTAGCTATGGAGATCCACATTTAAAATCATTTGACAATGCCACTTACTCTTTTCAGACGGTTGGCGAATTTGACTTGTCTAAATCAAATGATGGAAATTTTGAAATTCAAGCAAGACAAAGAGCTCAAAGTGATAATTTTTCTTTGAATACAGCCATTGCGATGAATGTTTTTGGAGATCGATTAGGATTTTATGCGGAAGATGCTCCATCACGAAATGTGTCTCCATTATTTTTAAATGGTGAGCCTATTCAATTACAAGGCAGAACCTATTTTTTACCGCACGGAGGAACCATTAGATTGACCGGCAGAAACTATATTATTTCCTGGCCATCAGGAGAAACATTGATTCTTAACAACGGAGGAAGTGGAGGAATGAATTTTGTTAATGTGACGGTATCTATATTTCAATGTAGCAGTCAAATTTACAGTGGACTATTGGGCAATGCCAATAACAACATGAATGATGATTTTAACGGCAGGAATAACAATCAAACACCACCAACATATCAAGCGTTCTCAACTTTTGGTAATCCAATGATGCAACAAGCTTCTATTTTGGCTGAAAAAGAGTACTTAGCGTATTTATCACAAAATTTTGCTGAAGATTGGAGGGTTACGGACATGACTACTTTATTTGATTATGCAGCCGGGACAAATACTGCCTATTATACCGATAGAAGTTTTCCTAGAGTACATCTAACGGTAGCTGATTTAAATGCTGATCAGCAAGCGAATGCTAGAAGAAGATGCGAAACAATGGGCGTAAATGCGGGTGAAATGGGTGGATGTATCTTTGATCAAGCCTATTTAAACATCAATCCAAATCCTATTCCAACACCAGCTCCTGCAACAGATGGAGTGGTTCTTAATAAATTGGAAAGACCTCTTTTAAACACCAATACCCATCAAATACTGGAGCCTAAAAATCCAAACGGAGGGGCGCAAACCGTAAAGCCTATTGATAATACGATGGAAGAAAAACCTGGGAAAAGTGACATTAAAACAAATGAGAATAACGAGCAGAACAAGCCAACTTTCAAACCAAATAATTCAATTGAAATCAATAAACCTAATAATAACAATAATATTAACACCCCTTCTCGTGTCATTCCAAGCAAACCAATAATTAGTTCACCTGTTAAACCAACCATCAATGCAAAACCAGGCAAAGGGTAAAATTTCAATTGTATTATTTTTTGCTCTATTCTTCTTTGTAGGAAATTTAACAGCTCAAAAAAAAGATAAATTAATTATTGGAATCGTAGTAGACCAAATGTGCTACGAATATTTATATCGCTTTCAGCACCATTTCACCAACTGTGGATTTAATAAATTCTTGCTTCACGGGACCAATTGTCGCAATACCAATTACAATTATGTTCCAACCTACACGGGGCCAGGACATGCTTCCATATATACAGGAACAACACCTAGCGATCACGGTATTGTAGGCAATCAGTGGTATGATAATGAAGCAGCAAAAATGGTTAATTGTGTTGGTGATGGGTCTGTTCATTCAATCGGTGTTAATTCTAAACATGGTAAAGCTTCACCACATCGACTAAAGACTTACACAATAAGCGATCAATTAAAACTTACCTACCCTACTGCAAAAGTTATTTCTGTTTCCATTAAGGATCGTGGCGCAATCTTGCCTGGCGGGCATTTAAGTGACGGTACTTATTGGTTTGATTATTTAAGCGGGAAGTTTATTACCAGCAGTTATTATAAAGAGCAACTCCCAATTTGGATACATGAATTTAATAAAGATCATAATGCAGATACTTACCTAAAAGATTGGACCTTACTTTATCCTGAAGCTAATTATAATTCTATTGACGATTCTCCTTATGAGCTTCTTTTAGACGGAAAATCTAAAGCTACATTTCCTTACAAATTCAAACCTGGAGATTATTCGAATTTTGTGGTTACCCCTTCTGCCAACACCTTATTGACAGATCTTGCTTTAACAGCAATTGACTTTGAAGAATTAGGTGCTGATGCGCAAACAGATCTTTTGTGTATTAGTTATTCGACTCCTGATATTGCAGGGCATTCCTTTGGTCCATATTCTTTGGAGATTGAAGATATGTATGCACGACTTGACCTAGAAATTGCCAAACTGTTGACAGCACTTGATAAAAAAGTTGGGAAGCATAATTACAAAATATTTATAACTGCCGACCATGCTGTAGTTCCTGTTCCTCAGCAGTTAATAGATAAAAAGTTACCTGGTGGATATTTACCCATGTATTCGAATTTAGAGACCTTAAAAAAATCAGTACAAGAGAAATACGGAGCATCCTTAATTCTGACAGAGGCGAATCAAAATATTTATCTTAATCATTCACAAATAGATTCATTACATCTAGACAAAAATGCAGTGCAGGAATTTATTGCATCAGAAATAAGGAAATGGAAAGAAGTGAAGGCGGTTTACACAGAAAAAGAATTAATCAATGCTCAATTTTCCAATGGAGATTGGGGCGATATGATTGTTAAGGGTTATGATCAAAAAAGAAGTGGAGACATTATATTTATCACCCACCCGGGATTTCTACCCATTCATAATGAAACAGAACTTTCAGGAACCTCCCATGGATCTGCGTTTAATTACGACACACATGTTCCACTTTTATGGTATGGTGCAGGCATCAAACATAAAGATGTATTTGATCCCATTCAAATCATTGATATTGCCCCAACCTTAACCCATCTACTTTATTTGCAAAGGTCAGGAGCAATGACAGGTAAACCCATTAAAGAAATCTTAGAGAAATAACAGATTAAGCATTTAAATATGCTGCAACATTAGCATTAATTCTTTCTGTAATATTCGAGGTATCCGACTTTACAAATTCTTTACCCGTAATGCGTTCATAAAGTTCAATGTAGCGTTCTGAAATAATCTGAATAAATTCATCTGGCATAAAAGGAATTTCCTGTCCATCCAAGCCTTGAAATCCATTTTCAATTAACCATTGTCGAACAAATTCCTTTGAAAGTTGCTTTTGTTCCTCCCCTTTTGCTTGACGCGCTTCGAAACCTTCAGCATAGAAATACCTAGAAGAATCCGGCGTATGAATTTCATCTATCAAAATAACTTCACCCTCTAAGATGCCAAATTCATATTTTGTATCCACTAATATCAAACCTTGAGCCAGTGCCATTTCGGTTCCTCTCTGAAATAAAGCTAAGGTATATGCTTCCATTTTCGAATAAATAGCTTCACTTACATGACCATGAGTAATGATGTCTTCTCGAGAAATATCTTCATCGTGACCTTCATCTGCCTTTACTGCTGGGGTAATAATAGGATTTGGTAATCGATCGTTTTCGATGAGACCTTCCGGAAGTGCAACGCCACACAGAATGCGCTTACCTAATTTATACTCGCGTGCAGCATGTCCGGCAAGATAAGCTCTAATGACCATTTCAACACGAATCGGTTCGCATGCTTTTCCAACAGCAACACTTGGGTCAGGAGTGGCCAACAACCAATTGGGTACAATATCTCTTGTTGCATCTAGAAAATAAGTAGCGACTTGATTTAAGACCTGACCTTTAAAAGGAATTCCTTTTGGCAGTATGTGATCAAATGCAGAAATTCGATCAGACGCTACCATCACTAATTTTTGATCTTCCAAGGTGTAAACATCGCGTACTTTACCATGATAGACAGCTGTTTGACCTTTAAAATTAAAATCAGAAGTTGTAATTGTATTCATTATTATTTTTTATTTAAACATTTATTCACTTGCTTCCGCTTTATCGAAAGCATCAATTATTTTCGAAATTAATTGGTGACGAATGATGTCACTTTTACCCAATCGAATGATCCCAATATCTTTAATATCTGCTAAAATATCAATAGCATATCCAAGTCCAGATCTTTGCTTGTTGGGCAAATCAACTTGAGATACATCACCTGTTATTACGAACTTAGCGGTCATACCCATGCGGGTAAGAAACATTTTCATCTGTAAAGTAGTTGTATTTTGCGCCTCATCTAAAATAACGAAAGCTTTGTCAAGCGTTCGACCACGCATAAAAGCCAATGGAGCAATTTCAATAATACCATGTTCCAACATATTCGCCAATTTATCTGGCGGAATCATATCGCGTAAAGCATCGTACAAGGGCATTAAATAGGGATCTAATTTTTCTTTAAGATCACCAGGTAAAAAACCTAGATTTTCTCCTGCTTCAACCGCAGGTCGAGTCAATACTATTCTTTTAACTTCCTTTGCTTTTAATGCGCGTACAGCAAGTGCTACTGCAGTGTAAGTCTTCCCTGTTCCAGCTGGACCAACCGCAAAAACCATATCGTGTTTATCAACCGCTTCTACTAATTTTTTTTGATTGACGGTGCGTGCTTTAACCTTGAGTCCTTGGTTTCCATGCACTAATATTTCATCTTCTACCTTGTTGTGCAGTAAGGTCTCCCCATCATCAAGCAAAAGATTATCAATATTATTGATAGACAAAGAATTGAACTTCGTGTAATGAAGAATCAAAAGATTAAACTTCCGCTCGAACTCATCCATTACCTCTTGATTTCCTTTTATAGTAATCTCATGTCCGCGAGATAAGACAGACAGTTTTGGAAAAAAACTATTAAAATGTTTTAGATTAATGTTATTAGTCCCGAAAAGATCTGCTGGATTAATTCCAACTATTTGTATGGTTCGATTATCAGAATTCAACTAAAAATGAATTTGTATTATTAATATGATGGCGAAATACTTACTTTTGGTAAAATTATAAATTAAAGCAATATAGAATCAAAATTTGGCATGCAAATCATAACACTTACCACAGATACTGGATTAAAAGATTTTTATCATGCTTCCTTGAAAGGTACCCTATACCGATTAAGCAATCAGATCCAAATTGTGGATATTTCTCATGATATCACACCATTCGATATATCTGAAGCTGCCTTTCAAATAAAAAGTTGCTACCAAGATTTTCCAACTGGAACCATTCATATTATCGGAGTAGATAGCGAACCACAACTTCTAGACCCGAATCCATTCGTAGGAAATAGAGCCATGATTCCGAGCTACCCAAGTATTATGAAATTTCAAGGGCACTATTTTATCGGAATAGACAATGGATTTTTCGGTGCCTTCCTTGGAGAATTATTTCCAGATGAATTTTATCGATTTACAGCCATAGAGTCACATCCAGAAATGATGTCCTTTCCTACTAAAAATTGTCTGATACCATTGGCTATTAAAATAATAAACAATGAAAAATTAAGTGATTTTTGCGATCCAATTACCACTTATAAAACAGCATTCTCTCAACAAGCAGTTACAGAATTGAATTCAGTACAGGGAACTGTCATTCATGTGGACACCTACGGAAATTTAATTACCAATATCAGCAAAAAAGAATTTGATAAGTATGAAAATGTCGGTTTCAAGATACTTTACTATGGGAATTCTTATGTAATTGATAAAATATCAAAGACCTACAATGAAGTTTCTTTTGGGGACCCCGTAGCAATTTTCAATGATAATAATTTATTAGAAATTGCAATCAATAGAGGGGCCAATAGAGGTAATGGTGGCGCAGATAGACTGTTTGGCGTTAAAAAAGGTGATAGCGTGCGCGTTAACTTCTTTCCGGCTGGATCTCGTCTTGATTTTGATTCTATTTAGTGCCAATATGATAACAAGAATTGTAAAATTGAGCTTTAAGGACTCAGAAGTTGCAGATTTTTTAAGCTTCTTCGATCAAACAAAAGAAGCGGTAGTTCAATTTCCTGGATGCAAGGGTATGAAACTTTTAAACGACCAAAATTCACCCAGTATATTTTTCACTTATAGTCAATGGGAATCAGAAGAAGCGTTAGAAACATACCGTAATTCTGACCTATTCAAAAGCATTTGGCCGAGGCTCAAAATTGGATTTAATCAGCGGGCTGAAGCATGGACTTGTAAGGTTAATTTTGAGTCTTATATCAGTGATTTTCAATAAAATCTATCAATAATTTGATAGTTTGTAAAATTAGCTTACCTTTACAGAAATATAATATTATTTAGAATGAGTAAAGGAACAGTAAAATTCTTCAATGAAACCAAAGGTTTTGGTTTTATCGTAGACGACGAAACGAGCAAAGAGTATTTTGTTCATGTAACAGGATTAATTGACAAGGTTAAAGAAAATGACCAAGTTGAATTCGAACTTGAAGAAGGACGAAGAGGTTTGAATGCAATTAATGTTAAAAAAGCATAATCACTTTCATCCCAGTTATTGAAGTCTCGATTTATCGGGACTTTTTTTTTGTCTAAAATTTCATGAAAACACTCATAAATTTAATAAACTCGAAATAAACAATAAATAGCTTAAAACTAAATGTTAGAGATGTGCTTAAAAATTCTAATTTTGATATTCAAAAAATAATTCATGAAAGCGCTTTATATAAAAGAAGTTCGGAGTTTTTTAAGTTCAGTAATCGGATATGTATTTATTCTTATCTATTTGATAGCTTCAGGCTTATTTCATTGGGTGCTATCGTACAACACCAATTTATTGGAAGGTGCAGAAGCTGACCTTATTCCATTTTTCAATCTTTCACCCGTAATTTTCTTGATCTTAATTCCTGCAATAACGATGCGATCGATTGCAGAAGAGCGAAGAACAGGGACCATTGAACTGCTTTTCACAAGACCAATATCAGATCTAGGTATCCTTTTAGCTAAATATTTTGCAGGGGTTACCTTATTGATTATTGCGATTATCCCTACCATTTTTTACTATTTCACCATGTATTATCTTGGCAATCCTGTCGGAATAATTGATTTAGGCGCAACCATTACTTCCTACATTGGACTCGTTTTGCTAGGATCCGTTTTTGTAGCTATTGGAATATTTGCTTCTTCCCTTACCAGCAGCCAAATTGTTTCTTTTATTTTAGCGATGTTTATGTGTTGGTTTATTTATGATGGACTCGGTCTGCTTGGATCATTCGCCCAAATAGGAGATTTAGATACCATAGTGCGCTATTTGGGAATTGCATTTCATTATGAATCCATTAAAAAAGGGGTGATTGACACCAGCGATATTATCTATTTTATTTCCGTAATTGTTCTATTTCTATATGGATCGCTGACGGTTATTAAAACATTAAAAAGATAAGCATGATAAAGCGTTTATTCTCTTTCAAAGGCATTTATAATTGGAGCTTCCTTTTAATAGCGACCGTTGCTCTTGTATTAATAAATATTATTGCTTCTTTGGTCTACTATCGTCTTGATATGACTGAAGATCAGCGTTATTCGCTTTCCAATGGGACTAAATCATTTTTGGCGGATAAAACTAAATTTGAGAATAGAATCAGTATAAAAATTTATTTAGAAGGAAACCTTCCAGCAGAAATACAACATTTTAGAAATGCTTTAGAAGATAAATTAAAGATCTTTAAGTCGCTTGCTGGAGATCGTATTGAATATGTTTTTGTAAATCCTAAAAACGGATCTGATTCGGATCAAAAAGCGCTCTTTTCAGATCTATATGCTCGAGGTCAAGGCATCCTTCCGATGGATATAGTGTATATGAAAGATGGTGACCAAACGCCATTGATGTTGTGGCCAGGGGCGCAAATCTCCTATTCACAAAACGGAATCATTAAAGAAAGTGTCATACAATTTCTACCTGGTACGCAACCTGGAAAACCATACGACCTTTCCAATATTTCAGAAATTTTAGAAAACGCGGTCAATAATCTGGAATATAATTTAGTCTCTGCCATGCGGAAGATTACACAATTAGAAAAACCTAGGATTGCATTTTTACAAGGTCATGGAGAATTAAATTCCAATCAGACCCTTCGTGCACGAGGACTAATCGCTCCCTATTATTCGCTGTCAGAAGTGTCATTAAATGATTCTATTGCGGCTCTTTCCGATATAGATGGTTTGGTTATTGCAGATCCTCAATATCCTTTTTCAGACAAAGATTTATACATAATTGATCAATTTGTGATGAACGGCGGAAAATTAATGTGTTTTATGAATGCATTGCATATTGAAGACGATACCTTGATGAGTAGAGGAATAACGCATTCTATTAGAAAAAATCTACGACTTGAAAATATGCTTTTTGATTATGGATTGAAATTGAATGAAAACCTAGTGGTGGATGTTCAATGTGCTCCAAAAATCGTCCCTTATGCTGAACAAACCTTATTGCCTTGGTTTTTTCATGTCATGGCCTCCCCTACTTCTCATCCAATATCAAGAAACATTGAACCTGTATCTTTGGAATATGCCAATGAAATTCAATTCGTAAAGCAAGCCAAAGCGCGATTTATTCCTATACTTACTTCTTCTAGCAATTCTAATAAAACCGGCCTTGCCCCTTTGGTAAGTCTTGAAATGCCGATGAGCTATGGTAAAAAACCTGAATTAGTAGACAATCCCACAGATAATATCAATAAATTATGCTTGGCAGGTCTGTCTGAGGGATATTATAATTCTCATTTCCAAAACAGGATCGTAGAGGAGTTTTCCAAAAATAAAAACTCCAACTACAAAGAAAAAAGTTTAAAAGAAACAAAAGTTCTTTTGGTGGGCAATGGTGATTTTATTGCGAATAGTTATGACTCTATACCCAACCCAAAAGGAGCTGGATTTCTATACAGAGCCAATCCGTTTAATGAGTTGAAATTCAATAAAATATTAGCCGAAAGAAGTATTCCTTATTTTTATGGAAATCAAGAATTCTTTCAAAATCTAATGGATTATATGATGGGTGATAATTCAGTGCTGGATATTAGAAGTAGACAAATTGATATTAAATTAATTGACAAAGAAAAATTAAAGGTAATGTCAGGAAGACTTAAAATTATTAATGTTTTTGGTCCCGTTTTACTTATTTTGTTTTTTGCCTTTGTATGGAATTTCCTTAGGAAAAGGCGTTATTCTAAAATCATCAACTGACGGATATGAAAAAAATAATTTTACTTTTATCTGCCGTGCTTGGCATTTGCTTGCTGACCTTACTTACATTCAATCTATTAAATAAAAAGGGGGTTTCTGATAGAGAATTAATTGATTTTTCCATTTCAGATACGAGTAGTGTAGATCAAATTGAAATTGCAGATGCCTTTTCGAAAAACATAAAATTGGTCAAGAAAAATGGTTTATGGACTGCAGAAAATGGGGATTGTATCAGTAGAGAGAATATAAATTTTATTTTAGATGCAGCGAAAAATGTTGAGTTCAAAGGGTATTTGCCTAAAAAGTCAATAAAAAAATTCACTGAATTAATGTCTACCCAAAATACAAAAGTTTCCTACTTCGTGAATGGAGAATGGTTGAAAACATGGTATATAGGTCCGGCATCACAAGATCATTATGGTCAAATCATGTTGTTGGAATCTAGTAGCGATGGGAAAAGTTCGAATCCTGTAATGATGAAAATTAAAGGGATAAATGGAATCATTGAACCTCGTTTCTTCGCAGATCCCAGAAAATGGATGTGCTCCAATATATTTTCTTTACAAGTTAATGAAATTCAAAAAGTTGATGTCAAATTCTATGATGTTAAAGATCGCAGTTTTAGTATTGCCCGACAAAATCAAAATTTTTTAGTGAAGCAAGGAAATACTAAATTGGAATATGTAGACACTTCCAATATATATCGATACCTGCAAGCTTATAATAAAATTCACTTTTCGAATCCAAATTATGACATGAGCGACAAACAGTGTGATAGTATTAAAAAATCAAAGGCCTTCGGAAGTTTATCGCTTACGGAAACCAATGGGAAGAAAACTGTCTTGAGATTTTTTAGGATTTCTGCAGTGGAACAACAAAGAAATGAATTTGGAGAAATGGTAAATATGGATATGAATTATTTTTGGTGCCTCTTACCTAACAAGCAATTGGTAAAATGCCAATATTTTGTATTTAATCCACTGCTTCTAGGTCATGTCTATTTCCCGGCAATGAAAATTAATACAACAAGTTCAAGTAAATAAAATATACTTGACTTATTCTCAAACGATTTACTATTTTTGTATATAAAATTTTTATCCCATGAATTTCATTACTTCAAGTAATACCTTATTAAAACATCTTCAGAGTATTTCAGGTGTATTGAGCACAAGTAACAATCTTCCTATATTAGATAATTTTTTATTCTCAATAGAAGGTAATGTTTTGACGATCTGCGCTTCTGACCTTGAAACTACCATGCTTACAAAGATGGATGTTACTTCTGAGGAATCAGGTAAAATTGCCATTCCAGCTAAATTAATTTTAGATGTTCTAAAGAGTTTACCAGACCAACCTTGCACTTTTAAAGTAAATACAACTAATTACGCAGTTGAAATTGTTTACGATAACGGTAAATCTAAGATGGCTGGTTTTAATGGTGATGAATTCCCTAAATTACCTAATGTTGCCTACACAGCGTCAATTGATTTGACAGGTGATGTATTGTCTAAGGCCATTAATAAAACTTTATTTGCTACTGGAAATGATGAGATGCGCCCTGTAATGAGCGGTGTTTATTGTCATTTTTCTCCTGAAAACATAACTTTCGTAGCAACAGATGCACATAAATTAGTGCGTTACTCTAGAACTGATATTACAACCAAAGGAAGTTCTGCTTTTATTCTTCCAAAAAAACCTTTGAATCTAATTAAATCAAATATTAGAGGAGACGAATCAGTAAAATTAGAGTACAATGAGTCTAATGCTCTTTTTACTTTCAATGATATTACATTGGTTTGTCGCTTGATTGATGGGAAATACCCTAACTATGAGGCCGTGATTCCAAAAGAAAATCCAAATGTTTTGACGATTGATAGAATGCAATTTTTAAGCTCTTTAAAACGCGTTGCTATTTTCTCTAATAAAACTACGCATCAAGTTAAATTGAAGTTAGCAGGTTCTGAATTATCTCTTTTTGCTGAAGATATTGATTTTTCTAATGAAGCAAGCGAACGCTTAACTTGTAACTATAATGGTGATGACTTAGAAATTGGTTTTAATTCTCGCTTCTTAGTTGAAATGCTAAGCAACTTGGAAACAGAGGTTGTAAAATTAGCGATGAGTGAACCAAGTAGAGCGGGTTTATTAATGCCTGCAACTCCAGACAATGACCAAGAAGACATCTTGATGTTGGTGATGCCTGTGATGCTTAATAGATAATTTCCCATTGACTGTGATTAAGGATAAATTAAACATCCGAAATTTGTCCCAAGAACAGATTACTTTGGCTGTAAATGAAGCCAAGTTTCCTGCCTTTCGTGCCAAACAAATCTATGAGTGGCTGTGGAAAAAAAATGCCTTAAGTTTTGATGAAATGCGAAATCTTGGCAAAGATCTTTTAGAGCATCTGAACCAACATTATTACATTGATGCGCTTCGAGTAAAAGATCAACAAATTAGCAAGGACAAAACCATTAAGTCGGCCTTTGAAATCGATGAAAAAAGAATCGTTGAGGGAGTCTTAATTCCTACAACCTCCCGAACTACCGCTTGTATCTCATCGCAAATTGGATGCAGTTTGTCTTGCACTTTCTGCGCTACTGGAAGTTTAAAACTTATGCGGAATTTAAGTGCAGGAGAAATGGTGGACCAAGTAGTTTACCTAAGAAATCAAGCTTTAGAAAAATATCAAAAACCTTTATCTAATATCGTGTATATGGGCATGGGAGAGCCTTTACTCAATTATGCTAATGTAATTCGATCCATTGAATTGCTTACTTCTGATATTGGTTTAGGGATGTCCCCGAAAAGAATAACCGTCTCTACTGCTGGAATTGCAAAAATGATTCGAAAATTAGGCGACGATAAAGTGCGATTTAATCTAGCCTTGTCCTTGCACGCAGCCAATGATATCAAGAGAAGTAAAATAATGGAGATTAATGACAGTAATAATCTTCAAGAACTATCGGATGCGCTGCAGTATTTTCATGAGGCTACAGGAACTAGAGTAACCTTTGAATATATCATTTTTAAAGACTTTAATGACGCTATTGAAGATGCTCGAGAGCTAGCCCATTTCGCTAAATGTGTTCCTTGTAAAATCAATATTATAGAATACAACCCCATTGATGGCGGTATCTTTGAACAGGCTGACGCGTCGAAGGTGACTGAATTTGCTAATTATCTGGAGTCGAAAAATATTATTGTTAATGTTAGAAGAAGCCGAGGTAAAGATATTGATGCTGCTTGTGGTCAATTAGCGAATAAGAATAATGCGATTGCAAAAGAGGCGAGAGTATTGAAAGAGAAATAATTTATTTCAATAAAGCATCTCTTAATCTTGTCAAATCAAAGACCTTTCTCCGATTGCCTACTTGCTGAAAAGACAACATAGACTCCGCAATCATCCGTTTAATAATCGCAGTGTTCGAACAGGGTTCAAAATGAGTACGCTCCTCTTCCAATTGTCGTTTGGTTAAAAATTCACTTATTTCTTTAGCATCGAAAATTGCCCCATTGGACATAGGATTTATATAAAAAAGAACCCCGTATTCATTCTGCTGATTGATCACAAAATTCGATAAATTGTTATCCATGAAAGCCATAATAAAATGATTTGGCAAATTCACGCCGTAGACTGGAATTTCAAGTTCTTGAGCAATTACACTATATAAAATACTTATGATTAATGAATTTCCTTCTCTGTTCTTAAGGACTTCACAAATATTTAAATCACTTGGAGCGTAACTTGCTTTGTTGATACATTTAAATTGATGTACATCAAAAAATATTCTGTTGAATATTTTAATTTGCTCAAAACTAGTTTGATAATCATTTAGTTCTAACCAAATATCTCTTTTAATCATCTGAAGGGTTTCTTTCAAATAAGAAATATCAATATTTGGGTCATGATGCTTAGAAACGATAACAACACCACTCAATAAGTCTTTATCATCCGATTGTGTCCATTGCAAAAGCTCTGCCTTAATTCCTTCTGTTTGAATTTCATCAATGATATGAGAAACTCTAGTATCAAATCGGGATTCAAAATTGTGTTCTCGTAAAGATGCTTCTAAAACAGCGACTGCACTCGGTCCAAAAGACAATAATGCTTCATGTACTTGACCATAGACCTCATGATCGGGATCATCGAGTAAACGGATTAATGCATTAAGTTGCTTTTCTTGTGGATTCACAAGACAAATTTAAGAGTACATTAAGATGAAAAAGCAATAAGGAAATATGTTTATCAATGATGAAATGTTAATTTTCGTGTAACCTTAAAAGAATAGCGTCGTTACAATAAATAATAATTCAAATTAACTTTGCTACAGGTTACTTGAATGAGAGGCCTTCGGGCCTCTTTTTTTTTATCTTTATCAAAAAATAATATGAAAATATTTTACATCCTTTTACTTAGCACGCTTGTTCTTGCCTGCAAAACACCCTGCAAAATGAAGCATAAATCTGAAACGATTACAATCATAGGACCATATTCAGGTATTTTACACCTTAATGAGAACAATTGTCCGCTCTATATCGAAGTTACAGGACAACCTGTTAGCGACAATCAATTTCACACCTTTTACCCTTTAGATTTAGAAACAAAATATAAAAAGAAAGGACTGCACATGACCTTTGACATCACGCTTCTTAAAGCACCTAATCCAGAGGGATGTGCAGCAGACGCGGTGATAAAAATGAGTAATATTAATGTGGTTCCTTAATTTATCTACCGCTTTTTAAGCAATACTGAGTAGAAAAATCTTGTACTAAGTAAGCTAGAGCTTTCCCAACTATCCTGTCATCCGATTCATTTAATGGAGCAGCCTCAGTAAGATGTAAATAGGAAATGTTTTGGTGCATGGCAGCAATTTTCCTGATATAAGTTCGAACCTCGTCAAAGCGCCATCCAGAAGGAGACTGAGCCGAACTAGGCATGTTTGCGATCGCGTCCATATCTATTTCAATTCCTAATGTTTGATTCGTCTCTAATGAATTCAAAAAGAATTCGAGATCAGAAATTAAAGATCTACCATCTAGATAATCTTCATAAAGACTGTAGGTGCATTGATACTTTTGAAAGAATTCTAGAACAATTGGATTTAAATACGCTTCATGCAGACCGAGAACAGCATATTTTTTTAGGATAGAACTTTCCAAGGCAAAGGAGAATGAATTGCCACTATGTCTTACCTCAGTAGTTCTACAATCAGCATGAGCATCTAAATTAAGTACGGCTAAATCAGCGTGAAACTGTGATGACCAGCGCATTAAAGGTAAAGCATTGTTGTGTCCACCACCTATTACAATTGGAATTTGATGTGGTTTAATAAATTTATTGAGAATCGATAAGACATATTCATCTAGAGCAGGGACTACTTTTTGTGCTGATAGCGTATCAAAATTTGATTGGCCAGAAATTTCACCCAGTATATGAATTTTCAAATTTGAATTTGCCTGTGTATTTAAAAAGTAAGGTAAGAAGGCTCGAAAAGTATTTTCTGCACCTTGACGACCAAAATTTGCTTTAGGTCCAATTGATTCCGAAATCCCAATAATTACAAAATCAGCCTCTTCTAAAGTAATAGAAGTGCAATGTTCCCCCATTTTTAATTCACCTGACCTACTTGAAAAATACTCCTTCAAAAGAGAAGAATCCATCCTTTTAAAAGAAAATGAGAATTGATCAATAGACATAGGGAGTGATTAAAGAAATAAAATTTTGAGCGGGAGCGATAGGTTTTCGATTATTAGCATCGACAAAAACTAATGTTGTAGTAGCTTTAACGAGTAAAACATCAGCCTCATTATATATGGAATATTCAAAAAACAATCGAACTCCATCAAGTCTTATTAAGGAAGTATCAACCCTAATAAGATCATCATATAAAGCAGGTGCAATATATTTGATGTTAAGATCCAAAACAGGAAGGAGAATTCCATTATCTTCCAAAGACTTATAACTAATTCCCAAAGCACGAAATAGTTCTACCCTACCAAGCTCTAAAAATGTGGGATAATTACCATAATAACAGTAACCCATTTTATCGGTTTCGGCATAGCGAATACGATGTTGCGTGATATGTTTAAATTTTATTTCCACTTTTTATTCAAAATTACTATTTTCACTAAGGTATAACAGAAAATTATCCTTAATTTTAAGGAAATCTAACTTATTTCAGAAAAAAATAAATATTTTCAGTACATGTAAAAAAAAATTAATAATCAAGGGGTATCAAACTTTTTTTATAACTTTTTTATTCAAATATTTGCTGTTGGAAATAAACAACATCTAAATCATTTCAAAATTCTCCTAATGAATTGATTTACAGGGTAGATAATAACCATTAAAAAAAACAAAGAATGAATAACAATCACGAAGACGCCTGGGGGAAATGTTTAAAAGTAATCAAAGACAATGTTTCTTTACAAGCGTACAAAATTTGGTTTGAACCTATTATTCCAATTAAATTGGAAAACAGTATTTTAACAATCCAAGTTCCTTCGCATTTTTTCTATGAATGGTTAGAAGAACATTACATCAAACTATTAAGTGGTGTCGTTAAAAAAGAAATCGGTGCAGAAGGAAGTTTAGAATATTCAATTGTTATGGAGAGTAACAATACCAACTCTGTACCTTACACAGTAAAATTACCTACACAAAATAATGCTTCATTGCGCAACACGCCGGTATCTATGCCGATACACGCAACGGAAAAGCAAATAAGAAATCCATTCATTATCCCAGGATTAAAGAAAGTAAATATTGAATCTAATTTAATCCCTGCTTTTACTTTTGAAAATTTCATCGAAGGAGAATGCAATCGTTTGGCGCGTGCTTCAGGATATGCTGTTGCAAATAAACCAGGTGGAACTGCCTTCAACCCATTATTAATTTATGGTGGAGTTGGTCTTGGAAAAACTCACTTAGCGCATTCTATCGGAATTGCCATTAAGGAGCAACATCCAAGCAAAACTGTTTTGTATGTTCAATCTGAAAAGTTTGCACATCAATTTATCGATGCTATCAAAAATCAAACAACCAATGATTTTGTACATTTCTATCAAATGATTGATGTGTTAATTATCGATGATGTTCAGTTTTTTGCTGGGAAGGAACGCACACAAGATGTATTCTTTAGTATATTCAATCACTTACATCAAAATGGTAAGCAAATTGTATTAACATCTGATAAGGCACCTGTTGAGATGCAAGGAATGGAACAAAGATTGCTTTCTCGATTCAAGTGGGGCTTGTCAGCAGATCTTGCGACGCCAGATTTAGAAACTAGAATTGCTATTTTAGAGAAGAAAATGTACGGAAGTGGTATTGAGTTACCAAAAGATGTTGTGGAATACCTTGCTTACTCTATCAACACAAATATTCGTGAGATTGAAGGTGCTTTAAACACCCTATTAGCGCAAGCATCTCTTAACAAAAAAGCCATCACGCTTGAATTAGCGAAACAAATGGTAGATAAATTTGTGAAAAGCACTGCGAGAGAAGTCTCTATCGAATATATTCAGAAAGTTGTTTGTGATTACTTTGACCTTCCAATTGAAATGTTAAAGTCAAAAACAAGAAAAAGAGAAGTGGTTCAAGCGAGACAAATTTCAATGTTTTTCTCTAAGAAGATGACCAAATCGTCTTTAGCAAATATAGGAGCACATTGTGGTGGAAAAGATCACGCTACAGTACTTCATGCTTGCAGAACGGTTGTTAACTTATCCGAAACAGATAAGCAATTTAGACATTATCTTGAAGATCTTGAGAAGAAGTTAACCATTCAATAAGGGTTATTTTAAGGATTGACTACTGAATCGTATAGAAGTGTTGCATCAACATTTACTTCACTTTTAAGTGTCAAAAATTCTAAATTCATTGCTGTTATTTTTCCTTGTGTCTCCTTGGATAATTTTAAAATTGAATTAAGCCAACTCAAAAAACAACACCCAAAAGCCAGTCATTTTTGTCATGCAATTGCGGTAAAAGAGAATGAAATTAGTTTTCGTTCCTCTGATGATGGCGAACCTAGCGGAACAGCCGGATTACCAATTTTAGGACAATTAAAATCAGCCCAATTGCTTCAAGTCGGACTCGTTGTAATTCGTTATTACGGTGGAACTAAATTGGGCGCAAGTGGACTGATACAAGCCTATAAAGAAAGTGCGCGACTCGTGATTGAATCATCTGATGTTATTGTGATTGAACAAAAGGTACGCTTTGAAATTCAAGGTGCATATGGAGTACTAATGGGATTGGTTACCAGATGTGCCAAATATAAATGGAAAGCAGATATCAAAGTTAAGCGCGACAATGCTTATCAACTGGAAATAATTACCTCAGAAAGTGAAAAGAATAAGGTGAATGAAATGATATCAAAGATCAATGACATTAGTTCGGAATTAATATATCTAAAGTAATTTATGTGCTACAGTAATTCATCCACCTCAAGCAATGTAGAACTTTCAAAAAGATTTAATAAGAACATCAATAACTTGGTTGAATTTAAGCCAAGCTATTATAATAATGCCTTTGTTTTTCCAGAATGGCGGATAATTACTTCTGAAACAGAAATTCAAAACATGCAATGGGGCTTAATTCCAAACTGGTATAAAGGTTCGAATTGGATGGAAATTGCTTCAAAAACAGCCAACGCAAGAATAGAAACAGCACATGAAAAGGTCTCCTTTAAATTGCTAATTTCAAAACAACGATGTATCATCCCATCAAATGGTTTTTTTGAATGGCACCATGTAGGAAAATTGAAGCGGCCTTATTTTATTTATCCAACTCAAGAAAGCATCTTTTCTATGGCTGGAATTTATGACGAATGGACCGATTTATCAACAGGAGAAATCAAGAAAAGTTTTAGTATTCTAACCACCGAAGCGAATGCGTTACTTGCAGAAATTCACAATGTAAAAAAACGCATGCCCCTTATGTTAAACAAGCAAAATGAAGCGTCTTGGCTTAATGGAGAAGCTACTTTGAATGATTTTAATCTTACTTTTGATGCTTCAAAAATGGGTCATCATAGCGTAAATCCGAAGTTGCTTTTACCCGAAAACACTCATCTTTCAATTGTTCAGCAAAAATATGTTGATAACAATGATATACAAGTAAGTCTCTTCTGACCATTTGGGTATTATTTTTGTCTTACAATTAAAGTATGTTGCGCAAATTTATTTTTCCAATCATTGTCATTTCACTCTTGAGTTCATGTATTGAACTTATAGATGATATAACGATTCACAATGATGGCACTGGGACATTCAAATACTCTATTAATCTAAGTTCAAGTCGTTTAAAAGTAAATTCGATATTAGCACTTGATTCTTTAGATGGAAAAAAAGTTCCATCTATGGGTGAAATTAAAAACAAGATAACTGCTTTTACTACAGCTTTAAAAGGTCAGAATGGATTGAGTAATGTAAGGTCAGAATTTGATGAAGCCAATTTAATTTTAAAGCTTTTTGTAGATTTTAAATCTGTTGGCCAATTAGAGCAAGGAATAAAAAATTCAATCATAGCCGTAAGCAAAGAAAAAAGCAGCAATGAACTCAATGAAAGTTGGATTGAGTGGGATGGAAAAACATTAAAACGAAGTGTTCCATTAACAGCATTTAAAAGAAGTAATGAAATGGCAAGTAGTGATGTAGATTTACTGAAAACAGGGACTTATACTTCCATTAGTAGATTTGATCGAAGTATTGAACGGACAGATAATGGAAATGCAAAATTAAATCCGAGCAAATTAGCTTGTATGCTGAAGGTTAATACATTTGATTTAAGAAATAACAATAAACTGATTGAAAATAGCATAACGCTAATTCCATTTAAAAATAAATAAAATCACTATGAAACAAGTTGTCCTTTTACCACTTCTTTTTTTAAGTATTGGCACTACCCTATTGGCTCAACGATCAGAATCTCTAATTCCAAAAGAAGCAGTAACCGTATTTAGTTTGAATAACATAACACTCTTGCAAAAGATTTCAATGGATGCGTTAATTACTTATGATTTTATGGAAGAAGTGCACCAAGAATTATTTGATGGCTCTACCAATGGTAAATCTTTAAAAGATGCTGGTATTGATTTTGGGCAGAGGTTAAATGTGTTTTATGGTAAAAGCAGTGACTATGAAATCTCCGGATTTACCCTTGGTGTTTCCGATCAAAAACAACTATTTGAAGTTTTTGATGATTTTGAACAATTACAGAGTAAATATAAAGATGTGAGTATCTACGGATCATTCTTTAACAACTTAATAATTCATGAAAAATCAGCGATTTTAATTCGAGTAGAACCTTCGATGGAATTAATAGACAAGCAAACTGATTCAATATGGTATGCAAGAGGAAATGGAAATCCATATGGAGATGATTTTTATTATGATGAAGGAATATTGACGGAAGATATTTATTTAGAAGAAGATTCAACGATTCAAGAATCTGAAGAGAATAGAGAATCTGAAGTTTTCCCTGAGGCCTCAGATGACCCCAACGAAAAAAATTATTACGAACTGAGAGACAGTGTTCAAATTACATTACAAAATAAATTATTAGAAGGAATTCTAGATGATTTGTTTATTAAGCACCTTAATTTAACCACTGAGGACCAAAGATTCGCAGAACAAATGTCTCATACTTCTGAGGGAACATTCTACCTTGACAATTCAAGGAATTTTGAACAAGCTAAAGGTCTTTGGTATTTTCAAACGGTCTTGCCTAGTCTTTACCAAGACATTAGAGAATTATATACAGGAAATGTGATTCTTGGGGACTGGTTTTTGAAAGACAATACTATTGAATTTGCATTGGAAGCAAGATACGGTGATAAATTAGGGTCTATCTATGAAGAAATGAACGATTCAAAGTTTGACAAAAATATTATTCCCTATATTAATAAAGACAACTCTGCCTTTTTCACCTACAATGTAAATATGAGACAGGCGTATGAAAAGGCATATGAAGTTATCATGCCTATTCTTTCTTCAGAAAAAAATTCTGATATTGCCATGAATGTTTTAACGATTGAATTATTAAATGAATTCATTAATAAGGACGCCTTATTTGGGACTTACAAAGGAAGTATGTTTGGCACTTTCAATGGCGTTAAGAAAATTAAAACTAAAAAAATAGAGTATTACTACGATGAAGAAACATTCGAATATGGCGAAAAGGAGACAGAAGCAACGGAAGACATGCCAATTTTCACTTTAGGTTTTTCTATTGATCGCAAAGACATTCCAGATTTAGTATTAAAACACCTTAGTAAACTTACCAGTATGTTTGAGCAACATGAAAATTATTGGAAATTTAACAATGCTATCTTAGATGCTGCTCCTTTATTTATGATCAACAGAAATGGATTATTCATTCTAACGAATGATGAAGATTTAGCGTTAAACCATGCAGATGGCTATGGAAAAGATGCTTTGTCAAAAAAGACGGCTCGATCATTAAAGCATGATGGTTTCATGAATGGATTCGTGGATATTTCAGGGACTTTAAATCGTTTTCCAAGTGACCTTTTAAATCAAAGACAAGCAGATATGGTCAATGCATTGAAAGGAAAGTCTGGTAAATTATATTTAAAATCAACCAAAACATCGAAGAACAATACCAATTTCCTATTGACTTATTCATTTCTTGGAGAAGATAAATCAGGAAAACATATGTTAGATTTAATCAATACTATGTATATTTTCTCAAAGTAGATAAATGTATAAGAAATCAATTGTTATCATTGTTTTAGCGCTAACATTAGCAGGCTTTTTATTTTTCATGCCTTATTTTTTCGCGAAAAACACACCTCCTAGAATGATTGATCGGCTACCTAATGCTGATTTTATTGGGCAAACAGACCTTCTTAATTTGGCAAAGGAAACCAGTGGTATGCTTTATCATTTTAAAATTCCTTTTAGAGATCTAGGATCTGCAGAATTTATTTTGGGTCAAGGGAAAATTTATGGTCTAGATTTACAAAAGCCTGTGTATTTGTTTGGTAACACAAATGGCGATATCGGTGCCATGATTTCTTTGAGCGACAGCAGCAAGACAAGACAGGCTATTGATAAAATAAGAAAAAAAGCGATACTAGCTGACTCCTCAAGCAAACATCATATTGCATATTATTTACCAGAATTAAAATTATACCTGCATTTTGGAAAACAATATTTATTACTCTATCAAGGTAATTCTTTTAGAAATATAGAAAGACGCGTAAGTGAAGCCAAATTCTTAAATGTAAGTCCACTTTGGAAATCATATTTATCTAAAAAAACATTTAAAAAAGAACATTTAGTCATCTATTCAGAATGGTCTGAAATAAAGAAAGCAGGCTTAGATTATATAATGCTGGCTCACGACAGCGATTCTTTGAATCTAGAAATTAAATATTACTTGAGAAAAAACAAAGGATTGAATTTCAAACCTAACACGAATGGTTTAGGATTTGAAGAAGCCGAGAAAGCAGATCGATCTATTAATATTCATATGGATGTTTCTAAATTTAAAAATTCTACCAGTGATCCGCTGAAAAGTCTTCTTATAAAATTGGGTAAAAAAATAAGTTTTCCAAGCCAAGCGTTTTTTGATTCTTGGGAGGGCGATCTATCCTTTTTTGAGGGAGGAAAACAAATGGCTAAAGAACGCATCATCGTATCTGAATTGGATGAAGATTTTAATGTTACTGAGGTAGTAAAATATAAAGATGTGATTGTGCCAGGATATTCCGTATTATTTAACACCAACGAAAAAGGTGAGCTCTTCTTCAATCAATTATTTAAAAAAGGATTATTGCGTAAGGATGAGGGAGGGTACAGATTTTTGTTCTCCCCATTATTAAAGATGGATAAAAAAGATGGCTATTATCAATTTTATTCTGGGCAGCAAGCCCCTAAAATGATTCCGTCTTTAGACAATAAATTAAATTGGAAATTTAAAGGCACTTCTTACCTCTTTCATTTAGACTCTATCAACAGAAAGGAAATTTTTGGGACAGTCCGTTTCCCTGCTCAAAAACTATACAAGAAGCTTAAGATAAAGAAAAGTGCCTAATCTACAGGAATTACCAACTGAAATTGTGACTCATTGTCTTTAATCCAGTGCAGCAACTCAGTTATTTCTTGCAGATCATTTGAAGTTACCAATTGGGTGCGGTATTCTTTAAAATGAGCTATACCTTTAAAATAATTTGTGTAATGTCTTTTCATTTCAGCCAAAGCTAAATTTATTCCTTTCCACTCCACACTCATCATAAGATGATCTAAGGTAGCTTCCACTCTATCTTTAATACTTGGTGCAGCAAGATGATTTCCAGTTGCCATAAAGTGTTTTACTTCATTAAAAAACCAAGGATTCCCGATACTCGCTCGACCAATCATGATTCCATCAATTCCATAACGGTTTTTATAAAGCATTGCCTTTTCAGGAGAATCAATATCTCCATTTCCAAAAATTGGAATGTGCATCCTTGGATTATTTTTCACCTCGCCAATCAGGGTCCAATCCGCATCGCCTTTATACAATTGAACTCGTGTGCGACCATGAATTGAAATCGCTTCCACTCCAACATCTTGCAATTTTTCAGCCGTACTCACTACAAATTTTGTCTTGTCATCCCAGCCCAATCGTGTTTTTACCGTTACCGGAATATTGGTAGCTTTTACAATTTCATCTGTCATGCGAATGAGCTTAGGAATATCTTGTAACATTCCAGCGCCTGCGCCTTTACAAGTAACTTTCTTAACGGGACAACCGAAATTAATATCAATAATGTCTGGGTTGGTTTTTTCAATAATCTTAGTTGCTTCTCGCATACTATCAATATCATAACCAAAAATCTGAATACCAACAGGTCGTTCGTACGCGTATATATCCATTTTCTGAACGCTCTTTGCTGCATCTCGAATAAGACCTTCAGATGATATAAATTCAGTATACATGAGATCAGCACCATGTTTTTTACACAAAGCTCTAAAAGGTGGATCGCTCACATCCTCCATAGGAGCAAGCAATAATGGAAACTCACCTAATTCAATATTTCTAATTTTTACCATTAGCCCAAATTTGGAAATTGAGCGTAAACATCCTTAAGGTATTTTTTTAATTCTTGCTCATTTTCTTTCTTCAAGATAAGCAGAATATTGTCGGATTCAACAACAATCATATTTTCTAAGCCATCTAGAACTACCAATTTTTCTAATGGGACATGCACCAAACAATCTTTCGAATTATACATCAATACTCTTGATCCAACTACGGCATTATTATTTGAATCTTTATCTAAATGATCAGTCAAACTTCCCCAGGTTCCCAAATCACTCCAATCGAAATCTGCTAGCACTACTGAAACATTTTTAGCATGTTCCATGATGGCAAAGTCAATAGAAATATCTTCACATTTTTGAAAAGCAGTTAATACAAGACCTTTTTCGTCATTGCCATTATACATTTGTTCATTGGCACAGAAAAGATCAAATAATTGAGCTTGAAATAATTTAAATGCATTAATAATCGTTGCTGCCTTCCAAACAAATATTCCCGCATTCCAATAATAGTTGCCTGCTGACACAAACTCCTGAGCGGTTTCAAAATTAGGTTTTTCCCTAAATTGCAAAACTTTATTTACACTGCCTGGACTTTTATTAGCCTCTTTATCAAATTCAATATAACCATATCCTGTATCAGGGCGTGTCGGATGAATACCAAGGGTAACCAATTGCTCTTCATTAACAGCGGTATCAACAGCAGTATGAATCAACTCACAAAAACGGTTGGTATCAATTATTAGATGATCAGAAGGTGCTATAATTAAAACTGCTTCTTTATTTTTTGCATAAATTTTAGAAGATGCATAGGCAATACAGGGCGCTGTATTTTTACGCAAAGGCTCGCAAATTACTTGAGATGCGGTAAGTTCAGGTAACTGAAGCAATACCAAATTGAGATAATCTTCATTGGTTAAAATATAAATTTGATCGTCCGGACAAATCTTCTGCATGCGCTCAAAACTTAAGCGAAGAAGAGATTTTCCAATCCCCAAAACATCTAAAAATTGTTTGGGGTAACTTGATGTAGACTTAGGCCAAAATCGGCTGCCTACTCCCCCTGCCATAATTAGGCAATAATTATTATTCATCATAATTCAATTATCGTAACTTTTGCTAATGCATGCACTAAATAAATTTTTCCGCTAGTTGTTTCTTGACATTCATAGCGGGTTCTGCGCTTGTTTAATTTCACAAATTGTTTTCCGTTGAGTACAAAGGTAGTGTTTTTGGATATTTGTTCTAAACATAGCAAGGGTTCTTCATCCTTGAGGTCATATTGGTCCAACGCTCTGCTTAAGTGGATGTCAGCACATGAAGAAGCTTTTGTATTTGTTAAGGAGCGCATTAAGGCAGTTTCAATGTCTTTTGGCAGGTGCTTACTATCAATAACAGGCAGCAGCAAAGTTCGGTAGGCTGTTTTCCATTCTTCACCATGAGGTTGAACTCTATTTTTATAATTTATGTAGGTGTGATAATGAGCAAATTCATGCAATGCTGTGATCAAAAAAGCATAAGGGTTTAAGTCTCCATTAACAGTAATGATAGGCTTCGGCAAGTCGGATCCATAGCGAAAATCACCTAATTTAGTTTTTCTGCCGCGTACCACCTTAAACTTAACATTGGTTCCAATCAATAAATCTGCAAGCATAGACGCAAATTCTATGGGGACATATTTTTTGAAAATTTCGGAATATGAAGTTCTTTTATTCATAGTTTACAGGATGTAAAAATATAAAAGTAAAAGTACCATAGAACAATGCAGTGAAAATATTCCTTAATTTAGCAGTATGAAAATTTTGGGAAACATAGGTAAGTATTTCTTAATGATGAAGGTAGTTTTTACCAAACCAAAAAAATGGGGTATATTCTGGCAGCTGCTCTTAAATGAAATTCAATTAATTGGTATCAATTCAATTCCAATTGTAATCCTAATGTCTTCCTTTATGGGTGGTGTAATTGCCTTGCAAACAGCATCAAATATGTCAAGTCCCCTCTTACCAGCCTACACAGTTGGTTATATAACGCAGTCAAGTACCATTCTAGAATTCTCTCCCACTATTATTTCACTGATATTGGCCGGTAAAGTTGGATCAAATATCGCCTCTGAAATTGGAACCATGCGCATTACCGAACAAATAGATGCACTTGAAATCATGGGAGTTAATTCCTTAAATCACTTGGTTTTACCAAAAATTATTGCTGCAATATTATTTTTTCCAATTCTTGTGATATTCTCCATGTTTATGAGTCTTATGGGTGGTTATATTTCTTTAGTATTGTCTGATTTAACCAGTACAGAAACTTATATACTGGGTATTCGAGCCTTTTTTGAAGTAGGAAATATCTATTATGCACTGACCAAAACCGTAGTTTTCGGTTTTCTTATCGTTTCAGTTTCTTCCTTCTATGGATATTATGCAAAAGGTGGCGCTCTGCAAGTAGGTGAATCATCTACTAAAGCAGTTGTTGTAAGTATGATAAGTATTTTAATTGCGAATTTCATTTTGACACAAATGATTCTATTATAATGATTGAAGTAAAAAATATTAATAAATCATTTAAAGACCATCAAGTTCTGTTTGATGTTTCTTCCACTTTTGAAAAAGGAAGGGTCAACTTAATTATTGGTCAGTCTGGTCAAGGGAAATCAGTTCTTGCCAAATGCATGGTTGGCTTACATGAAATTGACGGCGGACAAATCTACTTTGACGGTAGAGATTTTGCCGCAATGAATCGGATTGAAAAAACTCAAATTCGTCAAGAAATCGGAATGTTATTTCAAGGTTCTGCTTTATTTGACTCCCTTACTGTAGAACAAAATGTCATGTTTCCACTGACTATGTTTACCAAAATGACCAAAAAAGAAATACAAGATCGTGTTGATTTTTGTTTAGACCGAGTAAACTTAAGTGGTAAGAATAAATTATTTCCTTCAGAATGCTCTGGTGGAATGCAAAAAAGAGTTGGTATTGCAAGGGCAATTGCCATGAATCCTAAATATTTGTTTTGTGATGAACCAAATTCTGGATTAGATCCAATTACTTCTATTTTAATAGATGGATTAATTAAGGATATTACTTACGAATACGATATCACAACCATTGTAATTACGCACGATATGAGTAGTGTAATGGAAATAGGTGATCATATATTATTTATTCATAAAGGTAATAATTGGTGGGAAGGCGATCGTGAATCAATAATAAACACCGAAAATCCAGAGATTATTAATTTTGTTTATGCATCTGAATTCATGCAAAAAATCAGGACTTCTATGCAAGAAAAAAAACACATATAGCACACTAAGTTGCTTGTATTTTTTAAAAATAGCATTATCTTTGCAACCCAATTCAAAAGAACGCTTTTGAATTTAGAAGAACAAATATTTCGTTTTTCATTTGAAAACCATGCGGATGTGGTGAAATTGGTAGACACGCCAGACTTAGGATCTGGTGCCGAGAGGTATGCGGGTTCGAGTCCCTCCATCCGCACTATTAGGTCTCGCCTTTAAAAAGCGAGGCCTTTTTTATTTACACTAAATAAAGTTTAAGAGAATGATTATTACTAGAGAAAATGTAGATGCTTTGAATGCAACTCTGCAAGTAAAAATTACAGCGGATGACTATTCTGACAAAGTAAAGAATGCTTTAGAAAAATATCGTAAAACAGCAAAAATACCCGGATTTCGTCCTGGAAATGTTCCCATGGGAATGATTCAAAAACAATATGGAAAAACCGTTTTGGCGGAAGAATTAAATAAATTAGCGAATGATGGTGTCTACAATTTTATAACAGAAAATAAAATTGAAATACTTGGAAATCCAATTCCTAAAAGTGATGCGGAAGTAAAAGGAGATTTTAATGCACCTAGTGATTTTGAATTTACTTTTGAAATAGGATTGTCACCAACTATTGATATGTCGAAAGCAATGAATGGTAAATTTGATTATACTACTATTAAGGTGGATGCCAAACTAATCGATCAGCAAGTAGAAGACTTAAGAAGACGGTATGGTAAATTATCTTCTGTAGAAACTGCAGAGGATAAAGATATGATCTTGGGAGTATTTAATGAATTGGAGGCAGACGGATCTAAGAAAGAAAATGGAATAAGTAATAGTACCACTATATCATTAGAATTTTTAAAAGAAAAAAGTGCAAGTAAATTACTTTTAGGGAAAAAAATAGGAGATTCTTTTGAGTTAGATCCAACATCTGTATCTAAAGATGCAAAAGATAAATCTACCTTATTAGGCATTAGTGAAGAAGCAGTTGCTGAATTAAACAGTAAGTTTGAATTTACCATAACGGATATCAAACGAATGGAAATGGCCGAAATGAATGCAGAATTATTTGGCAAACTTTTTCAAGAGGGAGAAGTGAATTCTGAAGAAGACTTAAGAAATCGTGTGAAAACCGATATGGAACAAATGTTTTCAAAAGATGCGGACAAATTATTGACAAGAAATGTATTCAATACCATCATGGAAAAAACAAATGTTGATTTCCCAAGTGCTTTCTTGAAAAGATGGATTAGAATGACGAATGAAAAGCCCGTCACGGAAGATGAAATTGAACAAGATTTTGAGGCTTATTTGCAATCTTTGAAATGGCAAATGATTCAAACTAAAATATTCAAGGACAATGATATTCAATTATCTCAAATCGAAGTGCTTGAACATACCAAAGAATTGCTTAGAGGAAATTATGCGCAATACGGAATACCAGCGCCTGATGATAAAGAATTGATAGAAACAGCAGCGCGTTTATTGCAAAATAAAGAACAAGCTAGCGGAATTTACGATCAATTAGCGGAGCAAAAATTAACTAATTTCTTTAAAGCAAATGTGACGCTAAACAATAAATCTGTTTCCTATGATGAATTTGTTGCATTAGCAGGAAAATAAAATTATTGTAATTTTTGAAGAGGGCTTGTGCCCTCTTTTTTTTTATCCCATATTTTTAAATTGTTATCATAAGATAATCTTTGTTAAAGGAATTTGAAAAAATAAGGTAAATTGAATAGCGTTTCCTATTTTTGTACTAGTAAAAATTTCACAAATTAAAAAACATAAAATGTCGACACTAGTAGGTAAAAAGGCACCATCTTTTAGCGCAGCAGCGGTAGTAAACGGTGGTCAAGTGGTTCCAAATTTCTCATTGGACCAATTTATAGGAAAGAATCATGTCTTATTCTTTTTTTATCCAAAGGATTTTACATTCGTTTGCCCTTCAGAATTACATGCATTTCAAGCAGCTTTAGGCGAGTTTGAAGCAAGAGGAGTAAAAGTTGTTGCCTGTTCAACGGATACAGAAGAATCGCATTGGGGATGGTTGCAAGTACCAAAAAACAAAGGTGGAATTGAAGGAGTAATGTATCCAATTGTTGCAGATAGCGCTAAAACAATTTCTGAAGCATATGGTGTTTTAGATGGTGAATATGATTATGATGCAGATGGAAATTTATTTGCAACAGGTCAAATGATTGCTTACAGAGGTCTATTCTTGATCAATAAAGATGGTATCGTAATGCATCAGTTGGTTAATGCTTTACCTTTAGGAAGAGATGTTAATGAAGCCTTAAGAATGGTGGATGCACTTCAGTATTTTGAAGAAAATGGTGAGGTTTGTCCAGCGAATTGGCAAAAAGGTGATGCAGGCATGAACGCTTCTTTTGACGGAGTTGCTGATTATCTTTCCAAGCATTAAGTAAATTTTAATTACTTAAAAGCCCTGAATTAAATTCTAATTCAGGGCTTTTTTATGATACATTTGTTTCTAATTAATATTCAATGCGCACTTTAGTTTTAAGTATAGTCTTCTTCACCTCTATTTCCTATGGTTTCTCACAGTTAATCTATACGGAATCTGAAATTCAAAAAACTGCCCTCTTGGTGAAAAATATTCCTAAGGCAGCTCAGCATAATACCGCTTCATTGGTAATTGAAATTAATAAAATTGGAAAAACTGAATTGATTAAAACTATAGCGATTTATGAATGGATTACGCATGCTATTTCCTATGATACCAAAGCTTTGATGAAGAATGACATACAAGCTAGAAGTGCCGACGAAGTGATAAAGTCCCAAACAGCTGTATGCTCTGGATATGCTACAGTTTTCAAGAATTTGGCCACAGGACTTGGACTTGAATGTGAGCTTATTGAAGGTTATGCGAAGGGTTATGGTTATGAAACAGGAACTATTTTTGAAGAACCTGATCATGCTTGGAATAAAGTAAAAATAAACGGTGTTTGGTATCTAATTGATGCCACATGGGGTGCTGGAAGTGTTAGTGAAGATGCCTCAGGGAAATTAATATTCAATGCTGAACCGAATATGGATTGGTTTTTATTAGACCCTCTAGTTGCTATATATTCTCATTTTCCAGTGGAAAGTAAAAATCAACTTATAGAGACACCGCTTACCAAAGTGTTGTTTGAAAAATTACCAAACCTAAACCCTATTTATTTTAGTAGTGGTTTCCTAAATAGTACTGAAACAATGGCCGTATATAAGAAAAGTAGTACCTTTTTGCCACCAAAATTATACAATTTAAATATTCCATTAAAAATTACTGAAGCACCAAAAACTAATAAATTAAGCAAGAAAGATTCGCTACATTTTGAAATCCAATCCTCTGAAATAAAGAAATTATACCTTACAATAGATGATGTTGTCCTTGGAGAATTTAAAAAAACGGGGGATGTTTTTACTTATCATGGAGCTCCATTCAAATCGGGACTGCTGGAAATTATTGCAGATTTACAGGTCGAAGAGAGACTTGTACTATTGGAATACAATCCATAAGCTATATAGGACTTTTATTATTTTGAAGTAAGATTTTTGATCGCAATATAAATGGAATCAAATTTAAATTTAAATCCTGCCTTGACTATTTTTTCGGCAGAGACTTGACTTCCTTCCAAAATAACAATGGACATTTCTCCATAAATTAATTTTAAAATAAATTTTGGGACATTGGGTAATCTAATGGATTTATTAAATCCCTTTGCTATTGCCTGCATCAACTGTAAATTAGTCACTTGTTGAGGAGCAACACCATTAAAAATGCCGTGTTGACTTGGTTCGTCCAGAACAAATTTGAACATCCTAACCAGATCCTGAATGTGTATCCATGGCATGTACTGTTTTCCGCTTCCAACAGCTGAACCAAATCCGAATTTTATGAGTTGACTTAAACTTTTATAGACACCTTCATTTCTTTCCAAGATTACCCCACTTCGAATAATAGCAGTTCGTTTTGCTATTTTTTCTTTATCAAAGTCATGGCATGCCTGCTCCCACTCACCACAAACATCAGCTAAAAAATCATTCCCTTTTGGACTTAACTCGTCAAATTTCGTGTCTGAGGTAAGCGTCCCATAATAACCAACACCTGAAATTGAAATAAATGATTCAATTTGTTGCTTGTTCTTGCTCAGTTCTTTTCTGATGAGATGAGCACTATCGACGCGACTTGATAATATCAGTTCTTTTCGCTTAGGAGTCCACCTCTTGTTCCCAATAGTAGCGCCCGCTAAATGAATCACATGATGCACACCCACTAATGCTTCTGAATCAATAATATTTTGACTAGGATCCCAATAAAATTCGTTCGGTTTTGATGTGCCTCGACTCAAAAATCTAATTTCATAATCATCTGCTAGATGTTTGGCCAATGCTTTGGCTAACATTCCATTGGCTCCAGTAATTAGTACGATTTTTTTCATCAAAATGTAAATTGTAGTTCTCGTGTTCCTGTAAAATTACTTTATTTAAGACAATCTAAGATTGAAAACATCTAAACAAGCATTTGGTTCTCTTTGATGTTGCGACAATTTCATAATATAATAACATCAGACTGCCCAAGAATCAAATACTTGAATTAAATTTGTAAAGTATTTTGACATTATACTCCTTGCGGTGTTCACAGCAACACCAAAACTGATGTCGGATTGAAAGTCAAAGGTAAACTATGATTAGGTTTTTCTGGTTGATTGCATTACTTTCCTTTGGAACATTGAATGCTCAACAATTAATCATAAACGAGATATCACAAGGAACTGGATCTAGTGAATATGTAGAATTCGCCGTGATTGGGGTTCCTACTTGCATAACGCCCGTCCCAACTTTAGACCTTAGAAATGTAATTATTGATGATAACAATGGTTATTTTGCGCCCGGCAGCGGAACAGGTATTGCACCAGGTGCTATTCGTTTTGCTAACATTCCATTTTGGCAAAATATTCCACAAGGAAGCTACATAGTGATTTACAACAATACAAGTCCAAATACCAGCTTACCACCAAACGACACTTCTTTGATAGATGGTAATTGCAGACTGATAATTCCCGCTAATTCCAATCTTTTAGAAAAAACCACTATTAGTCCAACCACAACCAACAGTGCCTATCCGCCCAACGGGTCATGGATTAGCGGAGGGTCTTGGGCAACACTTGCAATGGCCAATACAGACGATTCGTTTCAGGTTCCTAATATTCCTGCAAATGGTCTTCCTTTTCACAGTGTGAGTTGGGGAAATAACACACAAAATACCCTTGTATATTTTACTGGATCTTCAGCGAGTAAAGTTTTTTCTTTCACCAATAACACTTCCAATAACTGGAATTTAACCGCCAATTGGACCAGTGCAGATATCAGTACAGCGCAAACACCAGGCGCAGCTAATAATGCAGCCAATGACGCATGGATTGCAAGTATGAATCCGCTCTGCAGCATAAACCCAGGAATGACTTTGAGTGCTATTCTTGTCAATGAAACTTGCGTGGCCACTTGTGATGGTTCCATTGCATGCAGTGTTAATAATGGCCTTGCTCCTTACACCTATTCTTGGTCCAATGGAGCAAGTATTGCTAATATTAGTTCGTTATGTCCAGGCACATACACGATAACAGCTACTGGCGCAAATGGTTGCTCGGTCATTGAAAGCTACACTATTTTACCAGGCGCAGCAGTGGCCAATGCGAATATACTACCTGCAGGACCATTTACTGTCCTCGACCCCTCGCAAGTATTACAAGTAGCAACTGTCGGTGGGACATGGAGTTCAAGTTGCGGAACTTGTGTTTCCAGTGCGGGAGTATTTGATCCTCAACTTGCAGGTCTTGGAACTTGGCAAGTTTGTTATTCAGTAGGAACAGGAACTTGTGCTGCAACACAATGTATTTCAATTATCATTACCAGTGGGTGTGTTCCTCAAATCACAACAGAAACCATAAACATTTGTCCTGAAGATTCAATTCAAATTTTTGGTTCGTGGGAACATCTTACTGGAACCTATTCTGCATCCCTCATTGATGTTAATCAGTGTGACAGCACTCATATTATCACCTTAAATATATTCAATGTATTGCCATTAAATGAAACGATAGAACTTTGCGAAAATGATTCCATCATCATCTTCAACCAGTGGGTAGATTCCACCTTGACACTCATTCAACTGGAACAGAATACGGCCGGTTGTAATTATATACATACAGTTCAAGTAGTACAGAAGAATTGTGATATGGAAGAACCCGTGATCTACATTCCTAATTCATTTACGCCAAATGCAGATTTATTAAATGATGAATTTGAAATCATCATTCAGGGTGGCGAACTAGAAAGAGGATACATCATGAATCGATGGGGGGAGGAAATTTTTACTTTTTCTCCAACACAATTAAAGTGGGATGGATTAGACCAAAAAACCAGACAACCCGTTCAAGATGGAGTTTATACTTATTTAGTCTATTTTTATCCAGACAGCCAAGTGAGGGAAGTTCACCATGGATTTGTGTGTGTGATCAGATAATAGCTGAGTAAGAGCCTATTGAATTATGAAGCAATAAGCAGAAAAATCCTACTCAATTACTAAAGGATAATCCTCCACTTCTCCATAAGAATCATTCTCAAAACAAGGGTCACTGCTTATCGTACTTCCTGCTCTTACAATGAATCTGGCATAATATTCGCCTTTAACTGCATTAGAAGGAACAGTTATAGACTTCGTAACATTCGTAAAATTGATGCTACTAGAAATCAATACACTTTCATCCGAATCTAAAAAGTCACCATCTCCATTCCAATCAAAATAAGCGTAGACACCAACAGCTGGACTTGTAGTTTGAAAGTTAACTAGCAGATCATAGGCCTGTCCTTTTTTAACTTTGATGATCTTGTCTTTATAAAAATTATTTGGACCTGTTCCAAAGGTATTATTGGTCATTCCTGCCATTGAAACTTGGCTGAAAAAATCCTCACTTGAATTATAAAATGTAATGAGGCATGGTAATTTTTTAACATTCCATGTAAAGTCATCTTTTGTACAGCCGAACAAAAATAAAATAGCTAGAAATGCGATATTACGAGTGATTGAATTCATAATTAAAATTTTGATAGTTTAACATCTATAGGAGATTCTTTTAATTTTTTTCTATAGTAGGCCGATTTTTTAATGTTACCGAATCCTTTTACTAAAGACCAAGAGAAATCATAAACATAAGCAAGTCCAACAGCACCTATACAGACCATAAATAATTTTCGATCTGCATTAACAGCATCATAAGCTTCACTTGCGGCATTTTGACTTTGCGCTTCTTGATATGCTTTGTAATCTATTTTCTCCAAAACTTTGGTCACACCAGCCATAGATAAAGATAAGAGATAAGCAAATCCCGTTAGATATCCATTTTGACCACTTGAAACCTTACTTGCACCCCATCCGGGCAATACCAAAGAACAAAAAGCATATTGTGGACCTGCATTCAACTTATAATCAATAAGTCGGATGTCATTATCGGCTTGTTGATTACCATCAATTTTTAAGACTTTAGATTTTACATCAAAATTAAATTTGCCATATTTATAGGATTGAGCATTGATGTAGTCCTTAAAATCACTTGGATTAATTTTAAAATATTTATCAAGCCCATTAATCCCTTTTCCATCTGAAACGACATGCTCTTCAGATGAATTCCAATTGGCATCAATGGTAAAACTATCGTGAGAATTAACATAATAGCTAAATTTCTTGGATGGCAATAAGGTTCCAGAAGTGAGTATATTACTTATCTTATTCATTACCACTTCATTATTCAGACCTTCAATTCGAGAATTATTTATTCCATTGGTATCAAACAGAATAGAAACCTTAAATTGGTAGGAACCTTCAGGAGTATCATTAATTTCATTATTTAAAAGATTAGTGATTTCTCTTTTAAGGTTGTTTAAGCTATTGCTGTTATCTTCTCGATAAACATAACCTGCACCAGATCTAATAGAGAAAAATCTTGCTATTTCATTCGACTTTTGATTTGCATCTACATGATTAGGATCTAACTTAAGTACTTCTTTGAAATAATTTTGCGCCTCGTATAGTTTATTAGATTTATAAAATTCAAGAGCCTTTGAATGTGTAAATTCTATTTTTCTTTCAAGTTCAATTTGCGCTTGTCTTATCCTTTCTTGTTCGATTTCCTCTTGTTCTAATCTCAATGCCTCCAATCGAGCTCGCTCTTGTTCTTCTCGCTCTTCTGCAATTTGTTGAGGAGTCTTATAAAATTTTACATCCAAAATTTCAGAACCCCATGACATGCCTTCAAAACTTCTATAATATCTTAGTATTCTTCGATTAGAAAGCGCAATTGCAGGTGTTTTACCTAATTCATAACCTTGAATATTGACCTTAAAAGTTTGAATTTTATTATGTTCGTAATACTCACCTTCATCATCATAAACCCAAACCCTCATCTTAATTTCTTTAATTAGATAAGGAGAATTATTTTGGATATCAATTTTAAATGATTTGAGAGAATATCCATCACTCCCATATTCCCATCTTGCCATGTTTGCTGATGGATATTCTTGACCGTAAGCAACTGAAAAGAAGAATAATAGAATTATAAGTAAGTATCTTGACATAACTATTAAATTAATTTGATTACAAAAATATTAAAAAGTTCGCTGCGAAATAAATTTCAATCCTATAAATCCCCAATTTATGAAAACTTGAGGCTAATTAAAATTTGATGTGCAATTAAACTCAAAAAATAGAGTGTTTATTTTTTAGCACGATTTATTCCGTCGACAAGCTTTTCTCAATTTATCCGTGCCTCTCGACTCCGCTCGATTCACTGATAGGAGTATGTCGAGAGGCGCTCGATAATCTAATTGAATGCTATTAATCGCTAGCCGAGTGTTCCGATCGAAGGGAGGAAAATAGACCTAGAGTTTAGAGCTAGACTTAGAGTTTAGTGATAGACAATGGTATAAAACAAAAACGAGAATGACGCTCTCGCTCTCATTCTCGTTTTGTTTTGTGGTGCCTCCAGGAATCGAACCAGGGACACAAGGATTTTCAGTCCTTTGCTCTACCAACTGAGCTAAGGCACCGCTCGTTGTGGGTGCAAATTTAATACTTTTTTGGTTTATTGCAAGTGAAATCTACTTATAATGACAACTTTTTCATGAACACTGACTAAAAAATTGATTTTTTCTTTTTTTAATGATTTAACAATTTTAATGCAGTCAAAACGGCAGATGCACTTATCTTTGTTACCTATGAAGGATATTATTCATTGTATTGATGCAGGAAATACCGCGCTTAAATTAGGGGTATTTGAAAATGGAGTCCTAATTGAAAATCACCGTTTTGACGATAAAGAATCCTTATTTTCAAGTTTAACGAAAGATGCGGTAATTGCACTTGCATCGGTTAGAGACGCCTCGATTGCGGAAGAATTATTAGACCAATTCAATGTAAGCGTTTTAGACAATACTCTTAAAACACCTTTTCAGAATCATTACCAAAGTGCCGGATTAGGAATGGATCGTTTGTGTAATGTTGCTGGTATGTATGCACAACGCTCCTCTGAGAACAGGCATGCTTTGTCCATTGATATTGGTACTTGTATAAAATTTGATTTACTTGACGGTGTTAGAGGCTATCTTGGTGGCTCCATATCTCCAGGAGTAAGCATGCAATTGAAAGCATTGAATGAGCACACTGCCAATTTACCTTTGCTGGAATTCCAAAAAGAACCCACTAGTTTGTATGGCAATACAACCGAACTTAGTATGCTTTCGGGAGTAATTGGAAACTTGAAAGGTGAAATATCATGGCGCATCGCTCAATATGAGCTTGAATTCCCTAATTTAAATATTTATGTGAGCGGCGGAGACGCTTCTTATTTTGATTTAGCACAAAAAAACAACATCTTTGCAGACGAAAACTTAACTTTGAAAGGAATTCACGAAATCTATAAATTTAATGCGTAATTTTTTAAATCTATTACTACTATCTCTTGCTTTTGGCGCTCAAAGTCAAACCATGACTACGCACCCAATTTCTTACTATGGTATTGGTGAAATTGGTCAGCAGTCGCATTCAATATACGATGCTTTAGGTAGGTCTTATGTATCTTATTTTGATTCTTCGCAATTGAATATTTTTAATCCTTCCACTTATTCCAATCTCACGACAGGAAACACCTTATTGTCCATTGGAATCAACGCTAGAGCTTCTCAATATTCTCAAGGAGCTGCTACTTCGAATCAGCTTTTTGCACTTGCCGACCATTTTGCGCTTGGATTTAAAATGAAAAAAAGAATGGGTTTAGCTTTTGGCTTAAAACCTTATGCTAAAAGAGGCTATGACTTTTCGGAAACAATATATACTGGTCTTGACTCTTTGAAATATAACTATACTGGTAGAGGATCCGTGAGTAATTTTTTCCTTGGTTTTTCTTTTGCCCTTGTGCAAACTAAGAATTCATACCTCGCATTAGGTGCCAATGCAAATTATCTGTTTGGAAATGTTTATAATGACCGTTCCAGCATATTAATAAGCAACACCTCATATTCTGGTGGTTTGAGCAGCTCCTCTTTCTTGGTGAAAACAATTCATTTAGATTTTGGATTTTCATACAAACAACAATTTGGCAAACATTATCAAATGTTACTTGCTGGCACTATTGACCCAAGTCAAAAACTAAATACTACTTATGTTTCAGCATTTTATACTTCTAATAATATGAGTGATCCCACTCAATATGATACCTTAAGTACGGTAACTTATTCTGGACATGTAATCTCAGGTTTGAATTATAGTTTAGGCATGACCAATAGATTTTTCTTTGATGCTTGGAAAAGAAAAGCACGAACTTTGCACCCTAATCTAATGCTAAATTTATCTTACAGTTTCAAATCTGGATTCACCCATGATTTTGACAGTATAGCGGCATGGAATGGTGGAAATGGACAACATTTTGGAATCGGAATTCAATTTTGTCCAGAATCAAAAATTTATGAGAATATTGCCAGTTTAAAAGCATTTGACAAACTATCCTATCGCATCGGAGCTTATCGAGATCAATTACCGTATTTCAAAGATCAAATTCAATATGTTGATAAAGGTCTGACCATTGGTGTTGGCATTCCTATCTTGGCGCAACAATCTTTATCTACCTTAAATTTTGGCCTTAGTTTAGGTCAAAGAGGAACTTTCTCAGCGGGACATTTGATGGAAAGTTATGTAGGAATTAATTTTGGAGTGATCCTTTCACCCGCTCGATTTGAACCTTGGTTTAGAAAACGAAAATTAGATTAATTGATCGCAGCAGCACAAAAAATTGTAAGCGGAATACTTGTTGTTCTTACCATAGGTCTTAACTTTTCGTGTGAGAATGATTTAAGTGCCGTTCAAAAGGTTACCTACAATCCCAAATCACCTGATGAGACGATAAAAGATTTAAAAATGATCTTTGCTGAAGCAGGTTATGCACGAGTTGAATTGAAAACATCTCTCGCTGAAACCTATCACCATCCGGATCATGTTACTAAATTAAGAGATAGTTTGCGCGTGAATTTTTTCTCTGAAAAAGGTGAAATCATATCAACATTAACAGCTCTTTATGGTGAAATAAATTACAATAAAGGAGAACTGATGGTGAGAGATTCAGTTCGACTTTACAATTACGCTAAAAAACAAACATTAGAAACTGAAGTTTTATACTGGACTCAAAAAGACAGTACTATTTTTACACCTTCACAGGTCATCGTCAAATCACCTAAAGGAATATTAATTGGACAAGGAATTAAAACCAAACAGGACTTTAGTCGCTTTGAAATTTTAAAACCGAGTGGTAGGGTTACTATTGATAAATCAGAAGAAATAAATTGAAATTATGGGAATCTATAATAAAGTAATGAGATATTTTTGGCTGCTATTGAGCATAGTCTTATTTTTAATAGTAACCGTTAAAGGAATCACCGTTGGTTTTGATCGCTGGGTGTCTTATTATATTATTGTAGCGATGGCTTTAGGAATGTACTTTTTCAAAACCTGGATGATGAAACGCTTTGAGAAACACGCGGCATTTTTAGCCCAACAAGAAACCAAGGATAAAAAATAAGAATAAACCAATTTATAGAATTTTATACCCGTATGCGATTAAATCTTACTTTTTTCATGTTATTAATCTCGACTATCTCCTTTAGTCAACAATTTGTGCGCGGTAAAGTCGTAGACGAAAAAAATAATCCTATTCCATACGCGAAAATTTTCGTAAAAAACGCACCTGAATTCCGTACAGTTAGTAATATAGAAGGTGTGTATGAGTTGTCCCTAATGCCAAGTGAGTACTTTTTGATCTTTGACGCTAGCGGATTTGAAGAACGAGAGACCTACATAAGCATCAATAATTCAGATCTGCAAAAAGATATGATGCTTTTCCCTAGTAAAGTTCAAGAATTTGAATCCATTGATTTTTCTGTCAAGAAAACTAATCCGGGAAGGGATATTATGTTAAAAGTTGTTGCGAAAAGAGATCAGATTAATCCATGGAATTATCCTCATTCGGTTGATGTTTATATCAAAGCCAGTGAGACCATTGATTTCAAACAGAAGGACATAAAAAACAAAAAAGAAGTTATTGAGGATGACGATCCATTGGCGGAAGAAAAAAAAGATGTCAACCTTGAAGCAAATAAGATGAACTTGGTTGAAGTTAATCTTCAAAGAAATTATATGCCAATCGGTAAAGTAAAAGAATTTCGCAATGCCTATACTTTAAGAGGTAGTGCTAGAACACTTTATTATACGACTACTGTAAAATCTAATTTTAACTTCTTCGAGAACTTATTACATTTAGATGATCTGCACCAAACTCCAGTAAGCTCTCCCATTTCAAGTCCTGGTATACTTTCCTATAAATATAAATTAGAGGCAAAATACGAAGAGAACGGTCAAATGATATCTAAGATTAAGATCAGTCCGCGCAATACTGCAACCACGACCTTAGAAGGTTATATCTGGGTAATTGATACTTTATGGTTGGTGCAAAAATTAGAGTTGACCATGAATAAAGGAAATTTATTAATCTACGATCACTTCACCATAAAACAAACCTTTACCCACCCCGGAGATTCCATTTGTGTCCTTTCGGAGCAAACATTAGAGTATGGGGTGAAATATAAAACAGAAACTTCTACCTGTTCTACGATTGCACTTTTCGATAATTATAATTTCAAGCCTAAATTTGACGCGAAATTTTTCGGGACAGAATTGGCGGTGACTACAAAAGAAGCCTATGAAAAAGATACCGCTTATTGGGCTGCGAACAGACCGGCGAATTTAAGTGAAGCAGAAAAAAGATTCATTCTTATCAAGGACAGTATTCATGACGCTCAAAATAGGGTGGAATATTTAGATTCAGTAGATCGTATCTTTAATAAAATAACAGCCCTGAAAATTCTTTGGTTTGGTGTTGACCACCGCAATCGTCCCAATAAAACTCAATGGACCATTGGTTCTGTTGCGACATTCGTACAACCAATTTATATTGCAGGACCAAGACTTACTCCAAGCTTCGATTATTTTAAAAAATGGAAAGATGAACGCACCCTTGAATCTTACACAAGAGTTTCCTATGGATTAATCAATGGTGATATTAAAGGGGACACTTGGTGGAAATATAGATTTGATCCCTTCCATTTCGGTACCGTCCGCGCCTCCATAAATCATGATTTCGATGTGATTCGAGGTTTTGATGCGATTACTCAGGTTTATAAAAGAGAGAACTTTATTGAGACCACTAAACTAAGAGGTTCATTTACCTATGAATTATTCAATGGTTTTTATTTTGGTTTAGAAACAGAATTTTCAGAAAGGAGAAGCATTGAGAATTATAAATTCGTAAACATATTCAATAATGCAATTCCCAACAACAATCCCACAGAATTTAATACCTATCAAGCAATGCTTGGAATTGCGAGTATCAGTTACACACCCTTCCAAAAATATATGCGAGAGCCTTATCGAAAAGTACTTTTAGGCTCGGCTTATCCTACATTTTCTTTATTCTATGAAAGAGGAGTCCCAAAATTATTTGGAAGTGACATCAATCATGAATACATGAATTTTAATATCATGCAAACCTTTAAATTCAAAACTTTAGGGACAACAAGCTACAGAATTGCCGTAGGTAAGTTTCTAAGTGCAAAAATACTTCGAGATCCTGATTATAAATATCAAAGAAGAAGTGATCCCATTTGGTTTTCAAATCCACTCTATTCCTTCCAGGGCTTAGATTCAAGTCTTGTCACTAAAGACTTTATTTATGAAGCACATTTTGTACATCATGACAATGGATCCATCATCAATAAAATTCCATTGATGAAAAAAACACGAATTGGATTGGTTGTAGGAGGTGGCGCTATGTATGTAAAACAATATAATTACCAGCATTATGAATTGTTAGCCGGTTTGGAAAGGAATTTCAAGCTATCAAGAAGACGCTTAAGGATTGGTGTCTACGGAGTAGTTTCGGATGGCAATCAAACGCCTTTAAAAGCTACCTGGAAAGTTTCATTTGCGATCTTAGACGATCGAAACATGAAGTGGAATTTCTAAATTACGCTTGTTTTTTCTTTGAAAATATTGACCGTTGACGAATAATAATCAATCCTACTCCAGTAGTAATGGAAGCATCGGCTAAATTCCAAATGGCAGGGAATACTTGTTTTCCAGCCAAATAAGGAACCCAACTCGGGTATTTCGCGTCAAACTGAAACATATCCACTACATTTCCAAGCAGAAATCCTTGATTTCGAACATGAACAGGATAAGAAAATCCATAATCAGAACAAATTCTTTTCACACCTGAGCCTTCTACCTGATTGAATCCATCACATGGATTAAATGGGAAAATAAAATCATAGAACATGGAGTCAATCAAATTACCCGTTGCTCCTGCCCAAACAAAACCAATGGCCACTAAAAAAAATAAACTTGCTTCGTTTTTAAGTTCACGAGTGAAGTAAATAGCAATAAATACAATGGCAACAACGCGAAATATACTTAAAGCTAACTTTGGTAACATTCCTGATCCAAAGGTAGTTCCGAAAGCCATGCCTTGGTTCTCGATATAATGCAAAGCAAACCAAGATCCAAAAACATATCTCGTTTCATCTGGTTGAAAAGAAGTTTTGATATATACTTTAAGAACTTGATCTAAAATTAATAAGGCAACTACAACAATTGCGACAATGGTTAACTTCTTTCTCACTAATTCTTCTGTGAATTTTTTGCGTCAATACTCATCGTAGCATGAGGAACTAGGCGTAATCTTTCTTTTGGAATTAATAATCCCGTAACGCGACAAACACCGTATGTTTTATTTTCTATGCGCACAAGCGCAGCATTTAAACTCTGAATGAATTTTTCTTGACGCGCGGCTAACTGAGCAACTTCCTCACGAGAAAGCGTTTCTGAGCCATCTTCCATCATGTTAAAAGAACGACCTGTATCATCGGTACCATGATCGTCATTATGAGAAAGTGAACCTACTAAAAGACTGTAATCTACATGAGCAACCTTTAATTTTTCATTAATTAAGTTCTTGAATTCTTCCAAGTCTTGGTCTGAATACCTATTTTTTATCGTTGACATATTCTAATTATTAATCCCTTCCAAAAACAAAAGGAAAACAAATATATAATTTTTCCATTTGTACAAAGAGAAATAAAACATTAAGTTTAAATTAAATACAATTTTTTGCTACTGCATGACAAAAATATTATCTCTATTTTCGCAATATGATTCGCTTTTTTCTCGGCAATAGAATTATTGCTTTATTTTTTATTCCTGTTATTATTGGGTCCTTTTATTTGCTAAATGGGCAGTTGAATTACTATGATTTCTCCGAGAAAGTTGACTTTGGATTATGGACGGGTTTGTTCCCCTCCTCCCTGATGCTATCCCGAATTTTAGCATTTATTTTGGTTACCATCAATGCTGTATTTTTAAATTTCATCTATAATAAGCACGAATTCCAGGACCGAAATTCTTATATCGTGTCCTTACTTTATGTTATTTCACTGAGTTTTTATTTTTCTTTTTACCGCTTAGACGGAATATTACTATCTCATTTCTTTATTATTGCCTGTTTATATCAGTTTTTCTTACTCAAGCAAAATGAAGATGGAAAGATGCAGGTATTCAATGGAGCATTTTACGCAGGTATTGCTGCAAGTCTGCACCCGCCATTGTTGCTTTTCTTTCCTGTATTTATTGTTATGTTTTTGATCATTCGACCTTTTATTTTTCGCGAATTAATTTTATTCATGACTGGATATGTTTGTCCCTTATTATTTGGAGCCTACTTTTTAATTTTCCACAAGCATCATTTTGATATGAATATCATTTTCTCTCATTCTAGAATTCACTTACACAAAGACTTTATAGTTTCCCTATCATTGTGTAGCGCATCGCTCCTGCTAAGTTTAATTGGAATTCGGGAAAGATTAATTACCAGTTCCAACCGACTCAAAAAGCAAATTCAAATGATTTGGCTTTTTGTAATTATTTCAGTTGTAATCGGGGGCGTTGATTATATTTTTTATCAACAAATTGAGCGCTTCAGTTTACTCATGATTCCACTGTCTATCCTGCTTTCTTTTTCTTTTCTTAACAAGCGTTTCGGTATTATGGCAAGTGTATTATTTTACTTAACTATAGGATATGCTGTTCTTAAGTTTTTCGTTCCGCAAATCTGGTCAAGCTAGTATTTCATTACATTTGTAGTTGATTTTAAAAAACAATTAATTTAATTCGATTTACCATGAAATTTGGTGTTATTACATTTCCAGGTTCTAATTGTGATCAGGATATGATATATGTCTTGAGAAACCTAATGGGACAACAAGTTGAAGAGCTTTGGCACAAGGATACCAGCATTAAAAATGTAGACATGGTAGTATTGCCAGGTGGATTTTCTTACGGTGATTATTTAAGATCTGGAGCGATTGCAAAATTTTCTCCCATTATGAAAGAAGTAATGGCGCATGCAAATCGTGGAGGCTATGTACTTGGTGTTTGCAATGGTTTTCAAATATTAACAGAATCAGGTTTGCTTGATGGTGCCTTATTACACAATGATCAGCAAAAATTTATTTGCAAGAACATTTTTTTAAAGGCGGACTCCAAAAGTGCAGGGATTTCTAAAAGTTTGGATAAAGACCGCACTTTTAAAATACCTATTGCCCATGGAGAAGGCCGTTTTTATGCCGATACCAAGACAATTGATCAACTAGAGCAAAATGATCAAGTACTATTTCGCTACTGCGATGCCTCTGGTAAAATAGATTTAGAATCCAACCCAAATGGTTCACTGAATAATATCGCTGGTGTAACCAATAAAAATAAAAATGTATTTGGAATGATGCCGCATCCTGAAAGGGCTGCAGACAGTATTTTAGCCAATACAGACGGAAAATTATTATTTGAATCTATCTTAGAAAATTGTTAAATCAATGAAAGTATTATTACTCGGTTCAGGAGGTAGAGAACATGCATTATCTTGGAAAATTTCACAAAGTTCAATTCTTGATGAATTGTTCATTGCACCTGGAAATGCTGGAACAAAACAATTTGGAAAAAATGTAAATTTATCAATTGTTGATTTTGATGCCATTAAAAAATTCGTGCTAGACCATCAAATCAACATGCTTGTTGTGGGTCCAGAAGAACCATTAGTTTTAGGTATCTATGACTTTTTCCAAGCTGATCCAGAATTAAAAAACTGCGCGGTAATTGGTCCAAGCAAGGAAGGTGCAAAATTGGAAGGAAGTAAGCATTACGCCAAAGAATTCATGGCTAGACATCGAATTCCAACTGCAAAATACGGCACATTTACAGAAGCAACGCTTTCAGAAGGAATTAATTTTTTGCGGGGCATGGCTGCTCCCTATGTTTTGAAAGCTGATGGATTGGCTGCAGGAAAGGGCGTATTGATTTTAAATGATCTAGCCACTGCTGAGAAGGAATTAACCTCGATGTTAAAGGATAAAAGATTTGGCGCTGCAAGTGAAAAGGTAGTTATTGAACAATTTTTGGACGGTATTGAACTTTCAGTTTTCATCATGACGGATGGTCAATCGTTTAAACTCATGCCAGAAGCGAAAGATTATAAACGCATTGGTGAAGGTGATACAGGTGAAAATACTGGTGGTATGGGCGCTGTTTCTCCCGTTCCTTTTGCAGATGCAGCCTTTATGGACAAAGTCCACAATCAAGTAATTGTCCCAACGGTAAAAGGTCTAAGAAGTGAAGGAATTCCCTACAAAGGATTTATATTTTTCGGTTTAATCAATGTCAAAGGAGATCCTTATGTGATCGAATACAACTGTCGCATGGGTGACCCCGAAACCGAAGTGGTGATACCAAGAATGAAATCTGATCTTTTGGACTTATTTGAAGGAATTGCAAGCAATACGCTTTCTGAACGCGATATGCAGTTTACAGACAAAAGTACCGCAACGGTAATGATGGTGGCAGGAGGTTATCCCAATCAGTATGAAAAAGGAATTCCTATTTATGGCTTAAATAATATTGCGGATAGTTTGGTGTTTCATGCTGGAACAAGTGCCGATGGACCACAAGTTCTCACGAATGGTGGACGCGTATTGGCCGTTACTTCTTACGGGAAAAATATAGAAGTAGCAGTAGCAAAATCATACGAATCTATTCAAAAAATTTCCTTTGAAAACAGTTACTACAGGAGAGATATCGGTAAAGATGTCATCAAATAACCCCGTATGGCTATAGACTATATCTTGCTTTTCTTTGCTTTGTTTTTTTCGGCTTTTTTCTCGGGAATGGAGCTAGCCTATTTATCTTCCAATCGATTAAAGATAGAAGTAGAAAAATCACAAGGAACATGGCAGGGTAAATTAAAGAGCATCTTCTACAAGAAACAATCTACCATGATTGCCATGATGCTGCTTGGAAACAATGTGGCTTTGGTCATCTATGGAATATGTGCAGCAGCAATTCTTAATCCCATACTAAAACAATTTGGCGTTGAAAACGAAGCGCTTTTACTGATATCACAGACCATAATATCAACATTATTGGTTCTCATTACGGCCGAATTCTTGCCCAAAGCAATTGTTCAAATTAATCCTAATCGCTTTCTTAACATCGGAAGTATCCCTTTATTGCTTGTTTTTATTCTGCTTTACATTCCAACGCAATTTATTTTATTGTTCAGTTGGTTGTTTTTAAGAATAACAGGTTCAAAAGGAAAATCATCTGAAAAAGTTTTCTCGAAAGTAGATTTAGAACATTATGTAGACGATATTTCATCGCGTATTCATGCAGAAGAACACATGAGTAACGAAATGACCATTTTAAGAAATGCCTTAGATTTCTCTCATGTGAAAGCACGCGACTGCATGATTCCAAGAACAGAAATCGTGGTGGTTGACATTGAAGATGAATTAGAAGAAGTAAAACAATTGTTTATTAAAACAGGTTTGTCTAAGATTCTCGTTTACAGAGATTCCATCGATAATATCATTGGATATGTACACTCGTTCGACTTATTTAAATCTCCCAAATCGATAAAATTGGTCATGAAACCAATCATATTTGTTCCGGCGGTGATTTCAGGAAAAGAATTATTAGAAATGTTTACCAAACAATCAGGAAGTATAGCAGTCGTGACAGATGAATATGGTGGAACAGCAGGATTAGTGACCATTGAAGATGTCATTGAAGAAATTTTTGGTGAAATTGAAGATGAACATGATAAGGAAGACTTAAGGGAAGAACGCATTAGCGATAAGGAGTATTTATTTTCCGCCAGAGTTGAAATAGATTATTTGAATGAAGAATATGATTTAGAATTCGAGAAATCTGATGAATATGAGACACTAGGGGGATTTATTCTAGATGAATTAGAAGAAATTCCACCTGTTGGAGCAACCTTCATTATCAAAAACTTACGCTTTGTAATAGAAGAAGTAAGTGAAAGAAGAATTGAACTGGTGCGCGTATTCCTAATAGATTAAGTTCTGATGAAGCTAGACTTGCAAGACTTTGATGCTGTGATTTTTGATATGGATGGGGTCTTGATTGATTCTGAACCCTTATGGAAAATAGCCATGGAAGAAGTTTTCTCCAAGCTTGGATCCACTTTAACCAAATCAGACTTTCAAAAAACCGTTGGCTTAAGAATTGATGAAGTAATTCATTTTTGGAATCTCCATGAAAATTGGGGCGTGACAGATGAATCAGAAGTTGAAGAACAGATTATTGCTGCAATGGAAAAATTAATTTCCGAAAATCCATTTCCATTGCCTGGGGTAATCGCCACATTAGACTATTTGCAAAGTATTAACATGCCCATTGGATTGGCAACATCTTCCTCCAGTAGACTCATTCGAGTAGTTGTGGAATCTTTAAATATTAAGTCCTATTTCAACTTTACCCACTCTGCGGAATTAGAACATTTTGGCAAACCTCATCCCGCTGTTTATTTAAGTGTGGCCAAAAAGTTAATTGTATACCCAGAAAAATGCCTTGTGATTGAAGATTCAGTTAATGGAATTATAGCGGGTAAAGCAGCCAAGATGAAAGTAGTTTGTATTCCTGAAAAAACACACTTGGTAGATCCAAGAATAATTCTCGCGGATTTTCAATTTGATACCATGAGTGCTTTTTTAGAAACCATCCGTTAGTTTCTTAGATAATTTTTGATTTTCTGTATTAAACACATAAAATGAATGTCAATTCAAGTGCTTTTGTAAATTTGTAAAAACAATTCTTTTGGAAGAATCATTTGACTATAGAGACAACGCCGAACAACCAGAACAAGAAATTGATAAGGTATTAAGGCCCAAGTCGCTTGCAGATTTTGCAGGACAGCCTGCTATTGTCGAAAATTTATTAGTCTTTGTTCAGGCCGCAAGATTGAGGAATGAACCTTTAGACCATGTTTTACTCCACGGACCTCCAGGATTAGGAAAAACTACCTTAGCCAATATTATTGCCAATGAAATGGGGGTTGGATTTAAGGTGACAAGCGGTCCTGTACTTGATAAACCAGGAGACTTGGCGGGCTTACTAACTAATTTAAGTGACGGCGATGTCCTTTTTATTGATGAAATCCATCGTTTAAGTCCAGTAGTTGAGGAATACTTGTATTCAGCAATGGAAGATTATGTAATTGATATATTATTAGATACAGGACCTAATGCAAGGTCTATACAGATAAATCTTAGTCCATTTACTTTAATTGGTGCTACAACAAGATCAGGTTTATTGACCTCTCCTTTGCGCGCACGATTTGGGATTAATTCTCGCCTAGAATATTACGATGCAAAAACATTGACCAGTATTGTAGAGCGATCAGCAGGATTATTAAACATTGCCATTGATGAAGATGCAGCGTTCAAAATTGCGAGTAGAAGTCGTGGTACGCCAAGAATTGCCAATGCTTTGTTGCGCCGCGTTAGAGATTTTGCTCAAATAAAAGGAAGCGGAAAAATAGAAGATGCTATTACAGAATTTGCCCTAAAAGCATTAAATGTTGATGCCAATGGTTTAGATGAAATGGATATTCGGATCTTGAAAGTCATCATTGATAAATTCAGTGGTGGACCAGTAGGATTGACGACTATAGCAACTGCAATTGGAGAAAATGCAGGAACTTTAGAAGAAGTCTACGAACCATTTTTAATTCAGGAAGGATTTTTAATGCGTACCCCAAGAGGTAGAAAAGCTACTGAAAAAGCTTATAATCATTTAGGTAAAGAGTTGGGCTGGGCACAAGGAGGTTTATTCTAATTCATGAATGCAACCCGATACAAACAGGATATTAAAAATAAAGCTGCGGCCTTAGGATTTTTCCACTGTGGATTTTCGAAGGCCGAATTCTTGAACGAAGAAGCACCCAGACTCGAGCATTGGCTTCAAAAGAACTATCACGGTTCAATGTCCTATATGGAAAATCATTTTGATAAGCGTTTAGATCCAAGGCTTTTGGTTGATGATGCGAAAAGTGTTATTTCTTTGTTGCTCAATTATCACAATCCAATCAAGCAAACGGATCCAGAAGCACCAAAAATATCCCAATATGCCTATGGTGAAGATTATCACTTTGTAATTAAAGATAAATTACAAGAGTTACTTGATTATATGAAAACGACCATTGGAGATATTCAAGGTCGAGTTTTTGTAGATTCTGCTCCCGTAATGGATAAAGTTTGGGCCAAAAAAGCTGGTTTAGGTTGGATGGGGAAAAACACCAATCTCATTCATCCTCAAGAAGGAAGTTATTTTTTTATTGCAGAACTCATAACAGACTTAGAATTTGAAGCAGATGGTCCCATGAAAGATTATTGTGGAACTTGTACGAAATGTTTGGATGCTTGTCCGACTGAGGCCCTAATTGCTCCTTATGTCATTGATGGTTCAAAATGCATCTCTCACTTAACCATTGAACTCAAGGATGCCTTGTTGCCAGATGAATTTAAAGGGAAAATGGACAATTGGATGTTTGGTTGTGATATTTGTCAAGAGGTTTGTCCGTGGAATAAATTTGCAAAAGTACATACTGAAAAACGCTTCGTTCCCAGTGCACAACTCCTAGATCTAAATCATGGGGATTGGATTGATTTAGAAAAAGAAACTTTTCAAAATTTATTTAAGCATAGTGCTGTGAAACGCACCAAATTTGAAGGGTTGAAGAGAAATATTTCTTTTTTAAAGAAGTGATCTTCTATAGATATAGACCTCATCTCCAAAATAAAGCAGTTCTTTTTCCCGAACAAAACCATTGCGTTCCGCTACAGCTTGAGATTTATAATTCAATAAATCTATAATTGAAATCACAGAATCTGAAAGTTTATTTTTTCTAGCATATTCAATCATTATGGAAGCTGCCTCGGTTGCATAGCCAAATCCCCAATGTTGATATAAAAAATGATATCCAACTTCTAATTCAACAACATCATCTACTTGCTGCAACAAAAGGCCACACAAGCCTATGGGTTTATTATCTATGCGATTCGAAATCATTTGAAGTCCATAGCGCTTTTGATCGTACCTTTCTATTTGTTTGTCGATCATATGTTTGGCTTTCTCCATTGGAGATAGATCTGGAAAATTTGACAAAAACTGCGTACACAGTTTATTTTCAAAAAATGGCTCCCATGTCTCCATGTCTTCAGGTCTAAGGAATCTAGTAAACAATCGATCAGAATACAATTGATCTTCATATAAATAACGCATCAATTTTAATTTACAATATGGGTATTCACATAAAAACTCTTATCGACCACAATATCTTTAATCGTTTCCTTAGAATTCAATTTTATACTCGACCATGAAGTACTTGGTTTAATCCACAGAATCGTATCTTCAAATTTAATTTTAATCGGCATATCAAAAGTAGGAATACAAGATTCCCATTTAAATTGAAGCACATTTTTCTTGTCTATAGAATAAATGAGTCTAGGCGTGCGGGTATCTCTTAAGTATTGATCAAAAAAAGCATCTAGATTTAATCCGCTTTCCCGAGCAATATAAGACTCTATTTGTTCGGTGGTGACCGTTTGATGATAAAACTCCTGATTCAATCCTCTCAAAATACTGCGCCATTTCTTATCTGAGTTGACCAATTGCCGCAAAGTATGCAGGACATTACTGCCTTTGTAATAAATATTCCCTGAATACGAATCATTCACCCCATATTGCCCAACCAAAGGAACAGTCTCTACATCATCAATGCGCGTGCGCATTCCTTTTACATAATTAGCTCCCGCAGGTTTTCCATAATAATATTCAACAAACAAAGCTTCAGAATAAGTAGTAAAAGATTCATGGATCCATAAATCTGCATTGTCTTTGGCGGTAATATTATTGGCAAACCACTCATGACCAGATTCATGAATAATGATATAATCGAATTTTAATCCAAAGCCAGAACCACTTAGATCACTTCCTAAATAACCATTTTTAAACTTATTACCATAAGTAACTGAACTTTGATGTTCCATACCCAAGTAAGGCACTTCAACCAACTTATAAGAATCTTCATAAAAAGGATAGGGACCAAACCAGTGTTCAAATGCCTTCATCATTCTTGTTGCATCCTTAAACTGAATTTTTGCAGCCTCTAGATTTTCCTTCAGCACCCAAAAATCCATATCTAAAGGGCCTTTTTCTCCTTGATAAAGTTCCTTGAAATTGACATAATTTCCAATATTTATATTGACACCATAATTACAGATTGGATTTAGTACCTCCCAGATAAAAGTGCTGGTGGTGGCAGTAGCACTTTGAGATTTCAAGCGACCATTAGAAACTGCTATTAAACCCTTGGGTACTTCAACTGAAATTAACATTCCTTGATCTGGTTCATCAGACATGTGATCTTTACAAGGCCACCACAGACTCGCTCCTATTCCTTGACATGAGGTTGCTACAAAATCTTTACCCGATTTATCCTTCGTCCAAGTAAAGCCTCCATCCCACGGTGGATTTTT
>CANLAQ010000009.1 GCA_947488235.1 Flavobacteriales bacterium | reverse complement strand
ATGGTGTTGGGAAGACCACTACCATTGGTAAATTAGCTTATCAATTTAAAAAATCAGGAAAAAAAGTAATCCTTGGAGCTGCAGATACTTTTCGTGCAGCGGCTGTGGATCAATTGATTATTTGGTCAGAACGCGTTGGTGTTGAAATTGTACAACAAGGAATGAATGCCGATCCTGCAAGTGTCGCTTTCGATACACTTCAATCAGCAAAAGCGCAGAAAGCAGATGTCGTAATTATTGATACCGCCGGGAGATTGCACAATAAAATAAACCTCATGGCGGAATTAAGTAAAATTAAACGCGTGATGGAAAAAGTAATTCCAGGTGCACCTCATGAAATACTACTGGTGATCGATGGTTCTACAGGCCAAAACGCCTTTGAACAAGCAAAACAATTTTCACAAGCCACAGAGATTAATGCCTTGGCAGTAACCAAGTTAGACGGTACCGCAAAAGGCGGCGTGGTCATTGGAATTTCTGATCAAATGAATATCCCTGTTAAATATATTGGCGTAGGTGAAAAAATGGAGGACCTTCAACTGTTTGATCGAGAAGCCTTTGTCAATTCCTTGATGTCAGAATAAGGCACAAAAAGAAACATCCCAAGCCCATTTCCTCTATATTTTTTTGATTCAAAAAGTATTTTTTTTCAATATATCCATGTATTTTGAATGTAAAAGCTTAAATTCGGGACTCAAAACTATTACATGAAATACGCTTTTCTTCTTTTTTCATTTTTTCTTCATCTTTCCCTGTCAGCCCAAGATTATAATGTCCGTGGATATATTTACGATAAGTCCAATGGAGATGCAATGAGTTTTCAAAAAGTAAAATTATTGAAAATGGATAGCACCATTGTAGCGGGGGCTGTCACTGATATAAATGGACTTTTTTCCATACCTAAATTAGCGCTTGGTAATTACATCATCAAAATAGATAATCCTAAATACAAAAAATTCTCTGTCGATATCAACTTCAAGGAAGGAAAGCGGATTTTAGATGTTACCATTGAACTCGCTCCAAATAATGATTTAAAAGTTTTTGGTCAAATCGATATCACTGCTGCAGATAAGTCAAAGCGCACGGAAATTGAAATCGGAAAGGTAAAATTAGATCAACATGCCCTAGAAAGAATTCCAAGTTATGGTGCTGAAAATGATATTGTAGGAGCTATCAGCGTTACGCCAGGCGTTATTACAACAGGTGATCAAGGTGGACAATTGTATGTGCGTGGTGGGACACCAATTCAAAACAAGGTGCTTCTTGATGGAATGACCATCTACAATCCTTTTCACTCTATAGGTTTCTTTTCCATTTTTGAAACTGAATTGGTTAAAAATATTGATGTTTATACAGGCGGATTTGAAAGTAAATATGGCGGCAGAATATCTTCTGTAATGGATATAACCTATCGAGACGGGAATAGAAAAAAATTTAGCGGTAAGGTATCAGCTTCTCCCTTCCTAGCAAAATTAGTGTTGGAAGGACCCATCGGTAAAATAAAAAATGACGCTCCCGCAGCAGGTTCGTATGTTTTTTCTGCTAAAAAAAGTTTGTTAGATTATACTTCTAAATCACTCTATCCAAATATTAATGAAGGCAATGGCCTTCCTTTTAATTTTACCGATTTATATGGAAAGGTTACTTTCACTGGTGATGGTGGTTCGAAGGTAAGTGTCTTTGGATTTCACAATCAAGATAGCGTGAATTATAATGTAGCAGATTTAAATTGGCAAGCATCTGGCGGTGGAATGAATTTTTTAATGATTCCAAGTGGCTCACCTGTATTCATTAGAGGTCATGTCAACGGAAGTAATTATATGACAACATTTTCAGAAAGCACTACAGAACCTAGATATTCAAAAATTGGTGGATTCGACTTAGGATTTGATTTTAGTTATTTCTTGAAAGATGAAAGTGAATTGAGTTATGGGTTTAATTTAAATGGTTTTAATACTGAGTTTGTTACTTATAATGAAGTAAAACGAAAAATTGAAGCTACTAATTTTACTACAGAAATCGGAAGTTATTTTAATTATAGAAAAGTAGGTGTTCGATGGGTTATGCAAGTTGGATTTAGAATTCAAGCGTATACTTCATTGAGTACGATATCTCCAGAGCCACGAATTGGTTTGAAATATAATGCAACTGACAAATTGAGATTTAAATTCTCCGGAGGTCGCTACTCTCAAAACTTCACCTCGGCATCTTCTGATAAGGATATCATCAATCTATTCAATGGACTACTCTCTGCTCCTACCAATGTGCAATCTACTTTTGTGACAGAATTTCAAAATGTAAAAAATACTAAAAATGGATTGCAATATGCTTGGCATGCTATCGCAGGAGTTGAATATGACTTGGGGAAATATGCTAGCTTAAATATTGAAGGATATTATAAATATTTTACGCAGTTAAGTAATATCAACCAAAACAAATTATACGAGGACATTTCACAATTTGAACAAATAGACGACATCTTTAAAAAAGATTTTATTTTGGAGTCTGGTAGATCCTTGGGTGTTGATGTTTTGCTTAAATACAATAAAGATCGCTTGTTTCTTTGGGGTGTATATTCCTACGGATATTCCACAAGATGGGATGGTTTTGTCACCTATTTTCCAGTATTTGACAGACGACACAATCTAAATTTAGTAGGTTCCTATTTATTCGGTAAGAAAAAAGATATCGAAATGAATGTGCGGTGGAATCTTGGTTCTGGCTTACCTTTCACTCCAACTGCAGGATATTATCAAGCAGAAAACTTTAATGGAGGAGTAACGACCAATTATGTGACCAATAACCCAAGTACTATCACAACCATTCTTGGGAACTTTAACAGTCAACGCCTACCCTATTATCACCGACTAGATGTTACAGTGAAAAAACATTTTACTTTCAAAAACAAAACAGTACTTGAGCTTGTAGGAAGTATTACCAATGTTTACAATAGAAAAAATATTTTTTATGTGAATAGGGTCACTTCAAAACAAATTTATCAATTCCCGATTTTACCAAGTATGGGTCTTAGTTTTAAATTTTAGTAATAGTGAAAATCAGTGCTTTTTCTGCCTTAAGACCTGTTCGAGATAAAGTTCATTTGGTGGCCACAAGGCCCTATTATTCGTATAAAAAAAATGTACTTAAAGCAAAACTAGAGGACAATCCATTCACTTTTTTACACATCATTAATCCTGAGTTTGGAAGTGAAGTCAAAACTAAACCCAATTCAAAGGAACGATTTGATTTAGTTAAGAAACAATATCAATTATTTATCGATAAGGGAATTCTGATTCAAGAAACATCGCCTCGACTTTATCTATACCGACAAACTAAAGGAAGCCATATAAGCATGGGAATTATTGGTGGGGCTTCTCTCCAAGATTATCAAGAAGATATTATCAAAAAACATGAGGCAACGCTGACTTCTCGAGAAACAATGTTTACAGATTATCTAGAACAAGTTGGATATAATGCTGAACCTGTTTTAATAGCCTATGCTGATCAAAACAATATCGATCAACTCATTGCTCAATATGCACAGCAAAGACCTGAATATGAATTCACTACAACAGATAGAATAACACACGAATTATGGGTGCTTTCTGTTGAGAACACAAACGAATTACAAACTGCATTTGAAAGCGTACCTGTTGCCTATATTGCCGATGGACATCACCGATCTGCATCCTCTGCAAGACTTTTTCAAAATCGAAAAGACAGTAAAGAAGCTGTTAAAAACGCTGCTAATTTCCTCGCGTATTTTGTCCCTGAGAGCAATCTATCTATTCTGGAATTTAACCGACTTGTAAAAGACTTACAAGGTTATAGTCCGACTACTTTTTTACATGCCTTAAGTGCCCTAGGAGAACTTAAAGAATTAACAGCAGCGGAAAAACCTAGGCAAGAACATGAGATCACCTTATTTTTGGATCACAAATGGTATAGCTTAATCTTATTCAATTATCTCATAGATGAAAATCATCCTGTGGTTGGTTTAGATAGTAGTTTGCTGACAGAATTAATACTAACACCACTTTTGGGTATTACCGATCTTAAAACAACGGAAAGAGTTACTTTTTTACCTGGAAGCGAAGACCTTTCCCTTATGGAAGAGTTGATTAATTCAAATAAATTTGCTGTTGGATTTGTTTTATATCCAGCTACCTTCCAACAAATTAAAAAAGTGGCCGACCATCAATTAAATATGCCTCCCAAATCAACCTATGTTGAACCTAAATTGAGAAGTGGCTTAACCATTTATGATATCAACCAATGATTTCGAAACAAATTGACAAAATCAAAAGCACTTTACCTGATAGTGTTTGTTTAATTGCTGTTTCAAAAACTAAACCTGTTTCAGATCTTAGTATTGCTTATCAAGCTGGGCAGAGGCATTTTGGAGAAAATAAAGTGCAAGAGCTCACAGAAAAGTCAGAACAATTACCCACTGATATTCATTGGCATATGATTGGTCATTTGCAAAGCAATAAAGTAAAATATATCGCACCCTTTGTGCACCTTATCCATACGGTTGATAGTTTGAAATTATTAATAGAAATTAATAAACAAGCACAAAAAAATGATAGGGTTATTTCCTGTTTACTTCAATTCTATATAGCGCAAGAGGAAACGAAATTTGGACTCAACCAAGAAGAGGCTAATGAACTATTGACTTCTGATGAATTTCTAAGTCTGAAAAACATTCAAATTGCTGGAGTAATGGGAATGGCTTCATTTGTTGACCATCAGGATCAAATCCGAAAAGAATTTCAGCATTTAAAATCAATATTTTTAGATATAAAAAATAACCATTTCAGAACTAATTCCAATTTCAAAGAAATTTCAATGGGTATGAGTGGTGATTATGTAATTGCGATTGAAGAAGGAAGTACCCTAATAAGAGTTGGAAGCTCCATATTTGGTGGTCGATAGACTGTTTATTTTTTACAATCAAATATTAATGTCGACAGCGTTTCTGGATGGAAATACTTATTGGCAATATCCATTAACTCCTTTACTGTCAATCGATCAATTCCTTCATGAATTTCCTTAATGGTATCAATTTGATTAAAAGCCAATAAACTTTTACCTAATCCAAGCATTAAACCCATATTACTATCCATTCCTAAAGCCATGTGGCCTTTGTATTGCTGTTTGGCTCGGTGTAACTGAGCGCTAGAAAGTCCTTTAATACAAATTTTAGAAAGTTCCTTCCTGGCTAAATCTACAGCTTGATCAATGTTTTTTGGATCTGTTCCCAAATAAATACTCCAAAAACCAGTGTCTGAAAATGAAGTGTAACTTGCATCTACAGCATAGGCCAATCCATGCTTTTCACGAATCGCCAAACTCAGTCTAGAATTTAAGGCAGGCCCACCAAGAACATTAATCAGCAAACCCATTCCGCGTCTTTCCTCGTCTAAATAACTTGGAGCCATTCCGCCAATTACTGCATGGGATTGATAATTAGCTTCTTTTGTCCGTATATTAAAAGGAGCGTAAGCACCAATCGGATCATAAGCGGGACGAATAGCACTTTGCGGTAGAGTCTCCAAGGCACTTTCTAAGAGACTTAATAATTTTGCTTTTGAATAAGAACCAACATAAGAAACCACCAAATTATCGGCTGTAAAATGAGTGGAAACATAATGCTGTAAATCAGAACGCTTAAAAGATTTTACACTCTTTTTAGTTCCCAATATATTATTCCCTAGAGGATGGTTTTTATATAAGTGCGCCTCAAAATCATCGAATATTTTATCACTCGGACTATCTAAATAAGAATTTAATTCATCTAGAATCACTTCTTTTTCTTTCAACATCTCATTTTCAGGAAACACAGAATTTATGGATATATCTGCTAATAAATCTATCGCTCGGGCAGTATATTGCTTGGTAAATGAAGCGTGCAAACAAATCTCTTCCTTTGCAGTAAAGGCATTTAATTCACCTCCTACATCATCTAATCGAGAAAGTACTTGAAGTGCTTTTCTTTTGCTTGTTCCTTTAAAAACACAATGCTCCAAAAAATGAGCAAGTCCTTCCTTATTTTCCTCTTCAAATTTGGAGCCTGCCAAAAAAGTAAAACCTAGATGGGAAACTTGACTTGATTTATGTAAATAAACAAGTCTCACTCCATTAGATAAAGTAAAACATAAAGGTTGAATGTCTTTCATCAAGGATTTTTTCTATAGATTTTCCAAGACTCACCCTGTAATTCATACACTATTCTATCGTGCAATCTAGAAGGTCGGCCTTGCCAAAACTCTATTTTTGATGGCACAAGAGCATATCCACCCCAATGAGGTGGTCGGGGCACACTTGAACCAAATTGTTCTGATAATGTTTGAAAACGATCTAATAAATCCTGGGAATCGTTGAGTTCTTGTGATTGTTCAGATGCCCAAGCGCCCAATTGACTTTCCCTAGGACGGCTATCGAAATAAGCGTCACTCAAGGCAGCGTCTAATGGTTCCACACGACCTTCTATTCGAATTTGTCGCTCAAGTTTAGGCCAAAAAAACAAGAGAGAAACTAAGGGATTTTCTTTTATTTCCGAACCTTTTTGACTCTTATAATTGGTGTAAAAAACAAAAGACTCCTTCCACATTTCCTTTAAATAGATGATTCTTGAGCTCGGTTGTCCATGACCATCAACAGTGGATAAAGAACAAGCATTTGACTCTAATTCCTTTTCGTCAATAGCTTCTTGAAACCACTTCTCAAACAAATCAAAGGGATTATTCATATCAATATTGATAAGAGATCCTTTTGAGAAATCATCGTGCTTATGTTTTAATTGAGCTAAAGAATTAGGCGTCTTCATCTGCCAACTCATCAATTAAATCACTATCAGAAGCATCCTCATCGTCTAGATCAGATCCCGAAGCACTAAAGACTACTCCCTGAGGTTGTGAAATTTCGTCATCATGCTCCTCTTCCTCTTCTTCTTCCTCTTCTTCCTCTTCTTCCTCTTCCTCTGGATCTTCCATTTCAGGGTCAATAGCAGCAACAGCAGGCTTCATTTCCTTCAGTGCCTCTGGTATCAACTTATTAATCGGTGCAACATCATCCTCATGCTGAGGGAAGATTTCAATTATAGGAGAAGCAGCAATAATTGTAATTTTAAAATCAATCATTAAAGTAGCCAAACTTTCTTCAACTCTAAGATAAGCCTCTTTTACATTGGAAGCGGTCACAAGATAATTTTGAGAAATCGTCTTTTTCTTGTCGCCTTCATCATCAATTTTATCATAAGTAACCTTGCATTTGAACCAAGTTTCAGCATCATCATACGCGAAGATATCATGAACATCAGTCCTTGCTATTCCAACAACGGTAAACTCTCCTCGAATTAAAGCACCCAATTCTTCATAAATTCTTGCTTCTGCATCTGTAAAAGTCATTGCAGCTAACATATAGGGTTCAGAAACACGCTTAAAAGTTCCGTTTTCTAATTGTTTTGTGTATTTAACTTTGACTGTAAACCAACTGTTCATTTGAATAATTTTTATTAAACAAAGATAAGTAGCATTACAAGAAATTATTCAATTGTTGAAAACAAAAAAAATAACTTCAGAAATAAATGAATTCTCTAAATGGAAGGTAGCTTATTTACCAAAACCAAAAGGTAATAAATCCTTCGCGCTGTCTAGTATCAAAGTACGCATATCTTGATTGACAACAATGACACGAATTGCTTTCCTTTGACGATTCTCTGATTCTAAAAGTACTTGACGGCAAGATCCACAAGGCGAAAGTAAAAATGATGCCGGCATTAATTCACCTTGAGCAACAATGCAAATAGTTTTTATGACTGCGTTTGGATAGGTAGCGCCCGCATAAAATAACGCTACTCTTTCTGCACACATGCCCGATGGGAAAGCAACATTTTCTTGATTATTTCCTTCTACTACAGTTCCATCTTCTAATAACAAAGCGGCACCAACCAAAAATTTAGAATAAGGAGCATAGGCACGATCCATTGCAGCATAAGCTACTTGAACTAAGGCAAGGTCTTCGGAAGGAAGTTCCTTCCAATCTTTTAATAAATCGTACTTAAAGTGAAATTGCTCTCTCATGTGGTTATGGATAAGTGCTTCTATACGCACTCACTTGTACTATGTTTCGTGTGGGTGCTTAAAACATCACTGCAATCTATTATTTACCAATTGGGCAACTTTTTCAATGAAATGATTTGGATGAAGTGTCCTCCAATCGAGTGTATCCAAAGCACCCCCCATTGCAAAATACTGATGAATTCTAATGCGTTCAAATTCGCGAGAAACATGCTCGTGAAAATTAACCATTGCTACCCACCCATCCTCAATATCCTCAAACCATTCCTCGTAATAACAATCATCTGAATAATGAAAATTCAGTACATTTTCTCCTATCAAAATAAATTTATCAATCCCCTTAGAGATCATTTGATCAATGATGTCTCTTTTAAGAATCATAATATCATTCTCAATCGCATCATTCCATTCACCTATGAATTCAATTACTGCGGCACCATTCGAATAGTCCACATATAAAATCTTTAAAAATAGCGTCGCAGAGTCCATACTGTCCCATTGGGGATGCAGGTAATAATTGTAAATTCTGTGGGTATACTGAAATTCATTATAGCTTTGCTCGTAGAAAGGAGACAAAGGATCCTCTGAGGCAATATAATAGCCACGCCAGTTATAAAAAGGTTCAATCAAATGCACATGCAAAATTAAGGTATGCTTTTCAATAGAAACAACTATTTTAAATTAATTGTAATTTTGTTGCTCAATTAATAAACTGTGGGGAAAGATAAATTACGCCGATTTGAAGCAATTAAATCATTTGATAATGTTTTCGAACCCGTTAGAGAGCAAGATTTTGAACATTCTGGAAAATGGAATGAAAATATTTTTAAAAATCAGAATCCAATTGTCTTAGAGCTCGGATGTGGAAAGGGCGAATATAGTGTTGGATTAGGTGCCTTATTTTCAGATAAAAATTATATTGGAGTTGAAATCAAAGGAAATAGAATCTACATTGGAGCTAGAGAAGCCATTGATAAAAACCTAAACAATGTAGCCTTCCTAAGAACTCGAATCGATTACATAGATTCGTACTTTAAAGAAAATGAAGTCGATGAAATATGGTTGACTTTTTCAGATCCTCAACCCAATAAACCAAGAAAAAGACTTACCTCTACCCTTTTTATCAATCGATATCGAAAATTTTTGAAGCCTGGTGGATTGATCCATCTAAAAACAGACAGTTCAGTGCTATTTGATTCTACAATGGAGCAAATAAAATTAAATGAATATGAATTAGTTGACTTAAGACCTGATTTATATGCTACACTAAAGGAAGGTGAAGAAGAGCAGAAGATATTTAGCATTAAAACCCATTACGAAACCTTATTTACCAAAAGGGGTCATGTAATAAAATACTGCTGTTTTAAAATCAATTGATTTTATTTAACAGATTTCAATTACCTTTATTACAACAATATCAATACCACTATTCATGGAAATTATCTACTTGATTGCGGGCTTTCTTTTGGGAGGCATTGTGGTCTTTTTATATTTAAAATCAAAACTTGTCCCAAAAACTGATTGGACGCAAGCCAACGATTCCTTGCAAAAAGCTCAAATCGAATTGTCGAGTCGTCCCTCAAAAGAAATTTTAAGCGCGGACTTTGTCAGCCGTGACCTATATGAACTCATCGAGAAAGATTTATCGGCAACAAAGGAGGAGCTCAATCAAGAAAGATCAAAAATCATTCAACTTAGTGAGCAACTGTCTCAATTAAAACAAAAAGAAGAAAGTTTGAATGAGAAAATAAGCACTTTCAAAGATGAAATGAACGAACTGCATGAACGCAGTAAAACAGAATTTAAAGTATTAGCATCTTCTGTATTTGATGAAAAAAGGAAAGCCTTTGTAGATGAAAACAAAAAGGAGATGAACACCATCTTTGACCCTTTAAAATCAGACCTACAATTGTTCAAAGAAAAAATTGAGGCTACAAGAAAAGAAGATATCCAAGACATGACTTCGTTGAAGTCTGAAATTGATAATTTACAAAAACTGAATGTTCAACTAAGTGATGACGCGAAAAATTTAGCCACTGCCTTAAAATCTGAAGTCAAAGTTCAAGGAAATTGGGGTGAAGATCGCTTATTAAATATTCTAGAATCCGAAGGATTGGTAAAGTATATAGATTTTGATAAAGAAAGTTCGCTCCGAGATGATGAGCAGGAACGCTTGAGGAGACCTGACTTTATTTTGAAATTACCCAATGGAAAAAGCCTTGTCATTGATTGCAAAGTTTCCTTAACAGCTTATGTAAATTACTTCAATGCAACTACACCAAAAGAGAAAGAAGAAGCGTTAAAATTGCATCTTAAAAGTGTAAGTGACCACATCAACAAGTTAGCTGATAAAAACTATCATGCCTTGGCTGGAATCAAAACACCTGAATATATATTTCTCTTTATGCCAATTGAAGGCGCTATGACTTTAGCCTTAAACCAACAACCACAATTATTTGAAACGGCACTCAAAAAACAAATAGTGCTGATTACCCCAACTACTTTTGCCGCAACTATGAAAGTCGTTAAATTGCTCTGGCAAAAGGAACATCAAGCTAAAAATGTAGATGAAATATTTAGACAGTGTGGCGAACTCTATAATAAATTTCTAGGTTTTCTAGAAGATATGTCTCGTATTGAAACTGCGCTTAACAACGCTACTACTGCCTATACAGATGCCAAAAATGGACTTTCTGCAGGAACGAAACGAGGCAGTACCATCCTAGGAAGATTTGAGGTAATTAAGAATTTACAAAATAAATCAACAAAAGAAATCCCAGATAAATTCTTAAAAGACATTGATATCCTTCCAGATGATGAGGACAAAATACAAATAACGCATACAGTAGATGATGTGGAAATTGAAGATCCAGAATAAGTTCTTTTTATGAAAATTAAGAATGGCATTTATAAAGGCGCTCAAGGCAGGGAAAGCTTATTTGACTTAAGTATTCCTGAAAATTATAATGGCCATTTAATCGTTTTTATTCATGGCTTTATGGGATTTAAAGATTGGGGTGCTTGGAATTTAGTGCAAGACTTTTTTAATACCCAAGGCTTTGCTTTTTGTAAATTTAATATTTCTCATAATGGAGGCACCATTCAGCAAGGAATTGACTTTCCAGACATAGAGTCTTTTGGAAAAAATACCTATTCGCATGAAATTAAAGATGTTGAATGTTTATTAAAAGAGATTAAACCCTATTTTAAAGAACAAGCATTAACACATCTTATCGGTCATTCTCGAGGTGGCGGAACAGCACTTTTAGCAGCAGAACAATCAAAAGTCAGCTCCATTTGTCTTTGGGCTTCTATATGCTCTATTTCAGATCGCTTTCCGGATGACGAAGCATTAAAAAATTGGAAAGCAACAGAGGTGCGTTTTGTATCCAATGCGCGAACCGGACAAAAATTACCTCAATACTATAGCTTGTATGAGGATTTTCACCAAAATAAGGATAAATTAAACATTCAAGAAAAAGCAAGATCCTGTAAAATTCCCACTGCTGTTTTTCATGGTGATGCAGATCAATCGGTGTTTATTACTGAAGGAGAAGCGCTTGCTACCTGGCTGAAAACGAATCTTCAAGTAATCCATGGTGCTGATCATGTATTTGGTGCGCAACATCCTTGGCAGCAAAATGAAATGCCGAATTCACTCATAGAATTATGTAAATTGAGTCTTCAATTTATTCAAATAAAAGCTATTTGAGTCTTCATTTGCGAAAAACGCAAATTAAAAATAGAAAATGGCAAAATTCAATAATGCTCATTTTTATTTAATATCTAATTTTGAGACAAAATAGGTAGATGGAAATTTTAGTCACTGGCGCAGATGGATTATTGGGAAGTAACTTAGTGAGAGAATTACTCAGTAGAAACTATAAAGTTACAGCACTTGTTCATTCAGGGTCAAAATCTATTACTTTAAAAGGACTTCCTATTAATTTTATTGAAGGTGATTTATTGAATTTGGAATCACTTATTGCTGCTAGTAAAGGGAAAGATATCGTATATCATTGTGCAGCAAGTACCAGTATGTTTCCACCCAGACAAGCCATAGTGAACCGAGTGAATATTGAAGGAACAGAAAATGTTGTGCATGCGTGTAAAGTCAATAAAGTAAAAAGATTAATATATGTCGGCACTGCAAATTCTTTTTCATCTGGTTCAATCGAAGCCCCGGGGACTGAAAAAAATCCATACACTGCAAGCCATTATGGATTAGATTACATGGATTCCAAATACAATGCCCAACAATATATTTTAGATCAAGTCAAAACGGCTGGACTCGACGCGGTGGTTGTTAACCCTACCTTTATGATAGGTCCGTATGACTCGGCTCCAAGTTCTGGTAAAATGATTCTTCGATTACATCAAAAAAAAATACCTGGATATTCTTTAGGGGGGAAAAATTTTGTGGCTGTTAAAGATGTAGCCGTAGCCATGGCAAATGCTATTACTATGGGTAAAACAGGCGAATGCTATTTACTATGCAATGAAAATCTCAGTTATAAGGAAGCTTTTCACAAAATTGCCCAAACGATTAATGCTAAAGAACCCACATTTAAATTGACGAATTTCTTAGTGAAATTTTACGGGAAATCCTGCTCCATTTTAGGTGCCCTTTTCAAATTAAATCCAGAGGTGACTTATGAATTAGCAGTGCTATCAAGTGAACATCATTATTACTCCTCTGAAAAAGCGGTGCGAGAATTAGAGATGCCGCAAACACCAATAGAAATTGCTATGATGGATTGCTTTAATTGGTTCAAAGAAAACGACTATCTTTCCAAAAAGTAAAAAATGTTGACTACAAAAAATATAAATTTAGCATGGAATGAAGGAGCCTTACTTTCCTTTTTACCGATACTACTCACGCTCTTTTTCTTTAGTTTATATTGGTTTGTTGCACATTCAGAAAAGATTAAATCTAAATTCTACCAATCAAATCCAAGTGACAAAGACTTATTCAATCATATATTTTTCACAAAAATATTTGGCTTTATAAGTATGGGAATATTTCCATTGCTGATTTGCTTCATCGTTTTTAAAGACAAATCTCTTGCGGATTTTGGATTGAGCTTCAATCAAGACACTTTCTTATTCTCGCTTTCATGGACGCTTGGACTTTCCATTTTGGTAATCCCTATCGCACACTTCAGTGCAAAAAAACCTAAAAATTTAAAAAATTATCCACAAGCGAGATCCAAGATTTGGAGTAAATCTATGCGTATCAAGGAAGCGTTTGCCTGGTTTGCTTATCTATTTGGCTATGAATTGTTATTTAGAGGAGTCCTATTATTTCCATTGGTTGAAGCATTTGGTGTTTGGCCTGCCATTGCCATTAACATCGCTTTATACGCTGCAACACACATTCCAAAAGGCTTGGATGAAACCATAGGTGCTGTACCTCTCGGACTTGTACTCTGCATTCTTACCTTGCTTTCTGGTGATATTTGGATTGCTTTTTTAGTACATGTAGCCATGGCCTGGACCAATACTTTTACCGCCTTGCATTTTCATCCTGAAATGGAATACGAGAAAAAAATAAAGTAAATTAATAATTGATAAGAATATGTTTTTAAAATTAAATTTGGTCTTAAAAATTATTCTTCTAATATCAATTTGGAGTCTGCTACTAGTTATTAGTATCTATCTTTTTAATTTAAGCAATTCAAAATCAAATTACTTTTTAAAAATAATATCTGTCTTAGGCTTATGTTTAGACTTGATGATAAGTGGATTTTTTCTCTATCAAATTTTTAAAAATGTTCGCTTTCCAGCTTTTGTTTATAAAATAAGAAAATTTGAAACTGAAAAATTATACCACCTGCTTGGTGTGGATTACTATCAGTATATCTTAATCAATTCCTTTATGAGATATGGGAATCCAAGAGTATATCTAAAAGGTAAAGGACGGGAATACATTAAAATCTACCATGAAGAAACCAAACAATCTGAAGGATCCCATTACATTGCCATGCTCTTTACCCTTCCCTATTTCGGTTTCTATTTAGTGGACAAACATTACTTATTATTTCTTTTATTATGCGCTTTCTGTATATTTTTTAATGCTTTCCCTTCCATGCTGCAAAGAAAGAATAGATTGATCTTAGAAAATAGGTTTAATAAAATAATTTTTCCAAAATGAAAATCTTTATTACCGGTGGATTGGGTAGCATTGGTGCCCATATTGTTAAAATATTACTGAATCAAGGACATGAAGTACATGCTATTGTAAGATCTATAGCTAAAGCGAAACCATTGGCCCACCCCATGCTGTATTTATATGAAGGAGACTTGAGGGAGGAGCAATTAGTTCTTAAAGCTATGGAAGGGTGTGAACAAATGTATCATCTAGCCGCTTTCGCGAAAGTTTGGTCCAAGAACGAAGAGGATTTTTTTAATTTAAATGTTCAATTAACAGAAGATTTATTTCATGCAGCCCATAAAAGTGGAATCAAAAAAATAGTATTTACCAGTACAGCAGGAGTCTTTGGACCCTCTTTAACAGGAATCATAGATGAAGAGAAGTCAAGAGACTTGCCTTTTTTTAATCGCTATGAAGCAACCAAATCACAAGCAGAAGATCTTGTGAAAGAATTAATAGAAACCTATAAAATGGAAATAGTGATTGTGTCGCCAACACGAGTTTATGGACCAATTCTGCTAGGAGAAGTTGCTGCAATTACCATGATGATTGACAAATATGTAAATAAAAATTGGCGCATTTACCCTGGAACAGGAAAAGAAATTGGGAATTACATTTATGTAGAAGATGCCGCTATGGGACATGTCTTGGCAATGGAAAAAGGAAGATCTGGGGAATGTTATATTTTAGGGGGTGAAAATTTAACCTATATTCAATTTTTCCAGGCTATTGCTGCATGCAGTGGCGTAAAAAGAAAAATGATTGTGATCCCTTATTTCATTCAAAAACTTGTTGCTCACTTACAACTGTTCATGGCAAACTGCTTCGGTAAAGAACCCGATATTGTTCCCAATTGGTTGGCAAAAGCAAAGTACCATTGGGAGGTTTCACCTCAAAAAGCACAACAAGAATTGGGACTTCCAATAACTCCTTTTGAGGATGGTATTAAAAAAACAGTAGATTTCTTAAAAGTGAAATAAATTAATCTTTTCGATTTTCATCTGAATCATCATCTACATCTTCTTCTCCAACACAGCGAATACGCGTTGCCATTTTTTTAGCATCCTCATTTTGATCCTTAAGAAAAAAACTTCGCAATTCATGACCATATCTATTATCTTTTAGATTAAGCCCCCATACTTGTGGAACTTCACCATCATCATAAGTTAGACCAACACTAATTGTCTCTTTAGATCTAAATGATTTTGGTAATTTAATGTTGTTATCAAAATTTAAGGAGAAACCAAAAGGATCACTTAGAACTTCCTCTTTTCCTTTCTCTAATAGAAAAGTCAATACAGGTTGATAGCGCCCCTTAAATGTAAATGATTCAGAATATAAATTAAATTTACTCTGTGGATAGGATTCTTCTGATACCTCATAGTAAGGAAGAATTGGAATAAGTCCAACTCCATCCGCTACAGCAGTTGTGGCAAAAAATCCAATATTATCTTGAGCTGTCGGAAAAGGGTTGTATTTTAACTTATATTGAGCCAAAGAATCAATCGTACCTTTTTTAGCTTTTCGTTTTTGTTCTTTTACCGTTTCCCATCCAAAAATTGGACCTAGAATCAATCCATCAATTAATACCCAAGGAACGGTATAAGCAAGATCAATCGCTACCGAAGCAGAGTACAAAGCTGCATTTGCACCGATTGAAATCGGAGCTATTATGGGTGCTAATAATCTCGGGTAAACTCTTTGCTTTACTGCATTGACAGTGATTTTTGTTTTACCACCGTAAGGTGTAATTGTATTGTACAAATGTTCCATATCCCATGTTCCAGGAATATAAAATCCAGTTGGGCAAACATTGCGTTCATCTATCATTGAATAAAAATTGTAATAATTTCCTTCTGAATTTAATTCTACAAGTCCAGAAGAAGCGGTATTCCCCCATTGAGATTCATTTAAAAAAGGAATTGCATCACCATTACTAAAACTTGTTGCTCTCAAATTTTCAGCCATCCATCTTTGTCCACCAATTACTACAGTTCGGTATACATTTCCGTTTATATCACCAACTTCATCAGATTTAATTTTACGGGTATTCAATACATTTTCAACTGAAGAAAAAGTATTCGTTTCCGTATTAATAGTATTCTCAATTTGAACTTCTTCTACTTGCTTGTCTTTTGCTCTTTTAAAAACACTTGTTTTTGATAAAATAGGAGACAATTTCAATTCACTATCCTCTAAAAATAATTGTAATTGATATGTTTCATCAGAGATTTCAAATTTTTCATTCAATCTAATGTTGGCCATTAACATCCAATTTTCAATCATCGCATCCTCTAATACAAAATCCATTCCTTCATAATAAGACGGCTCAATTTTTGCAGCAATTACTTTCTCGCTAATTTTTGTATTCATTAAATATTCACGCACGGTAAAATTCTCCAAGACAATTGTGTATCCGGGGTACATGACCTTATCAAATGAAACTAAATATTGAGGATTTTGAAAGTAGACAGTGCCTAAATTTACTTGTCCATCAACAGAACTTAGCAGGAATAAAAAAGATAATAGTATCAAGAAGCGTTTCATAAAAGAGGATTTAATTACAATAATGAAAAATTAATTTGTTCAAATATATAATAAATTACTGAATGTTAATTTAATAGCTATGCAATCAATGACCGCTAGTGAGAATTGAATTTATTTGACCCTTCTATATTTTAAAGTATTTCCTCGACCCATATAAATAAGGGTCAAAAAATCTTTATTTACCGAAACAATAGACCAGCATAAATCTGAATCGAGACAAGAAATATTTTGCCTTATGCATTTATATGATTAACCACTCTTACAGGAATAATTTCAATTTTCATATAAGGATAATAAGGTAAAGTGGAAAGTAATGAATGTACCTCATCCGTATCAGCTGCCATCATCACTATAAAAATACCTGACATATCTAGTTTAATAAAGTTCTCTACGATGGTACCATTTTCTTCCATTTCTTTTACAATTTCCTGTTCTCGTGGAAGTAGTTTCATTCTGGTTTCGTTGTCCAGTCCTTCTAAGAGGATATTTAGCATGAATTTTTTCATTTATTGTTCTTATTTGATCTATAAAAATTGTCATGCAAAGCTAAATTTAACTTCATGAATTCACAACTTTAAGTATAAATTTTTAGGAGGGTATGCTTTTGCAATGCAGCATTTGATCAATCAATAAATGTTTCTCGCATTACACGCTTACATTCAATAATTTCTCTTTCTGAAATCAATCCCAACTTTTTCACAATTCGAATTTTGTCAATGGTTCTAATTTGATCAATTACCATCCAACCTTTCTGATTATTGTGATTGATTTTTATTCGAGTTGGGTATTCTCTGCTAACAGAAGTCATCGGTACTATTATGACTTTGCGGAGATTGTTATTAATTTCATTTGGGGAAACAATAACACAGGGTCTGGTTTTTTGAATTTCACTCCCCAAGGTTGGATCAAGATTAACCAAAACTATTTGGTACTGCTTTAAATCCATTCGTCAAAATTTTCATCTTCAAACACATCGTTCATTAATAGCTGATCATCTCCTTTTTCGTGCATTTTCTGAAATTCCTTGTCCCATCCTTTTCTAGGCTCAGCAATAGGTCGCAATATAATTTGTTCTTTATCAAGAATCAACTCCACTTTGTCCGTGATATTATATTTTTCTAGAATTGTTTTGCTTAATCGAAATCCTTTTGAATTCCCTATCCTAATGATTGAAATTTCCATGAGTAAAATTTTATGTAATTACAAAGTTATTACAAATAAACATACAATTTAGTTTTAGTTACAGGAAATTATTTAAAAATTATGTTTCATTTTTTTATAGCATAGCATATTTAATTTAAATCTACAGTACACCTACCCCAAGCATAATTTAAATTATTAACAAATAGCCTAGACGGTTTTAATGGAATATTTAAAGAAAAAGTATACTTTTGCATGGGGTAAGTCTTTTACGACCAGCTCCCTCTTAATCCTCCAGGTCGGGAACGAAGCAAAGGTGTGAGGTTGTAGCGGTGCGATAAGAGTAGCTTGCCCCTCTTTTTTTATCTAAATTCAATGATGATGAAAAAATTCTTTTTTATTCTTGTTTCAATTTACTTTCTATCCTCTTGTAATAAGGACACAGATTGTTCTAATAGCGTTTCTGGGAGAATTCACAACTATACACTTGACGGATGTACTTGGATGATTGAAATCAACAACCAAAATTATGAACCCGTTAATTTATCTGAATTCCCATCTGAATTTCTAGTCGATAACAAACAAGTTCAATTGACCTATACTCTTGTAGATGGAGGAAGTATTTGTATGGCTGGTCCACTCATTCATATCTCCTGTATGACGGAGGAATAAAAGCTACATTTCTTTTACAATTTGTTTGCCTCCCATCTATTCTAAATTATTTTTTGTTTTTCTACTAATTCACCCATTGGTTAAATTCAATTTGATAGCATAGCCCCAAAAGAATGCTTAACTTTGACTCGAAATTAAAATACTTGACCTTAAAGTAAAATAATGAAAATATCAGGTTCAATTTATAGCGATAAGAAACGACCTCTTAAAGAAGTGATTGAAGATCTTGCAGCACATCAAATTGAAATGTTGCATGTAGATTGTAATGATGACTTGGCTGTTTTTGAGGATATAAAAAATATTAGAACCTGGTGTTCGTTGCCAATCGATTTACATATTATTTCGTCTGATCCAGATAAATTTTTTCCTCTTTTAATTGAAAATCCTGTTGAATATATCACTTTTCAATATGAACCTTTAAGCAGTGCATTGAAAATTCCGTCAGAAATTACGGGTAAAAAAGGAATTGCGATTACAACCGATACCCCTATTGAAATTTTTGAGGAATATACCTCCTTTGATTTCTTGCTGGTTATGGCAACAGTTCCCGGACAAAGCGGTGGCATTTTTGATAAACATAACTTTACTAAGGTCCGTCAATTTAGAAAAGCATACCCAAGTAAATCCATTCATGTAGATGGAGGGGTAAATGGTGAGATTTCTTTCATTTTAAGAAATATGGGTGTCAGTACCTCTGTTTCTGGTTCTTATCTATTCAATGGTCCAAGTATAGGACATGCACTCATGAATCTTACGAAAAGAGAAATGGAGTCTCAAATAAAAATTGAAGACTTTATGACTCCAATCGACGAAGCACCTGTAATAGCTTGGAAGAATTGCTCTACTCAATCGATTCTGGAAACAGTTGAGAATGGAAATCTTGGATTTTGTTTGATTGTTGATGAAGCCGATCATTTAATGGGTCTCGTTTCGAGTGCGGACATACGCAAAGCGCTTCTCAAGAAAATAAAAGATCCTGGAGCTATTGAGCCAGAAGATCTTATCAATAAAAATCCAATGAAAATTGAAGGATCAAGTACGGTTCATCTCTTGCTTCAATTTATTAAAGCATGCCCTATTCCTCTTATGTATCTGCCCGTTGTAGATCATAACAATACAACTCTTGGAATTATCCACTTTACAAATCTCATCAAAGGAGAATTATGATTATTCATTTAAAGAAAAATGTCAGTGCTGCACAAGCTGCAGTCTTAGCAGGTGAAAATAAAGCATTTCATGTCAGTAACAATCAAGAAATTCTAATCACTGGTTCAGGTGTTAAAGAACTACCTGCTGGATTAGCAGATTTCACTGATAATTTCTGGGTGTTTCCCAATGACATGCAACTCGCATCAAAAAATTATCAAAGTGATAAAAGGACTGTTGCAATCAATAATACTATTATTGGTGGAACAAGCAATAGCACTGTATTAATTGGTGGACCTTGTTCGGTAGAGTCTGAGGAACAAATAAGATCTTCAGCGGAATTGCTAGTGAAAATGGGTTTAAGCACCTTAAGAGGTGGCTGTTACAAACCAAGAACAAGTCCGTACTCTTTTCAAGGAATGGGATTAGATGGCCTAAAACTGTTAGCTAAAATGCGCGAAGAATATGGCTTAAATGTCATCACTGAAGCGAGAGACGCAACACATATTGATGAAATCATTGAATATTCTGATGTCATTCAAATTGGCGCAAAGGCAATGTATGATCAAGGAATTTTAAGAGCCTGTGCGAAAACAAATAAACCAGTATTGATTAAACGCGGATTCGGTTCGACGCTGCAAGAATTTGTTCAAGCAGCTGAATTCTTGTTGTCTGGTGGTAATGAAAATGTGATGCTTTGTGAAAGAGGTATTAGAACTTTCGAAACAGGAACGAGGTTTACTTTAGATCTTTGTGGTGTCGCTTGGTTACAAGAATACACTAATCTACCCATTGTACTTGATCCTTCTCATGCGATGGGTTACGCTTATGGTGTTGCTCCACTTGCAAAAGCTTGTGTGGCTATGGGAATTGATGGATTACTCATCGAAACACATCCAAATCCGAAGGTGGCTAAATCCGATGCTTCTCAGCAATTAGATTATACTCAATTTGAAAAATTATTAAATGAACTTCGGCCTGTTGCTGCAAGTGTCGGCTATAAAATGATTTAATATGCACTTAGAACAAAACTTAAAAGGAATCTGCGTTAAAAACGGGATTGATTTTGAAGACTTTTTATCCGACATGGAGGTGGAAGAAGTTCATGAATTATCGCTATTTGACCTTGAAGCAATTTGTGAGGAATATGAAATAGATATGATGGCATTGCTATTCAAACCTGTTTTTAAATCAGATTTTATCCAAGATAAAATATCAAAAATTAAATTTTTAATTCTAGATGTTGATGGTGTCATGACGGATGGAGGCATGTACATGACGGAAAAAGGTGATCAGATGAAAAAATACAACACCAAAGATGGAATGGCTATAATGCATCTATCTAAATCTGGTTTTCCTGTTGGTATAATCTCTTCTGGTTTCACCGAACATTTGGTACAAGACCGCGCAAAATTATTAGGGATTCAGCATTGTTATGTTGGTCAAGAATCTAAGATTAGTATTCTAAATTCGTGGTGCGCTGAATTGAAAATAAGTTTAGACGAGGTGGGAATGATAGGTGACGATATCAATGATATTGAAATAATGAAAAGTATCGGGTTTAGTGCTTGTCCAGCCAATGCAGTGAATGCAGTAAAATCAATTTCACATGTGATTTTATCCTCCCAAGGAGGTGCTGGATGTGTCCGAGAATTTATTGATGCTTATTTATTAAAAACTCCGATTTCCTAGTGCTGAAAAATATTAAACCTATTCAAATTGGTATTATCCGAGAAGGGAAAGTACCTCCTGATTTCAGAGTTCCGCTGACACCTCAACAGTGTAAAACGGTAGAAACACTTTTTCCAAATGTTAAAATCTCAGTTCAAACAAGCCCGATCCGCACCTTTAATGATGCAGATTATATTAAGGAAGGAATTCAAGTAGTTGATGCATTAAGTCATTGCGATATTATTTTTGGTGTGAAGGAAGTTCCTATGACGGATTTAATTCCAGAAAAAACTTTTTTCTTCTTTTCACATACACTAAAAAAACAACCCTACAATCGTGCATTGCTTCAGAAAATTTTAGATCTTAAAGTTCGATTGGTAGATTACGAAGTAATTAAAGACAAAAACAACAAAAGACTTATAGGTTTTGGTCGTTACGCAGGAATCGTAGGATGTTACAATGCATTTCTAACCTATGGTTTGAAAAGTGGAGCCTATTCTTTGAAACCTGCCAACCAATGTGTAGATAGAAAGGAAGTAGAGCAGGAACTTAAAAAAGTGATTCTTCCTTCCAATTTCAGCATCGTAATTACTGGATTTGGTCGGGTTGGACATGGAGCCAAAGAAATAATTGACCTGCTACCGATTAAAGAGGTAAGTCCAGAAGAATTTCTGAATAATACCTTTAATGGTCCAGTTTATACGCAATTAGATACCGAAGATTATTTTGAAAAAACAATTGACGGAAGTTTCGATAAGAAGGAATTTTATGCCCAACCTGAAAGCTATTCATCGAAATTAAATCAATTTTTACCTTTTTGCGATCTGTACATTCCATGTCACTTTTGGAACAACCGATCCCCACTTTTAATTACACAAGCTGATCTGCAAAAAGAAAGGAGACTAAAAGTGGTCGCTGATATTTCTTGCGATATTGCTGGACCTATTGCTTGTACTATTAGACCATCAAAGGTTGCTGACCCCATTTATGGATATGACCCTACAACTGGAAAGGAAATTGATTTCAAAGATCCAAACGCAATTGCTGTAATGGCGGTGGATAATCTTCCTTGTGAATTGCCTAGAGATGCCTCTGAAGATTTTGGGAATGAATTGATAAAGCATGTTTTACCGAAACTGTTCGGTGCAGATCCTGACCGTGTTATTGAGCGCGGAACAGAAACAGACTTAGAAGGTAAATTAATGCCCAACTTTGAGTACCTAGAAAATTATTTAAAAGGAATTGAATAATGTCCACTGTTTTTATTTCTGATCGCGAATTCACTAAAATAAACAGCTCTGAACTGCCAAAAGGAACTTACGAGGAGTGTCAATTTATTAATTGTGATTTCTCCAATTCAGATTTAAGTTCCTATAAATTCATCACCTGCGATTTTGAAGAATGTAATCTCAGTTTATCTAAACTTAACAATTCTATTCTACAAACAGTTCGCTTTAATAATTGTAAAATGATTGGAATTCATTTCGAATACGCCAATCCATTTGGATTAGAAATTTCTTTTGACCATTGTAATTTAAATCACTGTTCTTTTTATCAGCTTAAATTAAAAGGAACGCAATTTTTAAATTGTGAAATGAATGATGTAGATTTTACTGAAGCAGATTTAAGTGCCTCCTCGTTTCATGAATCGGACTTAAGTAGTGCTATTTTTGAGCAGAGTAATTTGGAGAAATGTGATTTTTCAAGCGCCATAGGATTTATTATTAATCCTAAAGAAAACAAACTGAAACAAGCTATTTTTTCCTTAGAAGGGCTCCCAGGTTTACTGCAAAATATTGGTATTCAAATTAAATAGATTTTCCTTTTAGTAAAATATTTCTAAGAGCAGAGGCTTTTTAGAGGCTTGAATAAAGGAGTCAAGCGCTTCAAAATATGCTTCTGAAACCATTGGACAACCCAAACTATTACAAATTTCATAAGACTGTTCCTCATCTGGGACACAGGAGTAGCGATGCAAAACAATGAAACGATCAAATGCATTACTATTCGAGGCATCTAAACCATGAAGTTTATATGATTTGCCGAACCTACCTGGATAGGACGCTCCAATTTTATATTTTCCTAAAGAAGTTTTATAAGAGTTAGGGACATTACTAAAAATCAAGCTATCTCTAACATAGGTATTCGATCCACTTCCATGGGCTACTAAGCCTTTACTAACTATTCTATCTGTTGTTAAATCCACAACAAACAATCGTGCCTTACCCGAGTTGACTTTCATATCAATTAGGAAAATATATTGCTTGTTAAACGATGGATTGTTTTTCAAATATTGATGCGCCTCGTTTATTTTTAAGGCCAATCTATTCGCAAAAAAAAGTGAATCTTCCCTTGATTTTTCTGTATTTATGTCGTTTGTTGGTGCATCAAAAGCGCAACTCTGCAGCGACAAGAAAACTAAGAATGAAAAAATAAAGAATTTCATAGATTTACAAATTAACAAAATAAATAAACATGCTCTTCACAAATAAACAATGAAAAATTATTCCTCTGTTACGCTATGGTTAAATTTCCTTTTGTAGTTTTAAACAAATAATTTGCAGCATATGGATGAAATAGAAGTTAAAGGGAATAAAAAAATTATCAAGGCATGGGTCTTATACGATTGGGCCAATTCAGTTTACCCATTAATTATTAGCTCTGCGATCTTCCCCATTTTATTTGAAACTAAAACTTCTATAAAAGATCCAGTTAGTGGTCGAACCATCTATGATACTATTTCATTTTTTGGATTTGAATTTAAAAACACAGAATTCTATGCTTATCTAATTTGTCTTTCTTACATCGTAGTTGCGATTCTTTCTCCTATCTTTTCTGGTATTGCAGATGCGGGAGGACGACGGAAATTATTTATGCAGATTTTTTGTTATACCGGAGCAGTATCGAGCGGATTACTTTATTTTTTTAATGCCGACAATCATGGAGTTGACTATACTCCGTTTGAACTCGGGATTGGTATTTTACCACTTTTCATCGCAAGTATTGGATTCTGGGGAAGTTTAGTCTATTATAATTCTTACCTCCCTGAAATTGCAGATTATAAGGACCATGACAAAATTAGCGCAAGAGGATTTTCAATGGGATATTTAGGAAGTTCTATATTACTCATCATAATACTTGTTTTAACTGTTTTCACTAAAACTATTCCCATAAAATTTGCATTTCCCTTAGTGAGTATTTGGTGGATTGCTTTTGCTAGCTATTCTTTTTATTACCTACCTAAAACCAAAATCCCTGAAGTTAAAAAAGGAGGGAATATTTTTAGCTCAGGATTTAAAGAATTGGCCGCGGTCTTTCGAAACATACAACAAAATAAAATACTTAAACGCTTTTTATCAAGCTACTTCATGTACAACATGGCTGTACAAACCATCATGGTAATGGCCGTTGCTTTTGCTAATAAAGAAATAAGAGGCATCAAATCAGCAGATTTAATTATCAGCATTTTAATCATACAGTTCTTAGGAATTGCCGGTGCCTTTTTAATGTCAAAACTTTCTTCTAAAATTGGAAATATTAAGACCATTGGTTTGGCCATTTTAATCTGGATTGGATTGTGCCTATGTGTTTATTCCCTAGTCTACAAACCTTGGCAATTCTATATCGCTGCGGCAGTTGTTGGTTTGGTTATGGGTGGAATTCAATCTGTTTCTCGATCTACTTACGCCAAATTATTACCTGAAACAAATGATTTAACCTCCTATTTCAGTTTCTTTGATATGGCAGAAAAAATAGGTTTGGCTATTGGAACTTTAACATTTGGAGTCATTGAAGGATACTTAGACATTAGAAGTTCCATATTGGCATTGGTTATCTTCTTTGTCTCTGGATTTTTATTGTTGCTATTAGTGCCTCACTCTGAAAGACTTGGTCATCGTGCTAGAAAAGTAGCTGAATGATTAAAAGAACATTAAAATTTCTTATGAAATTAACAAAAAAGTAATGTTAACACTACTTAGTATTCTTAACTTTGAACGTAGAATTTAAGACATGAAAAATATAATTGAAGCTGCTTGGGAAGATCGTAATTTACTCAGTGATCCATCAACAATTAAAGCTATTGAAGCCGTAATTGAATCCTTAGACAAGGGTTTGATTAGAGTTGCCGAACCTAAGGATGATGGTACCTGGCAGATCAATGAATGGATTAAAAAAGCGGTTGTTTTGTATTTTCCCATTCGAAAAATGGAAGTATATGATGTGAATCCATTCGAATTCTATGATAAAATGGACCTTAAAAAAGATTTTAAATCTCAAGGAGTCCGCGTTGTTCCTGGAGCTGTTGCACGATATGGAGCCTTTCTTGCGCCAACCGTTATATTAATGCCTTCTTTTGTCAACATTGGTGCCTTTGTAGATGAGGGAACCATGGTAGATACTTGGGCAACAGTTGGTAGTTGTGCGCAAATTGGAAAACATGTTCACTTAAGTGGCGGTGTAGGTATTGGTGGCGTACTAGAACCGCTTCAAGCTGCCCCAGTAATAATTGAAGATGGCGCATTTATAGGATCAAGATGTATCGTAGTGGAAGGAGCACATGTAGGAAAAGAAGCGGTTCTAGGTGCTAATGTGGTCTTAACAAGTTCCACTAAAGTAATTGATGTAAGCAATACAGAAAATAAAGAATATAGAGGTTATGTTCCACCAAGAAGTGTGGTTATTCCTGGTACCTATTCCAAAAAATTTCCAGCTGGTGAATTTCAAGTTCCTTGTGCCTTAATTATCGGTCAAAGAAAAGCCTCTACTGATCTCAAAACTTCCCTAAATGATGTTTTGAGAGAACATCGTGTTGCTATTTAGAACTTTAGTCTCTATTTCTTTAATTTTTCGCTCCTTTCGTTGTATCTTTGAGGGCTTAAAGACTATTATCTTAATTTAAGCAAAATGGAATTAAATGCGCTAACCGCAATCTCCCCAATAGATGGACGCTATCACTCAAAGACAAGTGCCCTACAACCCTACTTTTCGGAATATGGATTAATTAAATATCGCGTTTTTGTAGAGGTTGAGTATTTTATTGCGCTGTGTGAAATTCCACTTCCAGGACTTAAAAACTTTACAGAAGAAGGGAAGAAATTAATGCGTTCTTGGTGTACAAATTTTACCGAAAAGGATGCCTTATGGATCAAAGAGACTGAAAAAACAACCAATCATGATGTTAAAGCGGTTGAATATTTTTTAAAAAATAAATTTGATTCAGAAAACTGGAATGAATTCTCAGAATACATTCATTTTGGATTAACTTCTCAAGATATAAACAATACTGCAATTCCTTTATCCTTAAAGGAAGCACTAAATTCAGTTTACCTGCCCTCGTTAATGCGTATCGTGGAGCAATTAGACACTTACTCAAAAGAATGGGAAAATATCCCAATGCTCGCTCGAACGCATGGTCAACCTGCTTCACCAACGAGATTAGGAAAAGAAATGCTTGTGTATTCTGAACGATTGAAAATCCAAATCGATTCTTTATTGGCCATTCCGATGGCTGCGAAGTTTGGTGGGGCTACGGGAAATTTTAACGCACACCATCTAGCTTTCCCTGAAATCAATTGGGTGGATTTTTCGAATCACTTTGTTGATGCTGTTTTAGGACTTAAGAGAAGTCAAACCACAACACAAATTGAACATTATGATCAAATGGCTGCCTTATTTGATGCCATGAAAAGAATTAATACGATACTCTTAGATCTTTCTCGTGATTTCTGGCTTTATATTTCAATGGATTACTTCAAACAGCGTTTGAAAGAAGGAGAAATTGGATCGTCAGCAATGCCGCACAAAGTAAATCCAATAGATTTTGAAAATGCTGAAGGTAATATTGGAATTGCAAATGCTCATTTTGAACACCTTGCAGCCAAACTTCCCGTATCTAGATTACAAAGAGACTTAACCGATTCAACAGTCCTTAGAACTATTGGTGTTCCGATTGCACATGCACTCATTGCTAATGTATCTTTACAAAATGGTCTAAGTAAAGTCCTTATCAATAAAGTCAAGATCAATCAAGACTTGGAACAAAATTGGGCTGTGTTAGCAGAAGCGATTCAAACTATATTAAGAAGAGAAGGCGTACAAAAACCATATGAGTTATTAAAAGAATTGACAAGGACGAATAAACCAATTGACAAAGATCAAGTCCAAAGTTTTATTTTATCTTTGGATGTAAATGAGAAAGTAAAAAACGAATTATTGCAAATAACACCACAGAGTTATACCGGTATTTAAAAAAATTTATCATGAAGAATATTTTTATATCATTTCTATTTTTAGCGCTCAATTTTGGTGCTTTTAGTCAAGCTTCTTTTGTTGAATGGGGCTCCCTTCAAAAAACAAACAGTCTACTTATTGATATGATTCCAAAAGGGGACGCAGCTTTTTTTACACTTCGCATAAGTGGAGGTGGTATCTTCAGCAGTTATAGAATGGAACAATATGATAACTTGCAATTGATTAAAAATGTAAGAATCAAAACCAATACTGCCAGTGGAATGGGGAATTTGGAATGTCTTACTTTTTTTGGTGGAAAATTAAGAATGTTAATTTCAGATGGAGACCGTGAAAACAAAGTTCTTTATATGCAAGAATATGGAGATGACATGACTGCCATTGGTCCAGCAGATGAATTGGCTTCTTATTCATTACAAAGATTTAATTCTAGACCAAATTACACGATCATTAAATCACTAAACAATAAATTTCTAAGTGTGATTTATGAGATTCCTGGGAGGAAAGAAGCTAATGATGTTTTTGGATATAAGATATTTGACGAAAGCATGAAGGAAATCGGAAAAGGAGAAATTACAGTTCCTTTTGAAGGTTCATTGTCTTCTGTCGAACAACATCACATCACGAATAAAGGTAGCTACTTCATTACTTTAAGTGAATATGAGAAAGGTAAAATGAAAGTGTTTAGTTATTTCAAAGATTTCCATATTTATAGCGTGAAAGGTGATGAAATGGTAGAACATCCCTTGAATTTAAAAAGATCGCGCCTGAGCAATCTAAGCATTACTTCCAATGATGATGAAGTAATTTCAATTAATGGTACCTATGGTTTAATAGATGGTGGTAACGCAGCAGGCGTTAATGGAATTATTTCCGTGAAATATGATGCCAAAACAGATAAAATTCTTTCTGATTCCTATGTTCCCTTTAGTGTGAATTTAATTACTGAAAATTGGTCTGATCGTCAAAAAGAAAAATTAGAAAAGAAAACTAATAAAGGAAAAGCCAAAGCGCCTGATCTTTATAGTTATGCGCTTCGTACGCAACACACTTTACCTGATGGCAGTACAGTTGGTTCAATGGAACAATATTATGTAAGAGAAGTAAGAAGAACAGATCCAAAAACAGGTGCTGTAACTTATACCTATTACTATTATTATAATGACATTATTGCATACAAAATCAATGTAAACGGACAAATGGAATGGGAAAAAAGAATTCCGAAGTTTCAAGTATCAGTAAACGATCACGGCCCATACAGTTCTTACTTTAGCTACATAGACAATGGGAAATTGTGTTTTATTTTTAATGACAATAAAAAAAATTATGCAGAAACAGGTGAATACATAAGAGAGGGAAATACTCCTTATGGATTTAGTTTATCATATCGCAAAAATGTTGTTGCATTAACTTCTTTAGACATAGCAACAGGTGAGGCTGATAGGCAAGTAATGTCAACTGCAAAAGAATTGTCAAGTATTGTCAAGCCTAAGTTATTTAAATATGATAATTCCAAGAATGAAGTTTTAATGTACAGTATCGTTAGAAAAAAGGAACGCTTTGGAATGATGAAATTACATTGAAATGAAGCTTCTATTTTTTAGTTTATGTTTTCTAATCTTATTTTCATCCTGTAGAAACAGGAAAGAATCGAACAACTCCTCGACGGATTCTTTAGTTGAATCAAATTACAACGATCACTCTTATTCCAATCTGGACAGCATCAACACTACTCATTTGGACTTAGAATTAGATGTAGATTTCAACAATCAAACCATCTATGGTATAGCGCGACATACCATGAACAATAAGGGTACTGGTTCTGCTATTTTTGACATCAAAGGTTTACAGATTAAAAAGGTAACCTTAGGTCCTAAAGGAAATGAAAGAGAAACTGACTTCATGATTGGAAAAATGGATGCTGATTCTATTCTGGGACAACCACTGATCGTTAGCATTTCGAAAAAGACTAATCAAGTAAATATTTACTATCAAACTACCAAGGCATCTGAAGCATTAGATTGGTTAGATACTGCGATGACTAGTTCTAAAACAAAACCTTTTCTATATACGCAAGGACAAGCCATTCTAACAAGAACTTGGATTCCAGTTCAAGATTCACCTTCCAATCGTTTCACTTATGCCGCTCAAGTGAAAGTACCCAACGATTTACTCGCTTTAATGAGTGCCAAAAATCCTAGTAAAAAAAATACTACAGGTATTTATAATTTCACAATGGAAAAAGCCATACCGTCCTATCTTATTGCTTTAGCTGTTGGAGACATTGCTTATCATTCTTATGGAGGAAATACAGGCGTTTATGCAGAAAAAGAGTTAATTGATGCTTGTGCCGAAGAATTTGATGCCCTACCAAAAATGATGGACGCCGCTTCAAAATTGTATGGCAAATATCAATGGGGACAGTATGATGTTCTGGTACTACCCTATTCATTTCCTTTTGGAGGAATGGAAAATCCTAGATTGACTTTTGCAAATCCCACGCTATTAACCGGCGATAAAAGTTTAGTTTCAGTTATAGCACATGAGTTAGCACATTCTTGGTCAGGTAACCTCGTTACCAATAACTCATGGGATGATTTTTGGCTCAATGAAGGATTTACCGTTTACTTTGAAGAACGCATCATGGAGGAGATTTATGGTAAAGAAGTCGCTGATATTCTTGCTGAAATTGAATTCTTTGAGATGCAACAAGAAATGAAAGAAATTTCTTCTGGCGATCATCCCGAAGACACTAAACTTCACCTTAAATTAAAAAATAGAAATCCAGACGATGGGATGACTCAAATCGCCTATGTAAAAGGTGCTTTTTTTCTAAAAACTTTAGAGGCTAAGGTAGGTAGAGCGCAATTAGATGAATTTTTAAATTCATATTTCGAATCTTTTAAATTCAAAACGATTAACAGTAAACAATTTGAATCTATCTTACAAGAACGATTATTAGATCCAAACAAAATTAAATTCAATTATAAGGAGTGGATTTATGAAGAAGGATTGCCTAAAAATTGTGTTAAAATTGTTTCGAAGCGCTTACAAAACATGACTGAATTGGCTCAGAATTTCAGCGCTGGACAACCAGTATTTGAACCTAAGATTCATTATGAATACCAAAAGATAAAAGGAAAGCGTAAAAAGAAGAAAGTTAAAGTCGTTGATCAGATCAAACGAGATGATTTTATTGTTCAGGAATGGCAAGTATTTATTAGAAATTTGGACGATAATATCACAATAGATCAATTAAACAAAGCTGACAATGCAATGCATTTTAGTTCTTGGAACAACAGTGAGATATTGACGGAGTGGTTGGTATTAAATATACAAAAAGGAAATACGACTAAACTTAGACCAGAAATTAAAAAATTCATTTCAAAGGTAGGCAGGAGAAAATATTTAATGCCGATTTACCGGGCTTTGAGCATTAATCCAGCAGATAAAAAATGGGCGAAAGAAGTATTTGAGGGCTGTAAATCTAATTATCACGCAGTTTCTAAGAATTCAATCGCTGAAGTGTTAAAATAAAAGCGCTAGATTAATTCGCTACTTCACTCATATAGCGAATGCGTACCAATCGCAATTCCTCCTCAGTATACAATCCATCAAATTCGTGATAGGCTGTGATGAGGTCTTCTGTTTCGGCTCCATTAAAATAATCAAAGATCTCTTCTTGATTGTCTGCATCTAATAAAGAGTTGATATAATAATTGATATTCACTCTTGTTCCTGATGCAACTATCGACTCGATTTCATCTAGGATATCATTGAAATTTTTTCCTTGAGATTTCGCAATGTCCTCCAAAGGAAGTTTCCTGTCAATATTTTGTATCAATTGAACCTTAAGTCCTGATTTATTAACCAATGACTTAACCACCATGTCTAAGGGGCGTTCAATTGAATGTTGCTCAACATAATCAGCGATCAGGGCCACGAAAGGTTCACCAAAACGCTGTGCCTTCCCGGTGCCCACTCCTTGAATATGGGTTAATTCATCCAGTGTTATTGGATACTGGAAACACATATCCTTGAGAGAAGGTTCTTGAAAAATAACAAAAGGAGGTAATTCCATTTGCTTTCCAATTGTTTTTCTCAAATCAATTAATTGACCATATAATAATTCATCAAAAACACCTTCTTTCCCTCCGGTTTGAATAATTGAATCATCATCATCTGTTCCTGAGAAATCATGCTCCTTTAGTAATTTAAAAGATGTTGGATGTTTGATGAAAGCATTGCCAGCGTCTGTTAATTTAAGAGTACCAAAAGTTTCAACATCCTTATACAACAAACCTCCAAGAGTAACTTGACGAATTACAGCATTCCAAAAATGCTCATCTTTTTCTTTACCCACACCAAATGTTGGCAATTGATCGTGTTTATAAGCTTTAATATCTGAAGTTACATTTCCTGAAAGATAGGCGCAATAATGCTTTGATTTTTGAGTCTCATCAAGCAAAAGAACTGCTTCAAGCAATTGCAATACATTTTCTTCACCTTCTCTTTTCTCTCGAGGATTTTTACAATTATCACAATGCTCCTCACATAATTTCTCATCAAAAGTTTCACCAAAATAATGGAGAATAAACTTTCTTCTGCATACTGAAGTTTCAGCATAAGAAACAATTTCATTGAGTAATTGTCGCCCAATTTCTTGCTCCGTTATGGGTTTTCCTTGCAAGAATTTTTCTAATTTTTCAATATCTTTATAGCTATAAAAAGCAATACACTCTCCAATTCCTCCATCACGACCAGCACGACCTGTCTCCTGATAATAACTTTCAAGAGATTTCGGAATATCATGATGAATTACATAGCGAACATCTGGTTTGTCAATACCCATTCCAAAAGCAATTGTCGCTACAATTACATCAACATCTTCCATCAAAAACATATCTTGATGCTTTGCTCTTGATGCAGCGTCCAATCCAGCATGATAAGGCAGAGCTTGAATTCCATTGACTTGCAACAATTCAGCGATTTCCTCTACTTTCTTGCGACTAAGACAATAAATGATGCCACTTTTTCCAGTATGCCCTTTTATATATCGAATGATTTGCTTTTCAACCTCTTTCTTTGGGCGAATTTCATAGAATAAATTGTCTCTATTGAAAGAAGATTGGAAGACATCAGCATCCAACATATTCAAATTTTTCTGAATATCATGTTGAACTTTAGGGGTTGCTGTAGCAGTAAGCGCAATAATGGGAACATTAGAAATTTTCTCGAAAATCTCTCTCAATCTTCTATATTCGGGTCTAAAATCATGGCCCCATTCAGAAATACAATGTGCTTCATCGATTGCAAAAAAGGAAATATTTACTGAAGTTAAAAAATCAATATTTTCTTTTTTAGTCAAGGATTCAGGAGCAACATATAACATTTTAGTTTTTCCGTCTTGAATGTCTTTTTTTACTTTTAATATATCCGCTTTTGTAAGTGACGAATTTAAAAAATGTGCAATTTCATCACTATCACTTACCTGTCGCATGGCATCTACCTGATTCTTCATCAAGGCAATGAGCGGAGAAACAATGATTGCTGTTCCTTCACATACCAAAGCAGGTAATTGATAACACAAAGATTTACCGCCACCTGTTGGCATAATAACAAAGGTATTTCTACCCGAAAAAACATTTTGAATGATTTTTTCCTGCTCCCCTTTAAACTGCTTGAAACCAAAAAAACGCTTTAACTCGTCCTTAAGGTCCACATTTACAACATTCATGTTTATTCTATTATTATCGTTATCGATTTGATGCGTTTTGGACCCAATTAAAAAATGTCCATCAGAGCTACTTGTTCATCACTATTAAAGTTAAGTATAAACAAGCTATAAACGAATATGTTTAAGGTTTTTTTAGTCTTTTTTAACCATTGATGGCAACAACTTCAGTTACTTCTGGTAAATGTTGTTTTAAAAGATTCTCAATACCACCTTTAAGTGTTGCTGTAGAAGAGGGACAACCAGCACAAGATCCTTTCATACGCACCGTAACTTTCCCATCATTAAACCCTAAAAAATCAATAGCACCACCATCATTTTCTACTGCTGGTCGAACATATTGGTCCAATAAAGATTTAATAGCATCGTCTAATTCACTTTCGGAAAAATCTAATACGGGTTCATCTGAATTCTCAATTTCATTCACCTTAGGTAAAGGCATCTGAATTAGAACATCTTTCCCTGCACCGATCCAATTTTTAACAAATTCTCGCAATTCCATATTGATAAAATCCCAAGGAACATTATCGGTTTTTGTTATCGTAACAAAGTTAGCTGCAATGAAAACATTTTTCACAAAAGGAAAATTAAAAAGTTCTTCCGCCATTGGAGAAAATCCTTTTGCTTCACCCCTACTTGAAAACTCAGCTGAATCGCCGGTAATTAATAAATATTTATTCGCTACAAATTTCATTGTAGAAGGATTTGGGGTCATTTCAGCATAAACTGTTACCGGTACATTCATGATTTTATTTTAGGATACAAAATTAATAAACATTATTGATTATTGAGACCAATCTCCATTTGTTCCTATTTGCAAAAATAGTAGGTCTTTTCGGCGTTCTGATTTGGTATAAATCGGAGTTCCATTGGAACCTAGTCTTAAATAATTAGGTGTATTTCGTTTCATTGTCTTAGGTAAAAAAGGTAGGTTATGGGCTAATTTATTTTGAAGGACATTTCTAATTTCTTCACTATCAATTCCAATACTAGCTTTCACTTGCTGCTGAAAAGGTAAGGTGGTTTTATAAGAAAAATAAAAGATTCCATGACTGGTCGTTCCGAAGGGAAGTTGACTCAAATCTCGATAACCATAAGGGTAAACTTGAACATTCCCTTGTTTCCATATACTGCCTTTTGTTTCACCCGTCCAAATATTGGCGCCCAATTGAAAAACTTGTTGTTGGTAACGATACCCAAAAGCCAAATGTCCCGTTCTAAATCTATCTTTTCCCTGTCCAGCGAAAATATCATTTTCACATGCTATAGAAAGATATCTCATTTGTAAGCCGAATACACCAGATCGCTGACTGGTTCCAACATTATCATGGTACCACAAATAACTATAAGTCAAAGAATTTGAAAAATTTGTATTGTGATTCAAAGAATTAATACCCAAAGCAGGAAGAAGATTCCGCTTACCCCCTAGCAACACCCCACTTAAATAGGTGCGTTCTTCCATATATCTTCTTCTGTTACCTAGTCCCTTCAAGAAAAATGAAAATTGAGTTCCTGTATTCAGTTGCACGCAATAGGTTTGGGCATAAGCATTGATTTCTAATCCCAATTGACGTTCATGCGTTCCGAAATCAAGCACTAAACCAAGTGACGCGCCTATATTTAAAGTGTTTTGAGCATCCAAAACAGTGGTGCCAAGAAGAAATATAAAAAGGAATATTTTAAGGTTCACACGAAACATGTGACTAAAATCATACCAAAGGAACAAAGAAATTACTTTCCTTTTAAATCCATTGCCTTTAATGTGTTTAACATCAAGGATGCAATGGTCATAGGGCCAACTCCACCAGGAACTGGAGTTATATAACTGCATTTTGGTGCAACTTCAGCAAAATCTACATCACCAACCAAACGCCAGCCTCTTTCACGACTTGCATCATCAATTCTTGTCGTTCCAACATCAATAACTACAGCACCATCTTTTACCATGTCAGCAGTTACAAAACCAGGTTGCCCAATGGCTGCGATTAAAATATCTGCATTTAGACAAAGCTCTTTTAAGTTCTTAGTTTTTGAATGCGCTAAAGTCACTGTACAATTTCCTGGATTTGAATTTCTTGCCATCATAATACTCAAGGGCATACCAACAATATTACTGCGACCTATAATCACACAATTTTTCCCTTCAGTTTCAATTTTCCTTCTCTTAATCATTTCCATAATTCCGGCTGGTGTTGCAGGCAAGAATCCTGGAATATTTAAGACCATATTTCCAATATTGGTTGGATGAAATCCATCAACATCTTTTAAAGGATCAATTGCTTGGGTTACTTTTAATTCATCAATATGAGCAGGAAGAGGTAATTGAACAATAAAACCATCAATACTTTTATCATCATTTAAGGATTGAACCTTAGCCAGTAAGATTTCTTCAGAAACCGAATCATCATAACGAATCAAGGTACTTTCGAATCCAATCATTTCACATGCTTTTACTTTTGCATTCACATATGAAATAGAAGCACCATCACCACCTACTAATACAGCAGCCAGATGCGGAATTTTTTTGCCTTGTTCCTTTCTAGACTTGACCGCGAGAGCAAGTTCTTGCTTTATTTCTTCCGATATGGCACGACCATCTATGAGTTGCATTGGCTTTATTTTTATACAAAGATAAAAACTCATATCGAAATAGCACTGAAGTAATTCAAAACGAAGCTATCTTTGTCAAAAATAATGACATGAAAAAATTAATTTATAGTCTGTTTGCATTGCTTTTTATTAACAGCAGCTTTGCTCAAACAAGTTTTGACGGTTCAGAAATTGGTATTGAATTAGTTGCCAGTGCTTCAAATTTAGGCGGAAGTGTTGGTGGAGATTTAAAATATGCAGCCATTCTAAATGAAAACTGGGCTGTGGGTCCTTCTTTTCGTTTACAAAGAACATGGTCCAATAATTTTGGGACGAAGTTTGGCTACAGTATTTATGGCGGTGGACTTTTTGCCCATTATAGATTAAAAAATACGCTATATGGTGGAGCCGAATTTGAAATGTTGCGTTGTCCATTGAACTATGTAAATATTAATCCAAATCGAAATTGGTTGGCGACCCTATTTATTGGTGGCGGATTCTCCAGAGACTTTAATCATAAAATTCGGATCAATGCAGGAGTTTTTTATGATGTAATTAATGCAGCAAATAGTCCTTTTAGAAGTAGCTATGTGTTAAAAATTAAAGATCAAAATGGACAAGTTCAGAAAATTCTACCTGTAATTTATCGCATTTCATTTTTCTTTCCAATAGGAAAATAATCATTATGAGCAGAATTAAAATTGGGATTGTCCTCTATCCTACCTTTGGAGGAAGTGGTGTTGTTGCAACAGAACTCGGAAAAGCATTAGCCGCTAAAGGGCATCAAGTTCATTTTATTACCTACTCTCAACCGGTTAGATTGGGCAGTTTTAGAGAAAATATCTTCTATCACGAAGTTGCAGTGTCTGATTATCCTCTATTCGATTTTCAGCCTTATGAAACAGAACTCACCTCAAAAATTGTTGATGTAGTTCGATATGAAAAATTAGATGTACTTCATGTACACTATGCGATTCCTCATGCATCTGCAGCATTCATGGCGAAAATGATTCTAAGGTCTCAAGGGATTAAAATTCCATTTGTTACGACCTTGCATGGGACAGATATCACTTTGGTGGGAAAAGATCCTTCTTTCGAACCTGTAATTACCTTTTGTATTAACGAATCCGATGCCGTAACTGCAGTTTCTGAAAGCCTAAGGAAATCAACTTATGAGCATTTTAAGGTAAATAGAGAAATTGAAGTTGTTCCAAATTTCATTGTTCCCAATATTGATACCATGCGCGTCAATGAGGAAATGAGATCAAAATATGCAAGCAAAAACGAAGTGATCCTTTGTCATATTTCAAATTTCAGAAAAGTAAAACGCGTTGAAGATGTGATTCAAGTATTCGCTAAAGTAAATGCAAAAATTAACAGCAAATTAATTCTTGTTGGTGATGGTCCAGAAAGATATAATTGTGAAAAACTAACCCGTGAATTGAATTTAACGGATCGCATTATTTTTCTAGGAAAATTAAGGGATACAGTTCATGTTTTGCAAATTGCTGATGTATTTTTATTGCCTTCTGAAACAGAGAGCTTTGGACTTGCAGCACTGGAAGCAATGGCAGAAAGTGTACCTGTTATTTCTTCGAATACAGGAGGAATCTCTGAGGTAAATCAACACGGTTATTCTGGATTTCTTTCTGATGTTGGTGATATAGATGATATGGTGAAAAACACACTTTTCCTATTAGAACCTGAAACCTTAAAACAATTTAAAATCAATGCTCTAGAACGATCCAAACATTTTTCTTTGGTGAATATTTTACCCAAATATGAAGCGATTTATCGTAAATTAGTAAGTAAAAATTAAGATATGAAAATAGGCGTATTACTTTCAGGATGCGGTGTTTATGATGGGGCTGAAATACAAGAAACCGTTCTAAGTTTACTTGCGATTGCAGAGTTAGGACATGAAGCAGTTTGCATTGGAGTTGATGCCGATCATTTTCATGTCATCAACCACATTGATGGTAGCGTGATGTCTGAAAAAAGAAATATGCTTATTGAAGCAGCACGCATAACACGCGGTGATATCCAAGACATTCATTCAATTCAACCAGCAGATATTGATGCTTTGCTCCTTCCGGGTGGCTTTGGGAGCGCAAAAAACTTGACCTCATGGGCCTTTGATGGACACAATAGTACAATTTTACCCATTGTTAAATTGCTTTTAATCAACCTAATTAATGTAGGTAAACCAATCGTTGCATTGTGCGTTAGTCCAGTGGTACTGGCGAAAGCATTTGAAAACAGTGGAATATCTTTAAACATGACGATCGGAAGTTCAGCGGATCCATCACCTTATGATATTTCGTCATTTCAAAATGAAATGGAACAAATCGGTTGTACAACAGAAGAAAAAACAATTGGCGAGGTTTTGGTAGATAAAAAAAATCGTATCATTACAGCACCTTGTTATATGATGGAGGCAGGAATTGTTCAAATTAGAGAAAATATTAAGCTCGCTTTAAACGCTTTAGAAGATCTAGTAAATGAATAAGGAACATAAAATTAAGGAATGGATGGACAGCCGCAAGGAGCGCTTAGAGCACCTGTCTTGCTCCTTTATTTTGCCTGATTTACTTGCAGGAAAACGCGGTGCATTAGCCTCAGCCTTGACCTTAATTGAATCAAATACTCCGGCAGCAAGAGAAGAATCAAAGAAACTTTTAAAAGCAATTCAAGAAAATACAGGCAAATCTTGGCGCATTGGAATCACAGGAGTTCCCGGTGTTGGAAAAAGTACCTTCATTGAAGCACTAGGAAAAATAATTTTAGAAAAAGGTCATAAACTTGCTGTACTCGCTATTGATCCATCATCAAATGTAGGAGGAGGAAGTATATTAGGGGATAAAACTCGGATGAATTGGTTGGCCACTCAAGAAAATGTATTCATTCGTCCAAGTGCCACCAATGAAACTTTAGGGGGCGTTGCTAAAAGTACTAGAGAATCAATTCTTTTATGCGAAGCCGCTGGCTATGATGTTATTTTTGTTGAAACAGTTGGTGTTGGACAATCTGAAACAGTGGTTCACTCCATGGTCGACTTCTTTTTATTACTCATGCTGGCAGGCGCTGGAGATGAGCTTCAGGGAATTAAAAGAGGTATTATGGAGATGGCGGATGCAATTTTAATTACCAAAGCAGATGGTGATAATGAAAAGAAAGCACTTCAAGCAAAACGAGAATATCAAAATGCACAACACCTTTTTCCCGCTAAAGAAAATCTTTGGTTAGTTCCGGTGTCCACTTGTAGCAGTTTGGAAGGTATTGGAATTCCTGGTGTTTATACACAAATGGAACAATATTTCAACCATATAAAAACAAAAGGTTGGTATACCGAAAATAGATCACGACAAGATGTTGATTTCTTTAAAGAGAATTTGCATTATTTGATAGAACAACAATTTTTCGGAGCTGAAAATTGGAGGGAATCTTTAAGGAAATATGAGACTTTGGTCAAATCAGGTACCTTAACTCCCTTGCTTGCTGCCGAGCAATTATTTACAGAATTCACTAAGAAAACATGAAAGAAACATTTATAATTGAAGGAGAACACATCGAGTTAATGGCACTGCTAAAAGCGGTGGGCATAGCTGAAACCGGTGGACATGCAAAGCATATCATTGATGCTGAAATGGTATTTAGAAATGGTGAAGTAGAAACGAGAAGAAGAGCTAAAATCATTAAAGGAGATACGATTGAAATCTCTGATAATGTTATCGTTTTGGCCTAGCGAATAAGGTGCAAGAATTGCTGCCCATCATAGGACAATCCATTCATTCCTAAGGCTGTAAATTTCATGAAATAAACGCCTTCCGCACATTCTTTTTGATTAAATTTTCCGTCCCAAGTTGGATTTAAAGGTGTAAGAGTCGTCATTAATGCTCCCCAACGATTTAAAATTATTGCTTCAAAATCAGCCATTCCTTCAAAATCTAAGGAATAAGTGTCATTATTGCTATCGTCATTGGGTGTAAAAACATTTGGATAAGTAACATCAAATGGAATTTCAGGCATTACAGTGACTGTAAAATAGGCCGTATCAATACAAAAACTATTGCTGGTTACCAACATGATTTCATAAACACCACCTTGCTGATAAGTATAACTTTGATCTCCCAAAATCATACTGCTAGTAGTACCACCATCACCAAAATACCAAGAGTATTGAGTTCCATTCAAACTAGAATTTGAAAGCAAAACATTGTAATTGGTGACCACTCCTGTAAATTGTGCAGTTGGCATTGGAATTACTGTTACCAGTACTTGATCAGTTGCTGTACAATTATTCGTTGTTCCAGTTACGGTATAGTTGCTTGTAGTATTGGCCTGAAAAGGAACATTATCTTGGATACCATTGGTCCATACATATGAATTAGCCCCTGTTCCGGCAAAAGTCAAACTAGTTCCCGCACAAACGGTGGTATCATTTCCTGCACCAACAGTCAATTGCTGCACCGAAACATATAAGGTCGCAGTGGAAGTGCAGGCAGATTGAACAGGAGTGAAAATATAAGTAAAATTACCTGCAACTGCGCTGCTAAGTTGACTTGGACTCCATGTTCCTGAAATTCCATCATTTGAATTCAATGGTAAATTGGGTACTGCAGCGCCTAAACAATAAGGGCCAAAATTAGGAAAGGTGGGTACAATTGAATCTGTAACAACCACATTGATGGTTAAATCCGTTTCACAAGCGCCATCAACTGAATTGAAAGTGAAATAACTAATTCCTTGCACAGCAGTATTAATTACAGGTGGAAACCAAGTCCCTGAAATATTATTCATGGATAGATTCGGAAGCGTCATAGGAACCTCATTAATACAATAGGTGCCAAAGATCCAAAAGGAAGGTGTAATACTATCATTTACATCTACCGTGATTTGAATTGGAACACCGCATTGACCTGCATCGGGAGTGAAAATAAAATCTTGAGAATTACTGAAGCTTGTATTAATTTGCGTTGGTGACCAAACGCCACTCATAGCATTATTCGAATTCAAAGGTAAATTAGGCGCTGGTGAGCCAACACAAAGCAAACCAATTGGATCAAATGTTGGTGTTATATTACTTACAATATCCACATACCAAGTTGAGGGTGCGCCGCAAGATGTATTGACTGGAGTGAAGGTTAGAATTTGTGTCCCAACAGCTGAAGTATTAATCACAGCAGGACTCCAAGTACCTGAAATACCATTTAAGGAATTAGATGGAAGTGTTGCAGCTTGAGTTCCGACACAATAGGTGTCAACAAGATTAAAAGTAGTGGGAACTAAAGTAGAAGTCGTCACAGACAAAGCAACTGAATTGGCACATTGTCCCGGCGTAGGTGTAAAAATATAAGTAGCTGTTCCTAAAGCAGCCGTCTGAATTTGCGCAGGCAACCAAGTTCCTGTTATCCCATTATTAGAAGTTGTGGGCAAAGTTATTCCTGGAGTGTTTAAGCAATAAGGACCATAACTGTTAAAAGTTGGCATCACCTGTACTGTAACATCCATCACCTCAACACTATCAATTGCAGAACATCCATTAGCAGAAGTAACTTGACAATAATAAATTCCAGGACAAAGATTACTTGCTGTTGCGGTAGTTTGACCCAAAGGCACTTGATTATTGTCCATCCAAACATAAGTATAAGCTGATCCACCAATCGCATTTGAAGTTGCAGTTCCATTACAAATACAATTGGCACCAATTTGATTGCTCAAGTATGGTAGAATTGGCTGGTAAGGAGAACAATTATTATTAATGAATGAAATATAGGCTTGATTGTCTGCATTATTGCCAGCGCCGGGTGTTTGACCAATTGCTGCGGTAGTGGAAGCACTAGACCAATTCGATTGTAAATAAGGATTACTGGACCCATTATTCGTGAAACTAAACACTAAGTTGGTGGCCGCTCCAGCAAAATAAATTATATTATTACTTGAATTGTTTCCCCAACTTACACCATGAACAGGAACATTATAATTACTTGCACTATAAATCGCAAAAGAATCATCCGTATTGGCCATTCCTACAGCACTCCAAATTCCTCCGGGGGAATAACCTGTTGTTGGAATCGTTTGAACGCTAATCGAAGGGGTTGAAAGATTTTTGTCAAATAATGTAGAAGAAACAGGAATCACTAAACGACAATTGTTGTCTGATGTACTTAAATCCTGTGGAGGAATTGCAGCATTAACATCTGCATCATTATAAACTACAATTAATGTCCCAACAGGGATAGCGGACCAAAAAGTGGAATTGGCAAAGCGAAGACATCCAGAGGCAATTCCTTCACCAGAACTTGGACCATTGGAAAAATAACCATTGTTATCGTCCAAAATCCAATTCCGTAAATCTAGTGTAGCGGGAGTACAAGGAACAGGATTCAAACTTGGAATTACCAATAATTCTACATATTCTTTAACACCAGTAGGTCCTTGAGAAACTTCGTTTATAATAAGCGATTGCGAGAAAACCGGATTTAAAAAACCCAATAATGCAACAACTGACAAAAGTAATAAACGCATATTATAATCTTTATTTTTTGGCAAAGTTAGTCTAAACTATTTGTTTCTAAAGGCATTGCAATAAAAAAAGGAGTTAAATCTATGTTAACATATTTCATCAATCACCTAAGAAAAATGAAATGCTATTTTAAATACCTAAAATCTTGACCTTTTTTAACCGTTTTAAGGGTCTCAAAAATCAACTTGATACAATGTTCCACATCCTCTTTTTGAACCATTTCTACCGTTGTATGCATATAGCGTAAAGGCAAAGATATCAGTGCGCTTGGCACCCCTTCATTGGAATAAGCAAAAGCATCAGTGTCTGTACCTGTCGATCTTGAAACCGCAGCACGCTGAAAAGGAATTTTATTGTCCGTCGCAGCTTTAATAATTTGTTTCAAGAAATTATTTTGAACAGCAGGACCATAAGTCAATACCGGACCTAATCCTGATTGTTGATCTCCATTTTCAATTTTATCCACCATTGGAGTAGCGGTATCATGACAAACATCTGTAATCAAAGCCAAATCTGGTTTGATCTTATGTGCAATCATCTCAGCTCCACGCAAGCCAATTTCTTCCTGAACTGCATTAACAATATACAAACTAAAAGGTAATTTAGTCTTGGTCTCTTTTAGTAAGCGGGCAACCTCAGCAATCATAAATCCTCCGATTCTATTATCCAAAGCACGACCAACATATTTGTTTTTATTCAAAATAATAAATTCATCTTCAAAAGTAGCAACACATCCAACATGAACTCCCAAGGCCTCAACTTCTGCTTTACTGGCACAACCGCAATCTAAGAAAATGTTTTTCATGCTTGGCGTTTCTTCCTTTGCATGTCTCATGTGGATTGCAGGCCAACCAAATACTGCTTGAACAGTTCCTTTATCAGTATGAATTTTTACTCTTTTTGAAGGAGCAATCATATGATCGGACCCACCATTTCGTCTTAAATAGATAAATCCATCCTTAGTAATATAATGTACAAACCAAGAAATTTCATCGGCATGTGCTTCAATTACAACTTTATAATCCATTCCGGGATTGATCACTCCTGCTACTGATCCATAATTATCTACAAAATACTCATCAACATAAGGTTGAATGTAGGACAACCATAATTTTTGTCCCTCCGATTCAAATCCGGTTGGACTTGCATTATTTAAATATTTAGTTAAAAACGCTTCTGACTTTGAGCTTATAATTTTTTTCATTTTTCTTATTTCATTAATGTTACATTTCCTTTTGTGATTGTTTGTTGTCCACCAACACAAGTGATATCTAGATAATAATCGTAAACATCTGGCGGTAATTTTTTATCATTAAACACTCCATCCCAACCATTTGAAATACTATTAGACTCAAATACCAGTTCTCCCCATCGGTCAAAAATTCTGAAAATTATTTTTTCAACCCATAATCCTCTAACATATAAAATATCATTATTTCCATCTCCATTGGGTGAGAAAGCATTGGGAACATAGATATAAGGGGCATCACAAATTATCTCATAAACACGAACAAGCGTTGTATCACTCCGAGTACACACACCGTTCGAAACTGTTAAAGTAAAAATGGTAGTCGTCTCAACAGTTGCGTTGGTATTTTGAAGTAAAGGAGTAACAAGTCCAATACTTGGCGACCAAGAATAACTATTCATTCCTGATGGCGCTCCCAATAAAGAAACCTGTGCTCCAGGAAGAACTAAATTGGGTTGTGCTGTTGCCAGAACTAAACTAGGATCTAAATAAGATACTTGAATGAAAATACTATCATTGACAACACAGTTATTGGCAGAAGTGGCTTCGACATATATATACTGCGAGAAGGTTGGTTGTACATTAACAGTCGGTCCATTGTTTGGATTCAAGATACAATTTAAAGGAGACCAAGAATAGGTGAAAGTTTCACTTGAATTATTGGTAATCGAAACACTTCCTGTTTCACCCAAACAGATAGCAGCTGGTGCCACCATAGTCAATTGATCACTAAATATTTGAACTTCCACACTATCAATTACCGAACAAGCACCATTATTTGCTTGAAAATAATAGCTTATATTCTGTGGATTAATTAACAATAAGGAAGTATCGAGAATACTTGCATTTAGGGTATCTGAAAACTGGGCATTGGTAGACCAAATAAAGGAAGTTGCTAAGCCTGACACTAAAGGACTGATCGTTATCGCTGTATTGTTACACAAATAAATTATATCATCAAGGACAACAGCAATTGACGGAGCAACATTGATTGTGTAATAGGCAGTATCTGATCCATTACAAACACTATCGCTAATAATAAGCTGCACTTGATATTGCCCTGGAGAATTGTATGTAATTAATGGGTTGTAATTGACTGAGTCTATTATTCCATTTCCAAAATCCCAATAAAAATCGGTCGTTACACTTGACGAATTATCGAATTGAACTTGTAATGGCGTACAACCTGAAGCAACATCAGGACTAAAACCGGCAGTGATAGGAATGTCAAAAGCGACAAAGACACTATCAATTCTAGAACAAACACCGTTGCTCACACTGACATAATACATTCCAGCTTGGGAAACGAGAATGGATGAATTTTGAGGAGCATTGAGTGGAACAGAAAAATTAGAATTTAATGACCAAATGTAGGTGTTGTTTGTTCCATTTGGCGAGACATTTAAAGTGTAAGGAACTGATGAACATAAATTGATCGTATCCAATAAATTAAAAGTTATTGAATCCAATACTGTTATAGAAATATAAGCTGTATCTGTAAGCAAGCAAACACTATCGGTAACATATAAATAAACATCATACTGCCCAGGTTCGGTGTATAAGACGGTGGGATTAAAAATAGTTGAAGTAGTATTATTGTTTCCAAAATCCCACAGATATTCATCAGAAAGCGATGAGAAATTTTGGAAAGTCACCTGAAAATCCTCACAGCCAATGGTTGAATTGGTAGAGAATTGAGCATTCGGAATGAGTTGAAAATCAAATTTAAATATTAGATTATTACAATTCGAACTGTTATTGGTTGCTGACCATGCTCCTGGACTCGTTGGGAAATCACTATTGGCTCCACAGCCACCACAAACAGACTGATAGACCACACCATTTTTATCAAACCTCGAAGTTCCTCCATCTACATGCTCTTGCGCGATAGGTCCACCTATATAGGTAGAGTATAACAATCCCAAGAAGTCTCTTTCGAGCACCATTAAATAGAAATCAAATCCAGTGGTGGTGGATTGAAAAGCATTGGATGTTATCGGCATGCCTCCCAAAGGAACACTTTGAAGAATATTGGCTCCCCAACCAGATACATAAATATTACCACAAATATCTACTAAGAAAGCAGAAGGAGAGATATTAATACCTGTTGATCCATTTCCAATTACTGTTGAAGCTAAATTAGTCGTTAAAGCATTATTTAATTTTATAATAAATTGACTGCTATTGGGATTGCTATAATTCGCATTGAAAACGGGAAAAACACCACCTAATGACTGACCGAGCAAGAAGATATTATTATTTCTATCTATCTCTACAAAGAATGATTGGTCATAATTGGTCTTTCCAATATAACTTGCATTTAAAATCGTATTCCCTAAAGCGTTGATTTTTGTTATAAATCCATCTGCTTTACCTCCTTGATAGGTAGGATCAAAACCATTAGTGGTGCCCGGCAAATTATTCGAGGAAGTGCCTCCGGTAAAGAACACTTGCTGCAAAGTATCTATCTTAATAGAATAGCAGGCATCATTCAAACTTCCACCATAATAGGAAGAGAAAATTAGGTTGGTGAAATTGGTATTTAACTTAAATACAACCGCGTCTTGTCCACCAGCATTATTGGCTTGAAAAGCACCAACCGTAGGGAAATTAGTAGATCTTGAACAAGAACCTATCAAAACATTATTATTTTCATCTAGCATGATTTCTCCTCTAAATTGATCGCCATAATTAGAAGTCAAGGAATCGTAAAGTGCTGGTGAATTATAAGGAAGAGAAGTGATTTTATAGTTCACGCCATCATTTGAGGCTCCACCAACATAGGTAGATGCTAGTAAATTATGTCCATTGGCACTGAGTTTTGAAACATATATATCAGAACCCTGATTGGAAAAATACACCCCATTGTATAAAAAGTTCGCTCCTGCATTCCCTCCCCCATGATTGGGCTGAAATGCCCCAGAAGTAGTTGGGAAATTTACTGAGGATGTTGCACCGAAAATATACAAGTTATCACTGGAGTCGCAAATTAAACTGTGTGCTGTTTCAGTACCCGTGAAGGAATCTCCACCTCCTAAAAAAGTACTCCAAAGCATGGTGGTTCCGTTGGAGGAATATTTAGAAATAAATACATCTGTTATACCGTAATTACCTGCTACAGCTGTAAAATTAGAAGCAATATTAACTGTGGCTAAATCAGGCATTGGATAATTATTTCCATAAACTGTTCCTGCAGAAAAAGCACTTCCGTCTTGCGTATAAGTGGCAGTCATTCCAAAATTATCTGAAATAGCTCCATCGTAAGTAGCAAAAACAAGCACCGGATCAATTACCAGTGGAAGGGAAGCATTATAATGTCCTAATTTAAAAGTTACGATACTATCTTGTAGTTGATAAGCACAAGCGATTAGATTTTTTTTACCTGCAACCATTTGATACGCGATGGGTTTTTGCTCAATAATACTTCCTAATTCGGTCTTCAAAATGAGATTTCCCTTCCTGTCGATTTGCATATGATTTTGACCTGCATAGGAAATTATGATCTTATTCGGGTCAGCTCCTGCTTCCAATTCAAATTCATATTTTGTTTGTGAAAGAGAGGTCTGCATGCGCAAGTCAATTCCCGGGTAGATGGAATTTAAAACCACACTTTCGTAACCATGAACATCATGTGCCCATTTAGTTGAATCTGATCCTAAGATATAGTTATAATAGTAAGTACTTTTTCCAATTTTATCGATATCGCATTTTTTATTAGAGCCAATAAAATTCACATGAACTACTTTTTCTCTGATTTTTGGAGTTTCTGAACTGACACCATTAAAATGCGCTTTGTGCAAATCTGAAAAATCTTGAAGGTGATACACCAATTTGCCTTCTTGCAACCAAAGATTCCCTCCTTGAATTTGTGTTCTGAACAATACGCCTTGAGGCCATTGCCCTTTATTTTCAAAGAAAGCTCCGGCATGAGCAACTTGAGCTGTCCCCGCTTCAACTGCATGTTGCGCGAAATAAAAATTTGCCGTAAAACTAAATAAGCAAGCTAAAAGCAAATGCTTCATAAGTCTAATTTTGCTCCTAAATTAAGGAAAAAAATAGCACCATATTTCCCTTTTTCTTTTTAGGTTCAAACCAAAAGCAAATAAATCACAAAAGCTATCCATTTGTAAGAAAACAAAACGAGTAATTCCGTAATTTCGTAACCATAAGAAAGCGATAATGGAAAGAAATCGAATTTGTGCGTTATTTAATATTCAATACCCGATTATTCAAGCAGGAATGATCTGGTGTTCTGGTTGGGAATTGGCCGCTGCCGTCTCTAATGCTGGCGGATTAGGCATCATTGGTTCAGGATCTATGTACCCTGAAATACTTGAAGAACAAATTCAAAAATGTCAAGCAGCAACTTCACTTCCTTTCGCTGTTAACTTGCCTATGCTATACCCATCGATAGAGGAGCATATTCAAACTATAATTAAATATAAAGTCCCCATTGTTTTTACCTCTGCTGGCAATCCTAATACCTATACCAGCTTACTCAAATCTCATGGAATAACAGTTGTTCATGTCGTTTCAAGTGTGAAATTTGCACTTAAAGCAGAACAAGCAGGAGTAGATGCAATTGTTGCAGAAGGATTTGAAGCGGGTGGACACAATGGAAGAGACGAAACTACAACGATGTGCCTGATTCCAATGGTGGCCTCTAAAATAAAAATTCCATTAATAGCTGCAGGAGGAATTGCTAATGGTAGCACTATGTTAGCAGCACTTCATTTGGGGGCAGATGCTGTTCAGATGGGGACTCGATTTGTCGCATCAAATGAATCAAGTGCACACCTTGCTTTTAAGGAAAAAGTTATCGATACCAATGAAGGAGATACTATACTTACCTTAAAAGAACTTACGCCCGTTCGTTTGATAAAAAACCCTTTTTATGACTTGATCGATGAGGCCTACAGTAAAGGTGCTGATAAAGAACAATTATTAGAACTTTTAGGTCGTGGTCGTGCAAAAAAAGGTATGTTTGAAGGAAATCTAATTGATGGCGAACTGGAAATTGGTCAAATTGCTGGAATACTTGATGCAATTATTCCTGCCAATGAAATAGTGATGCAAATACTCAATGAATTTAATGCGGCCAAAGCAGCGCAAAATACTGCAAAATTTCAATTTTAATATGATACGATTTGAACGATTTGAGTTGAAAAACGGACTCAAAGTAATATTCCATAAAGACACCTCTACTCCAATGGCAGTAGTAAATACCTTATATGATGTTGGTGCAAGAGATGAGCAGGAAGACAAAACTGGATTTGCACATTTATTTGAGCATTTAATGTTTGGAGGATCGGTGAATATTCCGTCCTACGATGCACCACTTCAAAACGCTGGAGGGGAAAGCAATGCCTTTACAAGCAATGACATTACGAATTATTATAATGTATTACCTGCTCAAAATATTGAAACAGCTTTATGGCTTGAAAGTGATCGGATGTTATCCCTCGCTTTTTCTCCAAAAAGTCTTGAAGTACAAAGAAGTGTGGTTATTGAAGAATTCAAGCAGCGCTATTTAAATCAGCCCTATGGAGACGATTGGCTGCTGCTGCGTCCACTTGCTTATTTGAAACATCCCTATAAATGGGCCACTATCGGTAAATCATTGCAACATATTGAAGAGGTGCAACTCGATGATGTCAAAGCATTTTTTCAAAAACACTACAATCCTGCCAATGCCATTCTATGTATTTCAGGGAATTTTGAATTTGAATATATCAAACAACTAGTGGAACATTGGTATGGAAATATACCCGGTGGAATAAAGCCAGCAAGGATTTTACCTCAAGAACCAAAGCAAACAGAATTTAGAAAAGCTGTATATGAAAGAGATGTTCCTGCAGATGCTTTTTATTATGCCTTCAAAATGGGAGAGCGAAAATCTGAAGAATATTATATTGCCGATATGCTTTCTGATGAATTAGGAAAAGAAAAATCAAGTGTCTTGTACCTGAAATTAAAGAAAGAATTGCAGTTGGTAACAGACATAAACGCCTATATTTTAGGATCTTTAGACCAAGGTCTTTTTATTATTTCCGGTAAGATGATGAACGGGAAATCAATGGATGAACTAGATAGCGCACTTTGGGAGGTTTTAAATGATTTTCAATTGAATCCCATTACAGCGCAAGAATTAAAAAGATTAAAACTTAAAATTAGAACTTCGCGAGAATTTCAAGAACAAGGATTACTCAATAGAACCATGAATTTAGCGTATTATGAACTGCTTGGTGATGCCAATGGCATCAATGAGGAACACGAAATATATAATGCCATTGAAGTGGAACATTTACAAGAATTATCGAAACAATTATTTGTAAAAGAAAATTGTTCTTTACTACAAATTAAAGCAACACAATCTCATGAATAGAATTGAAGCCCCTCGTTTAAAAGAGATTGATACCATTAATTTCATTGAACCTAGAAAAGTTCTTGTAGGAAATATTGCGCCATTTTATTCCATTGAAAATCAAGGAAGTGAAGCAGCGCGAATAGAATTATTTTTTAAAGCAGGAACCATCATTGATCGACCTGTACTTGCTTCTCTTTGTTCGGGATTATTGTTAGCAGGAACTAGCAAGGAAAGCGCCACCGATATCCACAATAATATAGATGATTTGGGTGGCTTTTTTGACATCAACTTAAGCCAAGAACATACCGTAGTATCAGTTTATGCTTTGAATGATCAAATCATTCCCCTTCTAACAATAGTAATGGATGCTATGCATAATGCGAGCTTCCCTGAAGCTGAAATTGAAGAACAAATTGCTGATAAAAAACAACGCTTAAGAGTTAGTTATGAAAAAGTGAACTTTTTATGTCAGCGCGATTTTCAAAAAAGATTATTTGAAGGAACTAACTATGCTAAGGTCACTGAAATAGAAGACTATGAAACGGTAACGCGTGCTGAAATAATTGATTTTTTTAATTCTAATTATCGAAATGGATTATTAAAAGCAACCTTAGTTGGACGACTCCAGGAGAAACAACTTATAGAAATAGAGCAATTGCTTGAACCTTGGGCAGGGAAAGAAGTAACAAATAACACCCCTATTTTCAAACAGCAAAAAGGAAATTATCATATCGAAAAAACCGCCACTGTTCAAACAGGAATAAGAATAGGTAGAATAATGTTTGATAGAAAGCATGAAGATTATCATGGATTTGTGATCATGAATACCATTTTTGGAGATTATTTTGGAAGTAGATTAATGAAAAACATTCGAGAGGACAAAGGATATACTTATGGTATTGGAAGTGCTCTGGCTGAAATGAAGGACAATGGATATTTTATTATTGGAACAGAAGTAGGTGCTGAAGTTGCTGCTGCAACCTTAAAAGAAATCCAATTTGAAATGACTCAAATGAAAGAGCAACTGGTAGATAAAGAAGAATTGGAGCTGGTACGCAATTACTTATTGGGACAAGCCTTAAAATCTGCAGACGGACCTTTTGCCATGATGGATTTGTTTCTAGGCGTCGAAATGCATGGTTTAGATTATTCATTTTACAATGAGGCCCTTAAAAAGTTAAAACAAATTACAGCAGATGAAATTCAATCCTTAGCAAATAAATATTTAGTTTGGGAAGAAATGCTTGTAATTACTGCTGGACAGCAACTTATTGACTAAAATTCCGTTACTACTTCGGAATGTTATTTTCATGAAGAAATATTTATTTTTACTTACCCTGTTTTTTTTCGTGCCTATTGCGAATGCATCTCATGTTATGGGGGGAGAAATCACATGGAAATGTTCTGGAAATAATTCCTATATCTTCGAATTAATTTTTTACCGAGATTGCAACGGAGCTGAGATCAATACAGCATCAGAAGCACTCAGAGTCTGGAATCATCCTTCACTAACCACCTTAAATTTAGCCTATATTTCGCGCGAAGATATTTCGCCAAGCTGCACTGCAGTGAGCGGAGGACCTCAGCCATTAGATTGTGGAAGTGGAACCTCAGGTGGAAATGGCATAGGTGCGATAGAGCGCATTACCTATAGGAGTAATCCTATAACGCTCAGCGGGACACCTCCAAGTCAAGGCTGGATATTTACTTATGAAAATTTCTCGCGCAGCAATTCACTTACCAATATCACCTCTCCTGCAAGCTATGGAATTACACTAGCGGCAAAGATGTTTGCTCTGAACCAAAACAGTACTTGCGTAGATAATTCACCTGTATTTATGCAAGCACCATATTTTGTAAGTTGCGCAGGTTCCAATTATCGTTATAATATGAATGCTATTGATCCAGATTTGGATTCTGTGTATATTGATTTTGGAATTCCCTATAATAATTTCCCAACGGGTAGCTACAATCCACCCTTGAATCCAATACCTGTTCCTTTTGAACCTGGATTTAGTGCCTTATCGCCAACTCCTAACGCTTCAATGAATGCTGCTAATGTTCCTGCTCTAATCAATCATCAGAATGGGGAAATCACCTTCAACTCCTCTACCATTGGAAATTTTGCCGTTAAAGTAAGTGTGAAATCATATCGTCAAGGCATCCTTATTTCTGAAGTGGAAAGAGAAATGCAATTGGTCATTACAGCCTGTACTTCCGCTAATAACGCACCGATTTTCAGTGCTCCATTTAGTAGTGGTTCTTTTATTACTACGGTCAATGCTGGTGATCTCGTCAATTTAAATCTGATTGCAAATGACCTAGATTTATTACAAGATGGAAGCAATCAAAATTTAAGTATCACAGCCTCCGGTCCAATGTTCGGAACCAATTACAATCAAAATACAGGTTGCAATATTACACCATGTGCTTTTTTAAATACAGGATTACCCATTACAGGAACCTCAAGCGCCTCCGTTGATTTTACCTGGCAAACCCATTGCAATCATTTAATCAACGCCTTTGGAGATGCTGCAGAAATGATCCCATATATATTTGTTTTCAGAGCACAAGATAATTATTGTCAAGTTCCTAAAGTTAGCTATGCTACTTTGCAAATTAATGTTCGCAATCCTGGAATCATTCCTGCTCCGTCGATTGATTGTATTCAAGGCGATGCAAATGGAAATGTCAATATCTCTTGGACCGCAAGTATCGATCCGCTCAACAGCTTTGTTTCCTATCAAATCTATTCTGTACAGGGCGGTTTACTTGCAACGATCACAGACATCAATACGACACAATTTTTGCTGAACGGCGGAAGTACACCACAAGCTTATTATCTAGGCGTAGTATCTGGATGTAACGGAACCATCACGAAATATAGTGATACCATTTCGGCTATCCATTTGAATTTGATTAATCCCAATAATGGAACCGCTGTATTACAATGGAATCAAGCAATTAACCCACCACTCAATAGCTTTAATGCTTTTTATTATATCTATAGAGAATATCCAGCTGGAGTCTTTCAATTAATAGACAGTGTCGATTACAATACCACACAGTACAAAGACACCATAGACATTTGTCAAGCGAATCTAGGATATCAAATCGTATTGCCTAATGCACCTTGTAATTTTACAAGTAATATTCCTCATGATGATTTTGAGGACATGATGACACCGAATATTCCAATGATTCAAAGTGTCGGATTTGACCCGAATAACAATAACAATCTAGTCCTAACTTGGAATCAAAACCAACAGGAAGACACCTATGGTTATGTAATCTATACTTTTGATCAAAATGGAATTTTATTTGAGTTGGATACCGTTTGGGGAATTTCAAACACTAGTTACATTTATCAAGCAGATTATTCACAAGGACCTCTGTCCTATTCCGTTGCTGCTTTTGACTCTTGTTATACCAATGCAGTCCCAATTACATTTCAAACCTCAGCAAAAGGAGCTATTAACACTACTGTTTTTTGTACGGGAATTGCCGATATGTGCGGACAATCCGTTAATCTAAATTGGAATGCCTACGGAGGACAAAGTATCGTTAACTATAACCTTTATAGTTTTGAAAATGGTACCTTAATTTATCTGGGAAGTAGTGACAACAATCAAGCAACTATACCATTAACAGGGGGACAGCAATATCAAATATATGTGCAAGCCAATTTAAGCAATGGACAAAGCTCCCTATCAAATCCATTTGTTGTTGATATTCCATTGCCTCAACAACCAGCATATCACTATTTAAAGTTGGCTACTGTTCAAGGGAATTCTGTCGATTTAAGCGTATACATTGACGGGACAGTTGGGGTAAAAGAAGTTATTTTTGAAAAATTAAATTCAGTTGGAAATTTTGAAGTAATTGGACAAAGTACCGTGATTGGAAATACAGCGCAATTTACAGATGTTAATGCCGATGCAGAAATAAAACCATCTACCTATAGAAGTCAATATGTGGATAGTTGCACTAATGCAGGTGGCTATTCGAACCTAGTTACCACGATGTATTTAACGGGAATTGCAGATGAGATGACACAAATAAACTATCTCAACTGGACTCCATACGAAGGATTTGATGGAACTGTTGAATATTATGAAATTTTTAGATTGAACAAAAATACAGGAATCAGTCAAGCTATTGGAACGAGTAATTCTGGAGAAAGAAGTACGCTCGACACTGTTAACTCAAGTCAATATCCAGGTGAAATCTGTTACTATGTAACCGCTCACGAAGTATTAAATTCCTATGGATTTTATGAAGTCAGTAAGTCGAATGTATTTTGTTTGAGCTATGCCCCTATCATTTATATCCCAAATGCTTTTTATCCTGATGGAATCAATTCTGTTTTCCTTCCAGTGCTCACCAATATTGATCCTAAAGATTACCTTCTAACTATAATAGACCGTTGGGGAAATATTGTTTTTGAAACAAATAATCCAAATATAGGTTGGGATGGAAAATTGAGTAACGGAAATGAAGCAAGCAATGATAACTTTGTCTACATTGTAGAAATTCATGACGCCACAGGAAAAGAGGTTATTAAAAGAGGATTTGTAAGTTTAATTCGATAAATGAAAAAAGTCCTTATCATTCAAACTGCTTTTTTAGGTGATGTAATTTTAGCAACGCCATTAATTGCCAACTTAAAACTTAAGTTTCCTCAAGCCGAAATTGATTTCTTGGTAAAAAAGGGGAATGAAGAATTACTCAATAATCACCCCGATTTGAGGCAGGTATTTACCTTTGATAAGAAAAAAAAGAGAAGCGAAATACTGAGATTAATCCAACTATTTAGAAAAAATAAATACGATCTTGTCATCAATTTACATCGATTTGCTAGTAGTGGACTCCTCACTGTTTTATCTGGAGCGAAGCGAAAAATTGGCTTCCAAAAAAATCCATTTTCATTTTTATACTCCAAAGCCTATCCGCATCAAATGGATCAGGGTCTGCATGAAGTAGATCGCAATTTAAACCTTATTAGTGATTTGTTAATTCCAACGGTCAGAAGACCGGCATTGTACCCAAAAGATGCAGACTTAAAATCAGTTGAAGAATTTCAAAAACAAGCCTATTATTGTTTAGCGCCTGCCTCAGTATGGTTTACCAAGCAAGCTCCAGAAGCGGTATGGGTTCAATTAATGAAACAACTCAATGAAACCGGCGCATCCATCTACTTAATTGGTGGTCCAGACGATAAGAACTTATTGGACCAAATCATCGAAACATCTAAGGTCAAGGCTGTAAATTTAGCGGGAAAATTAAGTATCATGCAATCCGCGGCCTTAATGAAAGGAGCAACAAGAGCCTTCGTAAATGATTCAGGTCCACTGCACATTGCCTCAGCGATGAACACACCTGTTACAGCGTTTTTCTGTTCAACCGTAAGTGATTTTGGATTTGGACCTTTATCTGATGAGGCTAAAATTCTAGAAATTAAAGATCTTGCTTGTCGCCCTTGCGGCCTACATGGACACAAGACATGTCCGGAAGGTCATTTTAAGTGTGGGATTGGATTATTGCAACTTCTGTAAAAAAAGGCAAAAAAAAACCTCCACGAATGGAGGTTCAAAAATCGTATTGAATTAACTTAATACTTCTTTCACTAAATCTGCAGCTTCTTGTAATTGAACTGCTGAATGCACATTCAATCCAGAATCATCAATAATCTTTTTAGCTTCAATAGCATTCGTTCCTTGTAAGCGAACTATAATCGGAACTGGTATTTCACCAATATTTTTATATGCATCAACAATACCTTGAGCAACGCGATCACAACGCACTATTCCACCAAAGATATTAATCAAAATTGCCTTTACATTTGGATCTTTAAGTATGATGTGAAATGCTTTTTCAACGCGTTCTGCGTTAGCTGTACCTCCAACATCTAAGAAATTCGCTGGATTCCCACCAGACAGCTTAATGATATCCATGGTAGCCATTGCCAAACCGGCACCGTTTACCATACAACCCACATTTCCATCTAATTTCACAAAATTCAATCCCGCTTCATCAGCTTCAACTTCCGTTGGATCTTCCTCTGTTTTATCGCGCATTGCAGCATAATCAGGATGACGGAATAAACCATTTCCATCTAAAGTAACTTTAGCATCTACGGCAATAATTTTATTATCTGAAGTTTTGAATAAAGGATTAATTTCAAACATTGCAGCATCAATTCCCTCGTAAGCTTTGTATAAAGAAGAAACAAATTTGATCATTCCTTTAAAAGCTTCACCTGACAAACCTAGGTTAAAAGCAATTTTTCTAGCTTGAAAACCTTGAAGTCCAACACGAGGATCGATAAATTCTCTATGTAATTTCTCTGGAGTATGTTCAGCAACATGTTCAATATCCATTCCACCTTCTGTAGAATAAACAATCACATTTCTACCTTTCTCTCTGTCCAAAAGAACGGACATATAAAATTCTTTAGTTTCTGATTCACCGGGATAATAAACATCTTGAGCGATCAAAACCTTATTTACTAATTTTCCTTTACCGTTAGTTTGTAGCGTGGTTAAATGTCCACCTAAAATTCCACGAACTTTCTCTTCTACTTGGTCAATTCCTTTAGCAATAACAACACCATGAGAACCAGTCTCTTCAACAGTTCCTTTTCCGCGACCGCCTGCATGGATTTGTGCTTTAACGACATACCAACTTGTACCCGTTTTTGCAGTAAGTTCTTTTGCTGCATTAACAGCATCTTCAATTTTTTCAACGACAATTCCTTCTTGTACCGCTACACCGTAACTTTTTAAGATTTCCTTCCCTTGATATTCATGTAAATTCATAGTTCAAAATTTGCTGCGTAAAAGTAATTTAATTTTGGAAGTTGCCCGCCTTTTTATTTTAAGATTGTAATTTATTTTTCCATGAACTACTTATTTCCTTTGAAGCGAATTCCTTTTCTTTAAAAGCCTTAATATCACTCCAAATCTGGTCAATAGCCTGATTTAAAGCCCAATGCTCCTCTTCCATTGCAATTTTTATTACCGATGGATCACTAAAATAGTCTTTAACGAAATTGGTATCAAAATCTCCTGAAACAAAAGCAGGATGCTTGAGTACAAATTTTCCAAAATCAAGTGTAGTTTTTACACCTGAAATCTCATAATCATCAATTGCTTCAATACATCTTGCAATGGCATCTTTTCTGGTTTTTCCCCAAACGACCAATTTAGCAATCATTGGGTCATAATAAATTGGAATTTCCATACCTTCAACAAAAGCATCATCAACGCGGACACTTTTACCAGTAGGAATACGATAGCGCTCTAGTGTTCCAATATCTGGCGTAAAGCCATTTAAAGAATCTTCGGCATAAACACGGATTTCAATGGCATGACCATTACAAACTATTTCCTCTTGTTTCTTAGGTAATTGTTCACCTCGAGCAACACGAATCTGCCATTCTACCAAGTCCAATCCGGTGATTTCTTCTGTAACTGGATGTTCCACTTGAAGTCTAGTATTCATTTCCAAGAAATAAAATTTGAGATCTGCATCCAATAAAAACTCAACAGTACCTGCGCCTTCATAGTTACATGCTTTACAAACAGCAACTGCTGCTTCGCCCATTTCTTTTCTCAAAGCTTCCGTCAGAACTGCACTTGGTGCTTCTTCTATTACCTTTTGATGACGGCGTTGAATAGAACATTCTCTTTCGAATAGATACACTGCATTTCCTAATTGATCTGCAAAAACCTGAATTTCAATGTGTCGTGGTTTGGTAACAAATTTCTCGATGAAAACTGCATCATCTCCAAAAGAAGATCTTGCTTCACTTTGGGCCAATTTCATTTGAGATTCAAATTCCTCATTATTTTCAACGAGACGCATCCCCTTTCCTCCTCCACCTGCTGAAGCTTTAATTAAAATCGGATACCCTACAAGAGCAGCGACTTTTTTAGCTTCCTCAACATCAGAAATCGCCTCATCCACTCCAGGAACTAAAGGGACATTAAAAGCTTTTACTGCTTGTTTAGCGCTCAACTTATCCCCCATCAATTCCATAGATTCTGGAGAAGGCCCGATTAATTTCAATCCAGCCGCTTTAACTTTTCTAGCAAAACCTGCATTTTCGGACAAGAAGCCATAACCAGGATGAATACCATCTACTCCTAAAGCCTTACAATGTTCTAAAATTAAATCTTGCTTTAAATAACTGTCAGAAGAAGGACTTGAACCCACATAAACAGCTTCATCTGCCTCTAATACATGAGGAGCATGTTGATCTGCATCGCTATAAATGGCTACGCTTTGAATATTCATTTTTCGTAGCGTTCTGATCACCCTTCTAGCAATTTCCCCGCGATTTGCAATTAAAACTTTTTTCATTTTCTTTCTTTACTTTTTACTTGTGGAACCGTACTATCTTTCACTCCGATAATGGGAACCTTGGTGTGTTTTTTCTTTTTCTTTTCGTGGACAAATTTATTTTCTTTTTGTCTAAAAACATCCAAAAATGATTGCCAAAGAATAAAATCTCTACTCGAATTAAATTCTTCATGATAGGAAAGACCAGCACCTTGTGTAAAAGGACCTGTATTTTCCTTCACTGTATTGTTATTCGATTGGTTGAAAGCATTTACCCTAAAAGTACCGTTTTTATTCACCAAATACTCCAAGTTTATATCTCCCACAAAGGCCCCGTTTGATTGTCCAGCAAGTGCAGCACTTTCAACACCAAAACTACCTGTAACAATTAACCTATCACCTATAAAGTTCTTTTGAACAGATGCCAAGGCATTGTTATCCCCAAGATCTACATTAACCTTATAATCCTTAGACAACTGTCCCAGAAGGACATTAATCTGAGACTCAACCAAATCAAGAGCTGCAGATCCACTTGCAGAAACTGTTCCTTTTAAAGGTTGAAATTTCTTTACCAAAAGGAGAGAAAAGAACTGTCTATTTAATTCATCATTTTCTGCATTTACTTTAGTAATCAAAGCCTTTCCTGTTTCTGGTGCTTTTGGCGCTTGAATTTCAAATTGAATGGTAGGTTTCAAAAGCGTTTCTCGTAATTTCAAAAGACAAACAATGTCTTGATTGAGTAAAGATTTATCTTCCTGCTCAGGACTTAACTCTAGTATACTTACTTTCTTGATGGTAAAAGCAGTATTTAATTCAATATTAGCATTATAAATATCTCCCGACCATTCTATTTTGGAACCGTCTAAAATGTCAAATTTTTGTTTGATTGGACCCATTGCAAAATTGTAATTACTTCCTTTTGTCAGGGTATACTTCCCTTCCAAGTACATATTGTTATAGGCATCAAATTTAAAATCTATATCACCAGAACCGTAAGCAAGAATCTCATCGCCCAACTGCTCATTAAACACAATCTTCAATTTTGCCTCTGGAGTAATTTTAAATTTCATGTCAATATTAACGCCTGTAAAGTCGATTTTCTCTTTAAGCTTTGCTAAAGGGTCTGTTTTACTGACGAACTGAATGAAATTTTCTTCCTCATCTAAATCAGATGCGCCATACATAGGAAAAGTAATTTCTGTTCCATTTTTCGTCTCTACATCTACTGTTACATCCATTTTACTTCCGTAACCAGAAATATTGGCTGTTCCTCTAGCATACGCTTTTCCGTAATAATAATCGCCTTGTTTATAGGTAGTTTTCATAACCAAGAAGCGCTCCAACGGAAGATTTCTATAGGGAGCTTGAGGATCTCGTTTCGAGATATCATCTTCAAAATTGAAGTTCATATTGTAATCCCATTTGTCAAAATTCTTATGGTAAATTTGACCTACCAAAGATGCTGTATTCCCATCTTCATCTTTAACGGGAAGATTGTTAATATAGAAAGCATCTTCAACCACTTCAACTTCACCATTTAAGGTATATCGTACACCTAATAATTCAATATTCGCAGCAGCATTTTGTAGTTTTAGTTTACCAGAAAGCAAAGGATGGTCTGGGGAACCTTTAACCAATATTTTTCCATTAATCTTTCCTTCGATTCCTTTCACTACTTCCGGATCCATAAATGCATTGGTAAATTTAAGATCCGTATTTTTAAATAAAAGGGCAAATTCTAAATTATCTTTTTCTCTTTCTAAGTAATAAAATCCTTGAAAATCAAGCGTCCTTTGATTTTTATAGTCTAAATTTCCATCTAATCTTATGCGTTCTTGCTTTGCAAAATAATCTAAATTAAAGGCGACATTTCCGACTTCTTCCCCATCAATATACAAATGTTCAACTAGGGCATCACCTGTATATCCTAAGTTATCGTATGGATTTGTAATGTTTGCAAAACCTGAAAAAGTTCCTGCTAACTTAACTTCCAATTTTAGCATAGAACTAAGTTCCTCTAAATTAATTTGTCTAAGATCCAAACGCAATTGATCAGATTCATTTTTAGACAAACAACCATTAACAGAGATGACTTGATTCCCTCTATTAATTTTTAGCTTTTGAACACTTATATCCTTTGGAGTATAGGTAATGTATGATTCATCTTCTATATTCCATTTAATATCATTGATGGAAATAAAGGAGGGCTTTAAATTAAAATCTAGGTGGTCATTTTCCAGAATTAAGGTTTTCCATAAAAGTTTAGAATAATTGGCCGAATTGGGATCCCATGTAAGTTCAGATTCTAAATCGCCTTTACTTCCTTTACTTTTAAAATGCACATCAGAAAAAGCTAAAGAGTCGGAATAGTTGAACTTATTCACAGTATAATCTGCCAGAATTCCTGAGCGATCTACCTTTTGATCTAATTTTATTCCTTCAAAAACCATTGAGTCATAGCTGATTTTATTGGCATTTAAATTCAATTCCAAGGTATTCGTTCCTGAATCAAACATTCCCTTCACCGTAGTACCGGATTCGATAGACAATTCAGGTAAAAAAATCGGTAGGAAATCAGCTAAATTTTTGGTTACAATTGAATAAGTAAACTTATTCTGAACCTTAGCATTCGAAATGGCAAGATTAGCTCCAGCAGTCGGGAATATCTTCGCTAATTCATACATAAAATCTTGGGCAACTGTACTTGGATTTACCTTACCATCGATACGAATATTACCCAGCGAACTTTGAATGTCAAGCAGATCAGAGCTTATACCTCTTTCGATTATCACATTGGCATAAGGCACTTTTAAATCCCTACCTGATTCAATGTAACTCAAATCATTAAGCTGCATAGATCCCGACATTTCTGAAAGATTAAAGCCTTTGGCATTGACTGACATTGTCGCTTTCAAACTTGTTTCTGGAACATTTGTAAAACCTAAGGCACCTAGCAAACATTTCTTGATGTCCAGATTTAAAGAATAAGAAGGCAATGCACCGTAATTTACCTTTCCATTGATGGAAACCTCCAAGTTTTTATCATCAACTTCAACAAGTCCGTTAAAGGATTCCTCTTTTAATTGACCATTTTTTATTTTTATTAAAGCATATTTATAATCCAACAAATCCGTGTTGGTCAGTGCCGCATTAATCTGATTTATTTCAGGACTTCCTTTAGACCAAGTGAAGTTTTTAAAAGAAATGGCCCCGTTTACGATGCCAATATCACTGAGATCAATTAATTTACCTAGGTTGAAATTAAGCAATTGAAAAGCGGTAGAATCGGATTGAAAAGGATGCGAATTAAATCCATCTTCCCATTCATCAATACTATATGTTTGGGCTATTTTCAAATCACCTATCGAGGTACTAATTTTACTTTTCCCAATCCACCATTTACCATTAACACCATTGGCATTAAAATTATTTAAATAAACAGTTCCCAAGGCACTAGCTTCACTTCCTAAATCGAGTTTTTTGTTTGGATAAGGGAGGTAAAATTGCTGCAATTCAGCCATATCTATTTTAGCATAACGAATATGCTCTTTAAAGTTATATGCACTGAAATCACTGAAATCAGGCAATTCCAAATCAGCAATAATTTTAGTGTTTTGTTTGTAATTCAATTCAATATCCCTTAATAACAAATGGTTAAGCGTATTTCCAGCATTTCCTTTGATTTTAATTCTATCGCGCATTCCTTCCATATCTGGAGCAAAAATGGCAATGTCAGAAAGCAAAACACTACTTGGATTTAATTGAATATCCCAAATCACTTTGTTTAGAAAATCATTCAGATCCTGCTCGTTATTCCATGAAAAGCCAATCTTTTTGGCATTTAAACGAGAACCGTTTAGCGCGATTTTAACGGCTTTAAGTTCCACTGAAGTATCCAGAATCGTTAATAAGCCCTCGAATTTCTTAAGATTAAGACCGGCTGCACGCTCCTCTAATTGCAAGGCAGCAATCTTTAAACTTGTTCTCGATTTTCGATAACGAATGTCTTCAATCTTCACATTTAAATGCGCTAAATCAAGATGATTAGCATCGAAACCAAAGCCACCTGGAAGAGAAGCATAATTGTGATAATTTAGGCGTATTTCTTGCAATGCAATCGTCTTAATATCTAAATCAAATGGATCGTTTTTACTAGGTGGCGTATCGCTTGAAAAATAATCGACTAAAAACTGAAAATTAAAATCTCTATTCTTTCTGGTATTGTGAACATTAGCATAACCATTCTGAATCGTTACATCACTGATTTTTATTTTTTTTCCAAAAAATTTAATTCTGTCAATACGAACCCTTATAGAAGCGACACTCAGTAAAGTATCTTTTTTTAAATCCCTTATTAATACACCATCAAGAGCCAATTCATCGAAGAAAATAATATCAACAGCGCTTACACGCACCGTAGTATTTAATTCACTAGATAGATAGTCCGTTGCTCTATCGGCCAAGAAAGATTGAAATTTCTCACTACGAATACCAAAAAGGAAAAGAATCAATAAAATCAAAACCCATTCCAAGGAAATTCCAATGATTCGGCCTATAATTTTGACTATTTTTACCATTCTTAAACAAATTTAAGCATTTGAAAACTAAACAAGCAATAGTTTTAGGTATTGAGTCATCATGTGACGACACTTCAGCTGCAGTTTTATGTGGAAACAAGATTCTTGCCAATGTAGTAGCTTCGCAGGATGTGCATGTTTTATATGGAGGAGTTGTACCAGAATTAGCCAGTAGATCTCATCAAGAGAACATTGTGCCAGTTGTCCAAGCAGCCTTAAAAAAATCTAAAATTGACGCCTCATCAATAGATGCAATTGCCTTTACGCAAGGACCAGGATTAATGGGTTCCCTTGTTGTTGGAGTTTCATTTGCCAAAGCACTTGCACTTGCATTAGACATTCCTTTGATTCCTGTTCATCATATGAAAGCTCATATTTTGGCTCATTTTATTGAAGATGCACAAAATTCAGCTCCCGAATTTCCATTTTTATGTCTAACCGTTTCTGGTGGACATACACAAATTGTTCAGGTGAACAGTGCGCATGAAATGACCATTTTAGGAAAGACCATTGATGACGCAGCAGGAGAAGCATTTGACAAAGCTGCAAAAATGTTGGGCTTGCCCTATCCCGGGGGACCACTTATTGACCAGCACGCAAAAAATGGCAACCCTTTAGCACATACTTTTTCGAAACCTAAAATTGCAGGATTAGATTTTAGTTTTAGCGGATTAAAAACATCCATTTTATATTATTTAAGAGATCAAAAAATTAAAGATCAAGATTTTATTGAAAAGAACTTAGCAGACTTATGTGCCTCTATTCAATATACCATTGTGAGTATCTTGATTTCAAAATTAAAACAAGCCAGTAAAGACACTGGAATTAAACACATCGCAATAGCAGGTGGTGTTTCTGCAAATTCTGAATTGAGACAAGCTTTATTAACTTGGGCAGACAAGGATGCAGTAAAGGTCTACATTCCAAAATTTGAATACTGCACCGATAATGCAGCAATGATTGCTATTACAGGGAAATTCTTATTCGAAGAAGGGAAAACAATAAAAGGAAGCGCTACCATTTCAGCTGACCCACGCTTGGCTTGGAAATAATAAATTAAAATTTAACTTAATTTATAGTTTTTCTAATTTCAATTTCGTAAATTAGGAAACAAATTCAAGCGATATGACAGAAGAAATATGCATGATAGAGAAAGAAGCAATCACTGCTTGTACCTTTAAGCAAGAGATGATGTCTAAGCAACATCCTGAATTATTGTCGCAAATCAAGGACGCTACCATACTTGGGAATTCACATCATTCTAAAGTTTCTATTATTTTTCAAGATGATGAAGGGATTAAGCGGGTTGACACAACAATTTGGGCAGCAGGAACAAAATTTATCTGTCTAAAAGGAGGAGTATGGGTGCCAATTAATCGATTAATTGAAATTAAACTTTAATTTTGATGCATGAAGGTTAGATTAACGCTTACACTGCTATCCATTTTTATAAGTATTGTTGTTTTTTCTCAAAATCATGTGAGTTGGAAATTTTCATATGATAAAGTACAGCATAAAGTAATTGCTGCGGGAAAAATAGATCCTACATGGCATATTTACTCACAGAAAACAGACCCTAATTCCGGGCCAGTAGCTACGGTATTAAGCATTAATAAGACTCAAAGCGTAAAGCCAATTGGTGCATTTGAAGAAAATATGGTGCCACATGAAATATACGACCCTAATTTTGAATCCAAGGTGTATTTATTTGAGCAAGAGTATCAAGCATCCCAGCAGATTAAAATTAAAAACACATCAGAAATAAGTGGTTCGGTTTTTTACATGGTTTGCGACGAAACCAAATGCCTTCCTCCTATTGAGGTTCCTTTTACTATTACAATTCAATAAATAAATTTAAATATAATGAAATCTATATTTTTTAGTCTTTTACTACTTTTTTGCAGTGCCTCCATTCAAGCCCAAAATAGCCTGATGGACGATCATATTAAATGGAATTTTTCCTTAGAGAAAATTGATGAAACACACGCAAACATTGTTTATCAAGCAAAAATAGTGGAAGGATTTCACATTTTTTCATTAAAACACGATCCGTCAAAAGCAGACTTTACAGGAATTGTTCCTGAATTTAAAGTGCGCAAAAACGCTAAAATAAAAACTATAGGCGGCCCATTTGAAACGATGGCAGCAATGAAACATTTAGATGGAGAATGGGTATCCATGTACTTCGAAAAAAAGGCCATCTTCAAACAAAAAATTGAGGTTTTAAGCGTTGAGGAATTCAACATTGATTTTGATCTATATTTTCAACTTTGCGACCAAAATGGATGTCTCCCTCCTTTTGATTTAGCGGGCAAAGTTAAAGCAAAAGGATTTACTCCAATTGCTGATGTAGATACTTTGAAAAATGATTCTTCTGTTGAAAATAATGTGGTGAAATCATCTACTACAGAGATGAAACAAGCGGAAATTAAAAAAGAAAAGCCAGTAAAAAAAGAATCCAATTGGGTGATTTTTATTGCGGGATTTTTAGCGGGATTGGTGGCCTTAATCACACCGTGCATGTTTCCAATGATTCCAATGACCGTTACCTTTTTTACTAAACAATCAAAAAACAGAAGAGAAGGAATTTTTAAAGCATTGGTATACGGAGTATCAATTATTTTAATTTATGTGACATTTGGTGTGGCATTTACAGCCGCTACCGGTCCACTTGGATTGAATGATCTATCAACAAATGTTTGGATGAACCTCTTGTTTTTTGGAATATTCGTCCTCTTTGCTTTTTCTTTTTTGGGTGCTTTCGAAATCCAATTGCCTGCTTCATGGGTAAATAAAATGGATAAACAAGCTGACCGAGGAGGATTTTTAGGCATCTTTTTTATGGCCTTTACCCTTGGATTGGTTTCTTTTTCCTGTACCGGACCAATAATTGGAAGTTTATTGGTTACCGCGTCTACAACAGGCTCGTACTTCACGCCAGCCATTGGAATGACAGGTTTCTCTTTGGCTTTGGCAATTCCATTTACTCTATTTGCAATTTTCCCAGGATGGCTCAACTCATTACCGCAATCTGGTGGATGGTTGAATTCAGTAAAAGTAGTTTTAGGATTGGCTGAACTAGCGCTGGCATTGAAGTTTTTATCAAGTGTTGATTTGGCATATCATTGGGGCATCTTATCACGAGAGTGGTTTGTTGGAATTTGGTTTGTTCTATTCCTCGTTATGGGAATTTATCTCCTAGGAAAACTAAGGTTCTCGCATGATTCACCTATCGAAAAATTAAGTGTTACGCGCTTTATGTTCGCTTTAGTTGCACTTACTTTTTCAGTTTATTTATTACCAGGAATGTTCGGAGCACCTTTGAAATTAATTGACGGGATTGCACCTCCAAGAACCCACTCTGAAGACAACTTTAGATATGTTAATGGTGGATTAGATACTGGATTTGAAAAAGATTCTATCAGTGATGCCTATGCGGCAGAAATGCATCCAGTGGGTGATGGTTCAATCTTGGTATTTCATGATTTAATCACAGGGACAGAATATGCAAAGAAGAAAAACTTGCCTATTTTATTAGACTTTACAGGGCATGCTTGTCAAAATTGCAGAAAAACTGAATCTACCGTTTG
>CANLAQ010000008.1 GCA_947488235.1 Flavobacteriales bacterium | reverse complement strand
GTTAAGAATGGAACTTTAGTAATGCCAGCAATCAATGTAAATGATTCTGTTACCAAATCTAAATTTGATAATAAATATGGATGTAAGGAATCATTGGTAGATTCTATCCGTAGAGCGACTGACACCATGATGGCTGGAAAAATTGCTGTTGTTTGTGGATATGGCGATGTTGGAAAAGGATCTGCTGCTTCACTTCAAGGTGCTGGTGCTAGAGTAATTGTAACTGAAATAGATCCAATTTGTGCTTTACAAGCTGCAATGGACGGATTTGAAGTTAAAAAATTAAATACTGTTGTAGGATTAGGTGATATTATTGTTACTGCTACTGGAAATAAAAATATAGTTGTTGGTAGTCATTTTGAAAAAATGAAAGACAAAGCAATTGTATGTAACATTGGACACTTTGACAATGAAATTGACATGGCTTGGTTGAATGGAAACCATGGTCACACGAAAGTTGAAATCAAACCTCAAGTTGACTTGTATAATGTTAATGGAAATGACATTATTGTTTTAGCTGAAGGTCGATTGGTAAATTTAGGTTGTGCTACAGGTCATCCGTCATTTGTAATGTCTAACTCATTCACGAATCAAACATTAGCACAATTAGAATTGTGGCTTCATTCTGATAAATATGAGAACAATGTTTATGTATTGCCTAAGCATTTAGATGAGAAGGTTGCTCGTTTACACTTGGCTAAAATTGGTGTTGAATTAGAAGTTTTATCTAATGAACAAGCAGATTATATCGGTGTGAAAGTTGAAGGTCCTTTCAAATCTGATGAATACAGATACTAAGAATCATCGGGCAAAAAATATTGCCTGAACTATTATTTGAAACAAAAAAGGCGTGCAATTGCACGCCTTTTTTAGTTAAAGCTCTTCTTGATATATTTTTACCGAATTAAATACCTGTTGCACTACTCATTGAAACCTTGTTGGATTTATGTCGTTAGAGGAAAGAAGTTAAAACACTTTTCATGAAAAATATCTTATTGTTGTTCGCTTGCTTGTTTGCATACAGTTTATTTGGAATGGTTGACGACGCTCCAAAAAGAAAATTCACCAAGGACAAGGCGCAACGGCAAGAAACCAAAAATGAATTAAAGATGGAGGAGCATGAGAATCAAGTGCAGTACATTTTATCATCTAAAGGCGACTCTTACTTTAAAATTGCCAAAAGATTTCATTTAACCTTAAGACAATTGCACAAATACAATGAATCCATCCCTGGAATCGATATGTTAAATGAAGGAAGTATAATTTATTTAGCCCCAAAACGAAACCACTCCAAAATAAAAGAAACAATTACCCTTGAAAGCGCAATGACATGGAGAGAAATTGCTCAGATGGAAGCGGTAAAGTTAAAACCTTTAATGAAAAAGAATAACAGCACTTCTCCAGATCAACAACTACCTAAAGGAGAAAAGGTGTTTTTACGATGATTTCTGAATTGAAAACGCGTAAAAATTTGTTTGTTGTTGTTTGTTTAAGAAGTCCCGCTAGTCGGGACTTTTTTCATTTCCTTGATTTTGAAAACAAGACATTGCCTCATTAATCCATGCTATGGATTCCTGATCTGATAAGCTTGAAACATAGGCGTTACAATCAGACTCCATTTCTTTATCCATATTGACAAGTCCTGAATTCTCAGCACAAGAACACGGGTCCATCTTTTTAGTACAAGCTGTTAAACTCAATAATATAAAAGTAAAAAAGACTAATTTTTCCATCAGCAAATCTTTATAGCAACTTGATAATAATTATTTACCCCTCCAAGTACTTCATATTTAATGTAGAAGGATTTAGTCCATTCATCAAATGCTTTAAATTCATGATTGGGAACATTAAACTCATCAAAAAAGATCACATCACCTTTGCGCAGATAGGGCGTCATCAGGGTTAGCACATAAAGAGTTGCGGTGTATAGATCGGCATCCATATGAATTATTTTTTTTCTAGACGGATCATAATCCGCTAAAAAAGGCAATAAAGTTTGTTGAAATAAACCCACATGAAATTTAAATCTGTCATCCTTAATTTCTGGAAGTGAATCACCTGAGCTCATATCACCTTTCTTAAAAGGCCCCCAGTCTTCTGGTAATCCTGTAAAAGTGTCAAAGCCATGAAATCGAGTATCTGGATGACTTAACTTCTTGGTCCACCATCGAAAAGAATCACCTTTGGACACACCAAATTCAAGATAATCAACTGGGTCCATTAATTGTTCTTTTTCAATTACATAATTAAAAAGGAATTCTCGTTTATCATATTGGAATTTTAAAGAATAAAAATCTGAGTAACCCTCCTTTTTATGTTTAGAAATCCAACGAGATAATTTACTTAATTGAGAGAAAAACAAAAGATAATGAGAAGGAAAAAATACATGAGCGCGGAGCACAAAAAACAATCCTTTAAATTTCCCTCTTAAAAACATTAAGCTTTTCATATTTGCAATTTTTGAGATAAAATTAAGATAAAAATAAAGAAGTGCACCTTAAGATTCAAAAGTCAATTCTATTTCAAACTTTTCAGAAGTATTTGGAGCTAATACTTTAAGTCCAATACCATTATTTAAGGCACTATTGCAAGAAGTCATTGGTTCAATTGCCAGTGCATTGCGCTCCATAGATTTAAAAACCTGAAGATAATTAAATCCTTTTGTACTTATGTTAAATTTTCCATGAGTTCCTTTTAAATAAAGTGAACCTTGATTTAATGCGAATAATGCATTCATTTCTTCTTGAGCGGACAACTCTATGTTTTCCCTATTCTGATTAAAAGTTGGAACATCATTCATTAGACTCCAAGTACTTTTTTGCACCTCCCGTAAACACAAAATGGGTTTATCCCCTATTGCTTCTAATTCAAAATAAGGATGCCAACCCATAGAATAAGGAATGGGAATATGATCGTTATTTTGAACATCAATGCTGATATTAAATCCTTTGCCATGGAGCGTAAAAGTTATCGTTATTTCAAAAGCAAATGGAAATAAGCTGTGTGCTCCATTTTGAAACAGATATTGCAAGCTGCACGCTTGATCTGATATTTTTACAACTGAAAAATCAAGTTCTTTTAATAATCCATGAAGAGGATCTTTTTGTTGGTTTTCATATTGAATTCCTTCAAAAGTATAGGTTCCATTTTTTAAACTATTGGACCAAGGAAACATCCAAACCGATTCATTCCAAGAATCTAAATGCGAATGGGAACTGATTAATTTAGTTGTCTTATCCTGATGGTTACATTCTAATGAAATTACTCTTGCACCCTTAGCGTCTATATCTAATTGCCAAAAGGAATTCTTCAGAGAAATAATCATAACACAAAATTAATAAAAGTGAACATAAAATGAATTCTTTGTAAATTAGTAGCGACAAATGAAAAAATTACTACTCTCCCTATTTGTTTTATTCCTGTCCCTAAATGTATTTGGGCATGATTATTATTTTTCGTTTGCTGAAATCGAATATGATGCAGAGCAAAGTTGTTTGTTAATGAGCATAAAAGTATCTACGCATGATTTAGATTATTATTACCAAAAAAAAACAGGAGAATCTAAATCTATTGAAAAGGCATTTGAAATGGACAGTTGCACAAGAAAGATTATGAAATTCATTCAAGAAGGCATCACAATTAGTCAAATGTCTGTTCCGGTTGCCATGAACTTAGAGGGAAGAACTACCAATAAAGATGGATTCACCTATTTTTATTTCAAATCTGATAAGATAGACCCCAAGATTGTACTCACTGTGAAATACGATCTATTTATGGATCTATTTACGGAGCAGCAAAATAAAATAAATTTCATTGTCAACCACCAAACCAAGAGTTATGAGTTCCTATTATTCCATCGGGAACATCAAATTAATATCTACTAATTATGAACAAAATAATCCTTTCCTTAATTGTTACTTCCTCCATTTTTGTATGCCAAGGACAAAAAAAATTCGCTCAGTTAGAAAGTGAATTACCTACCCCTAACGAGTACAGGAATGCCGCTGGAGCACCCGGACATGCTTATTACCAGCAACAAGCAGATTATAAAATGCAACTTGTTATAGATGATGCTACGCAAAAACTAAGTGGTTTTGAAACAATAACCTACACCAATAATTCTCCAGATGCACTTACCTACCTTTGGTTGCAATTAGATCAAAATATTTATGCTCAAGATGCGGACAACAAGCTTATTGAAGTTGAAAAAATGGAGGATTTCAAGTCTATTGGAGATATTCAAAAAAAGTTCTTTTACTATGATGGTGGATTTAAGATTGAATCGATTACCAATACCTCTGGAATCAAAATGAAATATTCTGTTAATAAAACGATGCTTCGTATAGATTTAGAACATCCACTTGCAGCACATTCCAGCATAAGTTTTCAAGTAAAATGGTGGTACAATATTAACGATAGAATGGCCGTAGGGGGTCGATCAGGATACGAGTATTTTGAAAAAGATAAAAATTACCTGTATACCGTTGCTCAATTTTTCCCTAGAATGTGTGTCTATAATGATGTTACAGGATGGCAAAACAAACAGTTCCTAGGAAGAGGAGAATTTACCTTGCCTTTTGGAAATTATGATGTTTCGATTACAGTTCCTGCCGATCATATTATTGGAGCAACAGGTGAACTTCAGAATGGAGATAAAATATTAAGCAGTAAACAAAGAGAACGATTGGCGCGCGCTAGAAAATCAGACGAACCCATAATTATTGTTACCCAAGCGGAGGCGGAGAAAGCAGAACTTGACAAATCAAACAAAACTAAAACATGGCAATTTAAAGCAACTAATGTCCGTGATTTTGCCTTTGCAAGTTCAAGGAAATTTATTTGGGATGCCCAAAACCTTAATGTTGGTGGAAAGAATGTCCTTTGTATGTCCTTTTATCCAAAAGAAGGAAATCCTTTATGGGAGAAATATTCTACTAAATTGGTAGCACATTCCATTAAAACCTATTCAAAATATACAGTGGATTACCCCTATCCTGTGGCTATTTCCGTTCATTCCAAATGGATAGGCATGGAATACCCAATGATCTGTTTCAACGGTGGTCGTCCTGAAGAAGATGGCACCTATTCAGAAGATACCAAATACGGAATGTGGGGTGTAATTATTCATGAGGTAGGACATAATTTCTTTCCAATGATTATCAATTCTGATGAGCGTCAATGGACATGGATGGATGAAGGATTGAATACTTTCGTTCAGTATTTAACCGAACAAGAATGGGAAAGAGGATACCCAAGTCGAAGAGGACCAGCCTACCTTATTGCAGATTACATGAGAGGTGATCAAAAATTCATATCACCCATTATGACCAATTCCGAATCTATTTTTCAATTTGGAAATAATGCCTACGGGAAACCTGCTACTGCATTGAACATATTAAGGGAGACCATTATGGGTAGAGAATTGTTTGACTATGCCTTTAAAACCTATTGTGAAAGATGGAAATTTAAACATCCTTCCCCAGCAGACTTTTTTAGAAGTATGGAAGATGCTTCAGCAGTAGACTTAGATTGGTTTTGGAGGGGTTGGTTTTATGGAACGGAGCCTGTAGATATTGCCATAAAAGAGGTGAAATGGTTTGAGCTGAACACCCAAAACCCTACCATCGAAAAGGCATTTTTAAAAACTAAAGCTGCTGAAAAAACAGTATTTATTGGCGATGAAAGAAATTTAAAAAGTATCGAAGAGACGGTAAATGAGAAAGATAGTACCATAGATGATTTTTATGCTAAAAGAAATCTGTATCTTCCTGATGCACTTGATAAAAAAGAATACAATGACTTCATTGCCAAAATGAGTACAAGTGATTTAGCCTTATTAAATGCTAACAAACAATTTTATGAAGTTGCTTTTGAAAATATTGGTGGAAATGTGATGCCCATTATCATGGAATTTACCTTTACGGATAATACAAAAAAAGTAATCCGGATTCCAGCAGAGATATGGAGGCAACAAGAAGTAAATGTTAGTAAAGTCTTTATATTTGATAAAGCAGTTCTTAAGATGCGTTTAGATCCATTTTTAGAAACAGCGGATGTCGATTTCAATAACAACTCTTGGCCACAAGAGTTTGAACCTACTCGTTATCAATTATTTAAGCAACAAGGGTCAAAAGACAATCCAATGCAACGCCAGAAGAAAGTGGACGCCTTGCCTAAAGATTAATTTTTTTGGAATAAACAACCAAAAGTTGTAAATTTCGTATTCAAAATTGGGAACTTGTCCAAGATTTTGCGTGTATGAAAATAATTTTACAACTTCTATTATTGTTTTTTAGCTCCTTTGCTTATGCTCAATCAGATGATTGTACAAGCCCAACTCCTATTTCAAATGTTATAAATTTCTGTTCCGGAAATGGATTCTATTCCAATGTTGGTTCCAATCCATCTATTTATTCAACTCCTACTTGTTGGCCAGCGAATGCAACTGAAGATGTTTGGTTTCAATTTACAGCCATTGGAACTGATGTATTAATCTCCTTGAACGGACTTGGTGCAGGTGGAACAATGGGTCAACCTAGAATTGCATTGTATACAGGCACCTGTGGCGGAACACTCAACGAAATTGGATGTAATAACGGAACTGCAGGTGTTGGGACTACCCAACTATACGAAGGAGCCTTGACTCCAGGTGTTGTTTATTTAATTAGAATTGGAAGCATCCCTAGCGCAGAAGGAACCTTTGAAATATGTTTAAATAATTATACTCCGTCGGCTAATCCTGGCGCCGATTGCGGAGGTGCCGCTTTTCTATGCAGCCAAAACCCTGTAAGTGTCGCCACCTTGAGTGGAGGAGGTTTAGATAATGATGAACCAGAACCAGGAACTTGTTTGGATGTACCAGGAGTAGATGAAGGCAATTCAGCTTGGTTTTATTGGACTTGTGGCACAAGTGGGGCTCTGACATTTGATATCACTCCTATTAATTCTCTTGATGATATTGATTTTATTCTCTACCAACTTACTGGAAACGATCCATGTGCCCCTCGAACGCCCATTAGATGCTGCTCCTCCTCTTGTTTAAATGCAACGGGTTCGACAGGAATTAATACTATTGAAATAGATCTTAATGAATTTCCAGGTTGTCAAGCAGGATACAATGCCTATGTGCAATCCATAAACATGACTGCTGGAGTTAGTTACGCCTTGCTTGTTAATAATTTTAGTGCGAATACAGGTTATACAATCAACTTCAACAACAGTACTCCAAATGCAGGAACCTTTGCAGGACCAAGTCCACAAATAACAGCTAATCCAATGGTGATCTGTGCCGGTCAAAATATAACTTATGACGCTTTAAGCTCTGTGAATTGCAGTGGTGGACTTCAATGGAATTTTTTAAATGGAGGAAGTCCGCTTAATGCTTCAGGAGTTGGACCTCATTCCGTTACTTATGCTAGCCCTGGGAATTATGTTGCCATATTAAATGGAACGGACCCGCAAGGTTGTACATCAATTGATTATGTTAATATTCAAGTCAATGGATTTCCAATTTTAAATATTATTCCTTCAGATACACTGTGCAGTGGATCCAATGTTATTGTTCCTTTTAGTGCCAATCCGAATGTAGGTGTTACTTATACTTGGACAACCAATACCAATCAAAATTTGTCTGGATATTCTGGCGGAAGTGGAGGATCCATTAATCAAATTGTAAACAATGCCTCTACCAGCGATCAGAATGTTAACTATACGATCATTGGTTCATTGAATGGCTGTACCGATACAGCACAATTTGTTGCTACCATTAACCCATTAATTGAACCTGTATTTCCTGGAATGGGTCCTTTTTGCTTGGGACAATTGCCGCCACCAGTCTTACCATTACAAAGTACCAATGTAACGCCGATAACAGGATATTGGAATACACCGAATATCAATACCAATTTACTTGGTCCTACGACTTATTTTTTCACACCAGATCCGAATCAATGTGCTGACACCAGCCATATTTTAATTGATATTAATGACAATCCATCTGTTAACTTTCAGGCAGACATTCTAATTGGATGCAGTCCACTTCAAGTTCAATTCACTACAGACACAGTAGTTGGAGCGAGCTATTTATGGCTAGCCAATGGAATAAACATTGGAAATACACCGAGCGTTAATTATTTATTTACACCCTCTGGATGTTACGATATAGAACTTCAATTTAATTTAAATGGATGCTCAGCAAGCTCTATTATACCGAGTTATGTATGTGTTGAAGCAGATCCAATAGCTTCCTTCGGAATGGTTCCTGGAGTGTTTCAAAATCCAAGTGAATTGGTTAATTTTCAAAATGGAACTGCTGGTGCTGCGAATTATTATTGGGATTTTGGAGATGGAAGCACTTCCAACGAGTCAAATCCTAGTCATTTATTTAACAATACTGTATCAGGAGCAAGCATAACATTATTCGCTTATTCCAATATTGGGTGCAGTGATTCTATAACGCAGCTTATTGCATATGAAGAGGGATTGATTTACTATATCCCAAATACCTTTACACCTGACCAAGATGAGCACAATCAATCTTGGAAACCTGTATTTACGAGTGGTTTTGACCCCTATAATTTCAATCTAAAAGTATTTAATCGTTGGGGAGAAATTGTTTGGGAAACTAATAATGTAAATATAGGATGGGATGGGACCTATGGAAAATCAACCCATGCGCAAGAAGGGGTTTATACTTGGGAAATTAACTTTAAATTAAAACAAGACGATGATCGTAAAGTGATCTCTGGAAGTGTTAATTTAATTAAGTGATGTTAAAGAAATTCAAAAAAATTAATCTCTAGAGGCAACGGAAAAATAAAGTAATCGTTTGAAAATTAAGAACAACAAAATTATTAACAGTAAAAACGAGGATAATTTTAAACACATGAAGTGGCCACTTTGTTCTTTTTATGTTAATTTGCACAAATTAAAATTAAATTAATGAAAATTAAATACCCTAAGTTACTCAGCAATCTATTAGTATTCCTATTTATTGGATTACTTTCCAATTCAATTGCACAACCCACAACCGTTACCTTTAATTACACTGGTGCAGTTCAAACATGGACTGTTCCCAATTGTGTAACACAAATAACCGTCAACCTCAAAGGAGGAAAAGGTGGTGGTCCCAATGGAGGAAACGGAGGTCAAGTTACAGGATTAATGACAGTAACGCCTGGACAAGTATTACAAATAAATGTCGGAGGATTAGGCGCTACACCAGCAGGTGGATGGAATGGCGGTGGAAATAGCTGGCCAGGAATTGTTCCTTACAACACCGGTGGTGGTGGTGGTGGCGCATCAGATATTCGAGTAGCACCTTATGCTTTAGCCAATAGATTTGCTGTAGCAGCAGGTGGTGGAGGAAGAAGTGGTGGTACTCCAACATACACTGCAGCTGGAGGTGCTGGAGGAGGTTCTTTCGGTGTAAATGGTGCAGGATCTATATTTACAGGCACTGGCGGTGGTGGTGGCTTACAAACTATGGGGGGTGCAGGTGGCCCACCTTGGGGAGCTGGTCAACCAGGAGTTGCCGGTTCATTAGGACTTGGCGGCAATGGTGGGAACAACCCAGCTCACGGAGCTTCAGGCGGCGGTGGCGGCGGCGGATTTTACGGCGGCGGCGGCGGCGGCGGAGACAATTGTTGCACAGGAGCCAACGGTGGAGGTGCTGGAGGTGGCGGATCAAGCTTAATGCCTGCCGGTGGAACATCGGTTGCCAACAATAATAATGCAGCAGGGGTCGTAACCATAACTTATTCAGGTGGTGGAAATGCCATTCTTGCAACCAATACCGGACCTTATTGTATAGGTGATAATATTCAATTGAACGCAACAACTGGCGCAACCTATTCATGGGCAGGTCCAAATAATTTTGCTTCTACTTTGCAAAATCCAACAATCCCAACTGCAACTGTAGCAATGGGCGGGGTTTATACCTTGACATTTGCTACACCTCAATGTACTTCAACTACTACCACAACAGTAATTGTAAATACACCAACCAACCCAACTTTTAATGCAATTCCACCCATTTGTCAAAATGGTGCTGTACCTGCATTAGCTGCTTCATCAACCAATACGCCTACGATAACAGGAACATGGTCACCTGCAGTGATTTCTAGTGCTGTTGTGGGAACACAAGGGTATATCTTTACACCTACACCAGGTATTTGTGCTGATACAGCTTTATTTAATGTGACGATCTTATTTAATGAGACGCCTACATTCACTCAAATAAATCCAATGTGTATCAATAGTGTTGCACCTGCATTACCTAACCCATCTACTAATGCTCCAACACAATATACAGGAACATGGACACCTGCATTGATTTCAACAGTTACAGCGGGAACAGCTTCTTATTTATTTACCCCAACAGTTGGACAATGTGCTGTTCAAACCACTATGGATATTGTTGTACTTAATTATACCAATCCAACATTTGTTCAAGTTGGACCTATATGTCAATATACTCCTGGTATCGTTTTACCAAATGCATCTACCAATACACCTGCAATAACAGGAAACTGGAATACACCAAATGTACCTACGAATGTACCGGGTACTTTTAATTTTACCTTTATACCAAATCCGTTTCAGTGTGCTGCTCAAGCATCTATGACGATTGTTATTAATCCACTGATCATTCCTCAATTTGCGCAAATAGCGCAAGTTTGCGAAGGTGATGTACCTCCGGTATTTCCATTAATTTCAAACAATGTCCCTGGAATTACTGGTACCTGGTCTGCACCACTTATTGATAGTGTTGCTGTAGGTGTAACGACACATACCTTCACGCCTACTCCAGGTCAATGTGCAGATACAAGCACGATGGATATTACGGTAATTGCATCTGTTCCTCCGTCTTTTTTATCTGACTCCTTAACAGGATGTAATCCATTGACAGCTACATTAAGCACAGTGCCGGTGGTCAACGCAACTTATACTTGGTTATGGAACGGAACGCCAATTGGTTCAGGAAGTAACTTAACCTATATGTTTACTTCTGCTGGTTGTCATGACATCACCTTAGAATATAACCTACAAGGATGTATTGAATCAACTACTTATAATGGATACATCTGTATGGAAAATTACCCTGCAGCTTCTTTTACTTCCAATCCAAATGTACTTTCTTCAACCAACGAAACCGTTGAATTCACCAATACTACTGTGGGAGGAACTACCTATTTATGGAACTTTGGAGATGGAACAAGCGGTACAGAATTTTCGCCTTCACATCCATATATTGGGATAATGGAAAATCAATTGGTTTCATTGACTGCTTATTCACCGCTAGGTTGTCCTAACCTATTTGAGTTGACTTTAGTACTTATGGATGATCCTATTTTCTATGTTCCTAATACCTTTACACCTGACCAAGATGAACACAATCAAACTTGGTTCCCAATCTTCACTACTGGATTTGATCCTTTCAAATTTAATCTGTACATCTACAACAGATGGGGAGAAATGATTTGGGAAAGTCATGATGCCAAAGGAGAATGGGATGGAACTTATGGACCTGATGCCTTAGATGTGCCTGCCGGAATTTACAATTGGAAGATCCAATATGCTGCAAAGGATACGGATAGCAAGACCGTGGTTACGGGACAAATCAATCTGATAAGATAAGCACAAGATTACTTGATATAAAAAAACCTCGATGTTAACATCGAGGTTTTTTTATGCTAAATTATCACGAAGGAACTTACTTTTTTCTAAAGAAGATCTTAATAGGAACCCCTTGAAAATTAAAAATATCACGAATCTTGTTCTCTAAAAAACGCCTATAAGATTCCGTTAAATATTGTGGTAGATTACAGAAAAAAGCAAAAGCAGGTGCATGTGTAGGCAATTGCTGTACGAATTTAATTTTAATGTACTTCCCTTTATTCGCTGGTGGCGGCGTATGTTGAATAATTTCAAGCATTACATCGTTCAACTTAGAGGTTGGAATTTTTTTCGTTCTGTTCGCAAAAACCTCCATAGCAGTTTCTAATGCCTTATGAATTCTTTGTTTGGTAATAGTAGAAGTAAAGATAATAGGAACATCATTGTAAGGTGCCAGTTGTTCGCGAAGTGACGCTTCATATTCTAACATGGTTTTGTGATCCTTTTCTACTAAATCCCATTTATTAACCAAGACTACCACACCCTTAGAATTTTTCTCTATCATATAATAGATACTTAAATCTTGTTTTTGTAATCCTACTGAAGCATCAATTAAGAATAAACAAACATCAGCATTTTCTATAGTTCGAATAGATCGTAAAACAGAATAATACTCAATATCCTCAGTTACTTTAGCTTTTTTACGAATTCCAGCAGTATCAATGAGCAAAAAGTCAAATCCAAATGAATTATATCGCGTGTGAATTGAATCCCGCGTAGTGCCGGAAATATCTGTAACAATATTTCTTTCTTCTCCGGTAAATGCATTAATTAAAGATGATTTCCCCACATTAGGACGACCAACAATTGCCAAACGAGGCAGGTTGTCTTCCTCTCGTATTGATTCATTTTCTTTATCAAAAAATGGGACTAATGTATCTAATATTTCACCAGTTCCACTACCGTTAGTTGCAGACAAATCGAAGACTTCTCCTAAACCAAAAGAATAAAACTCAGCAGACATTCCAACGCGATCATTACTGTCCACTTTATTGGCAACAACAAGAATCTTCTTCTTGCTTTTGCGCAGTAGTTGGGCAACAATTTGATCCATTTCTACGATCCCAGTGGTGGCATCTACCATAAAGATAATTACGGTTGCTTCCTCGACAGCCAATTCAACTTGCTTTCGGATTTCAGCTTCAAAAATATCTTCTTTCGTAGTGGCATAACCTCCAGTATCGATCACTGAAAACTGATAACCATTCCATTCTCCTTTTCCGTATAGACGGTCTCTTGTTACACCACTAATTTCTTTAACGATAGCATCACGAGATTCGGTTAAACGATTGAAAAGTGTTGATTTACCAACATTTGGACGACCAACAATTGCTACTATATTACTCATTTTAATTATTTCCTAATTGAATTAGTAACCGTATTTTTTTAATTTGGCTTCGGTTGAGCGCCAATCTTTATCAACTTTAACAAAGGTTTGAAGGAATACCTTCGTGTCAAGAAATTTCTGGATTTCATATCTTGATGTACTGCCAATTTTCTTCAGCATTTCACCACCTTTACCAATGATAATTCCTTTTTGAGAGTCTCTTTCCACAATAATTATTGCCCTAATCCGGGTCAAACCTTCTTCAACAATGTAATCTTCTATTTCAATTTGACAGCTGTAAGGCACTTCCTTTTGACATAAAAAGAATATTTTTTCACGGATGATCTCTGATACAAAAAAGCGCATTGGTCGGTCAGAAATTTCTTCCTTTCCATAATATGGGGGATTTTCCGGAATCAATTCTAGAATTTTTTCCCAAACCAATTGAATGTTAAATTTATGGAGCGCCGAAATTGGATAAATTATAGCTGTTGGTAATTGTTCTTCCCAATACTCAACTCTTTCAGTAACCGCAGCTTGATCAGATAAATCAATTTTATTAATCAAACAAATCACAGGGACTTTTAACTTTTTTATTTTTTCTAAAGTTTGCTGATGATTCATTTCATTCTCTTGGGTATCCGTTATGAATAAGAGGACATCAGCGTCATAAATGGAAGCATTGACATACTCCATCATGTTTTCGTGCAACTTATAGGCGGCATTTACAACTCCTGGTGTATCAGAAAAAACTACTTGATAATCTTCCTCATTTACGATACCTAAAATACGATGTCGTGTGGTTTGTGCTTTGGCGGAAACAATTGATAATTTCTCACCCATTAATTGATTCATGAGTGTTGATTTACCAACATTTGGACTCCCAACAATATTTACAAAACCTGATTTATGTGCCATGCTTATTTACAAAGTGCAAAGGTAGGGAATTAAATAAGGACTTTTATGCTAATTCAGTGTTTATATACCTTTTACAAATAAATCAAATTGATCTGGAATGAAAAAATCTCTCGCGAATATTATTAACTTTGAAAATGGAAAATCATGAAATTTTCATGCAACGATGTATTGATCTAGCTTATTTAGGCCAAGGAAATGTGCGTCCCAACCCGATGGTTGGATGCGTAATCGTAAAGGATTCCGAAATCATTGGAGAAGGGTATCACGAAGTTTTTGGGGGATTACATGCTGAAATACAAGCAATTAATGCTGTGGAAGATAAAAGTAAATTGCTTGGTGCAACCGTTTATATTTCCCTTGAACCCTGCGTTCACCATGGAAAAACTCCTCCTTGCGTCGATGCCTTAATTGAAAACAAGGTAGCTACGGTCGTTATTGGTACACGAGATACCAATCCAATTGTTGGTGGAAAAGGTATTGAAAGATTAGCGCGGGCCGGAATTACAGTAATCGAAGAGGTACTTCCTGAAGAATGTCGCAACTTAAATAAAAGGTTTTTTACTTTTCACGAAAAAAGACGCCCTTATGTTATTTTAAAATGGGCACAAACATTAGATGGTTTTTTAGATAAAGATCGAACCATGAAAGAAGTGGGTATCAATTGGATTTCCTCTCCTGAAACCAAAGTGCTCGTTCATAAATGGCGCAGTGAAGAACAAAGTATTCTTGTTGGACGAAATACTATTGCAAACGATAACCCATCATTAACTGTCCGAGAAGTAAGTGGAACCAATCCTCTAAGAATCGTCATTGATAGTCAACTGCAATTGAGTAAAAATGTAGCTATTTTTTCAGATGACTCACCTACCCTAGTTTTTAATAGGATTAAAAATGAAACCAAAGGAAATGTAGAATGGATCAAAATTCATGAAACATCGACAAAAGCAATTTTAGATGAATTGTACAAGCGCAACATACAATCTGTTTTGGTGGAAGGCGGAAGCAGAACACTACAATATTTCATCATAGACAATGTTTGGGATGAAGCAAGAGTGATTGTTGGAAATGTAAAATTCCACGAAGGAGTTAAGGCTCCAGTTATAAATCGAGTACCTGTTTCTTCACACCCATTTGGTGACAAGGATACAATCTATTATTATTCTAGAAGATGATTGCATTAATAGGTTGTATTGTTTGCTCGAGTTTCATCTTCGTTCTTTTTAAAGTTTTTCCGAAATATAATATTGATACTTTTCAAGCAATAGTTTTTAATTATTTTGCTGCTACTGCATGTGCACTCTTGTTTTTCGGAAAGGAGTTGAATCAAATTCCAAGCAATATTAATGTGATCCTAATAGCAGCGATTGCATGTGCTTTGCTCTTTATCTCTCTTTTTTCATTAATGGGATTTAGTTCTCAAAAAAATGGATTAGCAATAACCTCCGTTGCCGTAAAAATGTCAATGGCAGTATCCCTTATCGCAATGATTATTGCTTATAAGGAACCCTTGTCTATTTTAAAAATATCTGGGATTGCCTGTGCTTTTCTGGGCGTACTTTTAGTCTCGATTCAGAAAAAAGAAAAAAGTGATTCTAAAAGTTCCGTTTGGATGCTGGTAGTGCTATTCTTCGGAAGTGGATTGTTAGATTTTTTACTGAATTATACTCAAAAATATGAGTTAAACGATTGGCATGCTGGACTTTTTTCAGGGCTAGGGTTTTTTCTTGCAGGATTAATTGGCTTGTGCATCATCATTGTACAGATCATTAAAAAGAAAATGACATTTGCCTTCAAAAATGTTATTGCAGGATTCATTCTAGGAGTTCCCAACTATTTTTCAATTTATCTACTGATCAATACCTATCAAACAAGTGATTGGAATGATTCAACCGTACTGGCCATATTGAATGTTTCTATTGTGTTAATTGCAAGTTTTATAGGTCTACTTCTATTTCAAGAAAAATTAAGTCTTAAAAAAGGCTTTGGATTAATGTTTTCAATTTTGGCCATAATGCTATTATATTTAGCCACTTAGTATACAAGAAACCCAAATACTCCTTAAATTTGGTATGATGAATAAACTAGTACTTCTATTAACCTTATTTCCACTTATTGCTTTAGGACAGCTTAGATTAAATGAAGCAAGTAATGCTAACGGCAACACCATTGTTTTACCAAGTGGAAGCACACCAGATTGGATTGAAATTTATAATGGTGCAGCAATACCTGCTAATATTGGTGGATATGGCCTGAGCGATAATCGGAACTTGCCCATGAAATGGACTTTTCCTTCCACCATGATTAGCCCATCTGGATTTTTAGTGGTGCATGCAGTAAATAAAAATACCGTAAATTTTATTGATCACTATGAAACAAGCGTTTTTGCAGACTCAATTTGGGATTACATTATTCCTACAGCAGATATTCCACAATGGAATAGTAGCATTTTTAACAGCGGAGCTTGGCTAAGCGGACCTGCAAGTATTGGCTACGGTGATGGAGATGATGCTACTGACATCATCGGACCACACATTAGTGTTTATTACAGAATCAACTTTCAATGCACGAACATTAACGCAATAAAAAAGGCAATTCTAGACATAGATTATGACGATGGATTTGTGGCCTACTTGAACGGTATTGAAATCGCCCGCGCAGGTCTAACAGGTACTCCACCAACATGGAATGAATTGTCGAGTGACCATGAAGCAACAATCCCACAAGGAGGCGCTATTTCATCTTTTGAAATTGATACTACAATTATTCAAGCTGCCCTTACACTTGGGAATAATGTGCTCGCCATTGAAATTCATAATACAGATCCGAATTCATCTGATTTAACAGGAAAACCTTATTTAACCTTTGGATATGACACCCCAGGTACATTTGCAAGCGGAACAAGCCACCCCTATTTCTCACCAACAATAGGAGGAACTCTAGAGACCAATTTTGGTTTAGCTTCAGGCGGTGAAATGCTTTACCTTTCTAATCCAGCTGGTGTTTTTATTGATTCATTGCTCCTAAGTGATCTTGAACCAAACATGTCAAATGGTAAACTTACGGATGGTGGAATCGCAACTGCCACTTTTACTATTCCTACACCAAATGCTTCTAACAATACCTCAATTGGTTATGATGGTTATGAAAATCAAGCAACAATCATAAACAATGGCGGTGTATTTCAAGGACCTATTCTTGCTAATATCGTAAATAATTCAGTTGCAAATGGAGAACTTAGGTACACAACAACAGGAGTTAATCCTAGCGCAAATTCACCGTTGGTAGTTGGACCTATCTTGCTTTCGACTAATTGTGTTTTAAAAGTTCGTTGCTTCCCTTCTGGAGGTTCTAACCTCCTGCCTAGTTTGATTGCAACAGAAACCTTTTTGTTTCAGGAAGATTTTACCCTGCCAATCGTTTCCCTTACCATCGATTCAGCAGATCTTTATGGTGGAAATGGGATATTCGACAATTGGTGGACGGACTGGAAAAAACCCTGCGTAGTAGAATATTTTGATAAAAATGGAATAAAAAAGTTTGAGACAAGGGCCTCAGTAAAACCAGATGGAGGAGCCGGTGGAAGTCGTTCCAACCCTCAGCATAGTGTTACCATTGAACCAGCAAACAGTCTTTATGGAGAAGGCGAACCTGTACACTATCCAATAATTCCGCAAAAACCATATATTGAAGATTATTATGCTTTATATATTCGAAATGGTAGTAACTTTTGGAACCAATACCCACAAAGAGACGCTACCTTTTGTAGAATAATGGCAAAGACTAATGTTAATTCGCAGGGTTATACCCCGGCAGTAGTTTACTTGAATGGTCAATACTTTGGTATTTATGAATTGCGCGAAAAGGCGAATGAAGGTTACTTTGAAAATAATTATGGAAATGATAGAGATAGCCTAGACTTATTATCAGTAAGTTATTTTTATGGCGCTGGGGTAATTAGAACGGTCAAAGGTTCAGACACTTCGTTTTTCTCCATGCGCGATTACATCACTACAGCAGATGCTTCAAGTCCTAACTATTTTAATGAAAGTAATAAAAAACTAGACTTATACAATTACACAGATTACATCGCCGGAGAAAACTGGTTTGCAAATGCCGATTGGATCTACAATAACATGAAAATGGCAAGGACACGCACCACCGATAATAAATGGCGGTTCTTTTTGCAAGATTTAGAATGGGGTCTTGGTGGTTGGACCGATTATAATACCAATATGTTTGATTGGTTTAGGTACAACCAACAACCAAATCCATTTTGGCAAATCTATGATGCCTTGGTTCAAAACACAGAATTTAAAAATTATTTTGTGAATCGATACGCAGATCTTATGAATTTCACTTTTCAAAGTGCTAAATACACCCCTATTATTGACAGCATGTATAACGAATTACTTCCAGAACTACCTAGACATTTGCAATTATGGACAGGCGATGTAGCAGGTGGAATGGCCAATTATGCCTATTGGAGAAATGTTCACATTGGACAGTTTAACAATAGAAATACTGTCGTGCGAAATCAGATGGTTACTGAATTTAATTTAGTAAAAAAAGTAAATGTTAGTTTAGATGTATATCCAGCAGGGGCAGGATATATCAAAATATCAACTATTGTACCGGAAACTCTTCCATGGACAGGTGTTTATTTTGATGGTGTCCCCGTTAAAATAACAGCCGTAGCCAATCCAGGCTATACCTTCCAAAATTGGGTTCAAAATATAACACTTCCAGCAGGCAGCTTGTTGCAGGCAAGTATTACCCAGAATATTGATCAAAACGATCTATTCAAGGCAGTATTTATCGGTTCACCTGAAGAACCATCTTTGACCATTTCAGAGATTAATTACAATCCTGACCCAACTGTAGATGGCGGAAATTGGATTGAGTTACACAATTTTGGCTTTACTGCCATGGACTTAACAGCATGGCATATTAAGTCGAAAAATCATTACGATAAATTTAGTTTTGAGGATCATACCATTATTCCACCAAATGGATATTTGGTAGTTTGTGAAAACTTAGCACTTTTTAATTCCATGTACCCCCAAGTTCAAAATGTAGTTGGAGGAACGGGCTTTGTTTGGAGCAATAAATACGATTCCATTCGAATTTTTAATCCTTTTGACAGCATGGCCTTAGTCGCTGTTTATTCTGATGAAGCCCCCTACCCTAAATGTGCAGATGGTTGGGGAAGAACATTAGAGAATAAACATGCTGATAATTCAATTCTAGACGAAAACACTTGGTTTTGTGGCTGTATCAGCGGATCTCCCGGCAAAGCCTATACCCCATGTGAAGAACCCATCAATATAAGTGAGTTTAATTTTAATAATATTGATCAACAATACAATTCTGGCGATTGGATAGAAATTTTAAATACTAGTTCTAATAGCATAGCACTTGGCGGAATGATTTTTAAAGATGGAAAGTCAAGTCATCAATTCATTATGCCTGATGTATCCTTACAGCCCAATGCTTATCTTGTAATTGGCAATGACTTAAATGCATTTACGCAAAGACATCCACATGTTGAAAATGTAATTGGTGTTTTTGATTTTGGTCTATCAGCCAAAGATGGTATTAGAATATACAATTCTAATGGGGTATTAATTAATAGTTTTCTTTATGATACTATTGCACCCTGGTCAAATATCCCAGCCACGCAAGATTATACTTTTGAAAGTGCCTTTAACGGAAGTTTTTTAGATCCTAATAATGGCTTATCGTGGTTTGTTGGTTGTGAAGGTGGATCTCCAGGGGAAAAATTCGCACCTTGTCCAGTACTTCCTGAAGGATTGGCGTATTTATATCCCAATCCAAGTGCGAGTTCCATAACTGTTACTGTTGACAATACGGTATCAGGTGCTGGAGAAACCTATATCATGCTATATGATTTAAGTGGTCGCTTGATATTGAGACAAACAATGGAAAAAGTACAAGAGTCCGTAATGCAATTAAATATTGACATTAGCTCTTATCTACATGGAATGTATTTTGTAAAAGTAAGTCAGAGCAATCGCTCCATTACCTTGCCTTTCGTGAAAATATAATCTTAAGTTACGATAGCCTTATTCAAAAGGGAAATCATTGCCAGCGTTACAATAAAAAGTTGGGTTGCAGTTTCTTCATCCATGCTAGAGCCATCTTCATCATCAGTAGATACCTCCATCGCCATGAATTGAGCGAGTTGTGGTTGATCACAAAATGACTCTAATTCTTCTTCATCCTCTTCTTCAAAATAACTGTCCAACATTTCAAAGAAAGGCTCTTGCATTTCATCAATTTCAGCATCAGTTACTTCACGAAGTGAAATTCCTTCCGCTTCAAATGCAGCCAATATCAAACAGAAATAATAGATTAATAGACCTTCCAAAGAATCATTTTCATATTCTTGAGGAGCTGACATTACATAGTCCAATAATTCTTGTTGCGCCAATGCATATTTCTCAGATAAAGCTTCTAATGCATCATCATCAAGATTATCTACTATAGCAATCGCTTCTTCAATACTTTTTAAACTAACATGTTTCATATAATGAATTTTGACAAAGGTAGTAAACCTATTTCTAGAAATAAAAAAATAGTTATGTAACAATTGATACAATTCAACTACAATGATAGCTGTACATTTGTGAAAATATTTGAACTAATGACAAAGAAAAACACAAGAATAATAACCATTATTGCAGTAGTACTAGGTGGAGTTTTGGGCTATTTATATAATTTGAATTTTGGTTGTAAAGAAGGATGCGCCATAAGCTCCTCCCCTATTTTATCAACTTTATACGGAGGATTAATGTTCGGTTTGTTTTCTAATCTAGTACTTTCATTAACACATAAAAAAGAAATAAAATGAGCGAAATTAAAGGAACTATTGTCGATGTAAGAACTCGAGCAGAATTTAGTGGTGGACATGTCCCCAACTCAATTAATATCCCATTGCAAGAAATCTTGGAGCACGAAACTGCTTTATTTGAAATGGAAAGCCCCGTGATTTTCTGTTGTGCAAGTGGCGGAAGAAGTGGTCAGGCAGCCCATTATTTTCAAAGTAAAGGATTGATCTGCGAGAATGGCGGTGGTTGGATGGAAGTGAACTTTAAATTAAATAGTTAATCATGGGGTTTTTAAATACTATTTTTGGTTTTAAATCTGTAGATTATAAATCATTAAGCCAAGCAGGAGCAATAATTATTGATGTAAGAACCAGTTCTGAATTTGCAAGTGGACACATAAAAGGATCGAAAAATATTGAATTACAACAATTAAAAAATCATCTTAATAAGATTCCAAAAGATAAAGTGATTATTACATGCTGTGCTTCTGGTATGAGGAGTGCTTCAGCCAAATCAATACTTTTACAAAATGGATTTACTGAAGTTCATAATGGTGGTGGCTGGATGAGTCTTAAAAATAAACTTTAAAAAAGATGATTAGAATCATTTTTTAGGCACTGCTTTTCACTTATCTTTGTTGTTCCAAAATTTAAAAAAACATAGCATGCAACTGTGGAATAAATTAAACAAGGAGGATTTAGAGAAACATTTAAGAGAGATTGGCCATAAATTTGTCACCATATCTTTTTATAAATATGCTAAAATTGTAAATCCTCAACTCTTTAGAGATCACCTTTTTCAAATGTGGTCGCAATTTGATGTAGTCGGTCGCACCTACATTGCACACGAAGGAATTAATGCTCAAATTGCTGTTCCTACAGAATTCTTAGTTGCATTTAGAGAAGCTTTATACGGAATTGAATTTCTAAATAATGTGCGTCTGAACTTTGCCGTGGATGATGCGGAAGCGGAATTTCCTTTTTTAAAACTAAAAATAAAGGTCCGAGATAAAATTCTAGCAGATGGACTAGAAGATGAAAATTTCGATGTTACTAAAATTGGAAAACATCTAAAAGCTGCAGAATTCAATGAACTAACCAACGATCCTGATACGATTTTAATTGATTTTAGAAATCATTACGAACACGAGGTTGGTCATTTCAAAGGAGCACATCTTCCCGATGTGGATACTTTTAGAGAATCCTTGCCTTATATTGAAGAAACAATTCTCAAAGGCAATGAAGATAAAAATATAGTGATGTATTGCACAGGTGGAATTCGCTGTGAAAAAGCATCTGCTTGGTTCAAACACAAAGGATTTGCGAATATCCATCAGCTGGAAGGAGGAATTATTAAATACGCCAACGACGCAAAAGAATTAGGCATAGAGAATAAATTTATTGGTAAGAATTTTGTCTTCGATGAAAGAAGGGGCGAAAGAATCTCTGATGATATAATTGCCGTTTGTCATCAATGTGGCGCTCCTGCTGACACACATACCAATTGTGTCAATGATGCTTGTCATTTACTCTTCATTCAATGCGACTCCTGCAAGGAAACAAAGAAAAATTGTTGCTCTGACGATTGTTTGGATACAATAAAATTACCAGTCGAATTACAGAAAGAAATGAGGCAAGGAAAAGACAATAGTAATAAGATTTTCAAGAAAGGCAGATCAAATAAATTACCCTTTAAGCTCAATACAGAAAAACCATTATCTTTGATTGAACATTCAATAAAAAAATAAGGTGCTTTTAACAATTAATTGGGCGGTAAATTCTGAGATTATTGATGGGTATCGCACACCAAATTTATACGGTTTACTCTTCGTTACAGGATTAATTCTTGGCTATTTTGTAGTTAAAAAAATGTTCCAAAAAGAGCAAATTGGCAATGACACATTAGACAAATTAGTCATGTATATGGTGCTTGCCACAATCATTGGTGCACGACTTGGACATGTGCTGTTTTATGGTCCTTATTATGATACCATTTCAAATGGCGTTATTTTGGAAAGAGGTTATTTTTCCCATCCTGGAGATATCATTAAAATTTGGGAAGGTGGATTGGCCAGTCATGGCGCGGCACTAGCAATTCTTATTTCACTTTATATTTTCTCTAAAAAAGTTGTCAAAAAATCGTTTCTTTGGACACTTGATCGAATGGCTGCCCCTATCGCCATTGGAGCTGCATTTATTCGCTTTGGTAATCTAGTCAATCATGAAATGGTTGGACATGTGACCACTGTTCCTTGGGGATTTAAGTTTTTACATCATGATTGTGGCTATCCATACCAGTGTGATTGGTCTATGATTCCAGTGAGACATCCAACGCAACTCTATGAAGCACTTTGCTATTTATTTGTTTTTGGATTGCTACTTTTTCTCTTTTGGAAAAAAGACTTATGGCGAAAAAAAGGATTTATTTTTGGCGTATTTCTAGTGCTAGTATTCGGAACAAGATTTTTTATCGAATTTCTTAAGGAAGGTCAAACTGCTAGAGATTTCGAATATTTTATCAATACAGGTCAAATGCTCAGCATCCCATTTGTAATTGCTGGAATATTTCTTGTCTATAAAGCATGGAAGGCAAATGAACCTCAAAATAGCTAAAGGTTCTAAAATCTATAAATTGCTTTGAAAATTACTTAGTGTAATCATGACAATTTGTTTGAAATATGAATTTCCTTCTTATATTTGCTTTTCAATTTTAATACTTCATTAAATGGCTGTTAAATCAACAACTGCAAACAAATCAATAGCAACGAAAACTACTGCTGCTCAGAAAACAAAGTTTCCAAAAGAAACTTATGTGAAATGGTACAAAGACATGCTATTAATTCGTCGTTTTGAAGAAAAAACTGGACAGTTATATATTCAACAAAAATTTGGTGGATTTTGTCACTTATATATTGGTCAAGAAGCAATTGTAGCAGGAACAGCAAGCGCTTGTCGCCCAAATGACAAACACATGACTGCCTATCGTGACCATGCGCATCCTTTAGCTTTAGGAACTGATCCGCGTGTACTTATGGCTGAATTATATGGTAGAAGTACAGGTTGCTCGAAAGGTAAAGGTGGTTCTATGCACTTTTTTGATAAAGAGAAAAACTTTATGGGGGGACACGGAATTGTAGGTGCTCAAATACCAATGGGTACAGGTGTTGCTTTTGCTGAACAATACAACAACACTGATAATGTTGCCGTAGTTTCTATGGGTGACGGTGCGGTGCGCCAAGGTGCTTTGCATGAAACCTTCAACATGGCTATGAATTGGAAGTTGCCTGTTATTTATATCATTGAAAATAACAATTACGCGATGGGAACATCGGTTGAAAGAACTACCAATGTAACAGATTTGTCAAAAATTGGATTATCATACGAAATGCCTTCGAAGATTGTGAATGGTATGCGTCCAGAAGATGTTCATGATGCGATGGAGGAAGCTTGTAATAGAGCAAGAAGAGGAGATGGACCTACATTACTTGATATTCGCACTTATCGATTTAAAGGACATTCCATGTCTGATCCACAAAAATATAGAACAAAAGAAGAATTGAATGAGTGGATGGAAAAAGATCCAATTGATCATGTTCTGGAAGTAATTAAGTCGAACAAATGGCTGAATGAAAAAGAAATTGAAGATATCAGCTTATGGGTAAAAAAAGAGGTTGAAGAATCTGTGACTTTTGCAGAAAATTCTCCTTATCCAGAAGCACATGAACTGTATGAAGACATATATGTTCAGACAGACTACCCTTATATTAAAGAATACTAAAAATTATAATACATGGCTGAAGTTGTTTACATGCCGAAATTAAGTGACACCATGTTAGAAGGTGTTGTTGCTTCTTGGACAAAGAAAATTGGAGATACCGTAAAGGAAGGTGAAATTCTTGCTGAAATCGAAACGGATAAAGCGACAATGGAATTCGAATCTTTTTATGATGGCGTCTTGCTTCATATTGGAGTAGAAACCGGTCAAGCTGCACCTGTAAACTCAATTTTAGCCATTATTGGTCAACCTGGAGAGGATATTAGTGCCTTAATTGCTGGAAGTCCAGTTGCTGCAAAACCTGTAGAAGAAGTAATTCCAAGTCCTGCACCAATCGCTGAAGCTCCAGTTGCTGCTCCAGTTGCTGCTCCAGTTGCTGCTCCCGCAGTAAAAGCAAGCCCTGCGCCTGCTCATAATAATAATTCTGATCGATTGCATGCCTCTCCTCTTGCTAAAAAATTAGCAGAAGAAAAAGGTATTGACATCAATTTGGTTGGAGGTACAGGAGAGAATGGCAGAATTGTGAAAAGAGATGTAGATCATTATGTTCCTTACACCGCTGCAAATACTCCAAGTTATGCTGCTGCTCCAGCTGGTGTAGAATCTTTTATAGATGAACCAATTAGTCAAATGCGTAAAACTATTGCGCGTCGTTTGGCAGAAAGTAAATTCACTGCTCCTCATTTTTATTTGACGCTAGATATTGACATGGATAAGGCCATACAATCTAGAAAATCACTTAATGCGCAAGAAGGTGTTAAAGTGTCCTTCAATGACTTTGTCGTAAAAGCCGTTGCAATGGCGCTGAAGAAAAATCCAAATGTAAATAGCTCATGGTTGGGTGATGTAATTAGACGCAATCAACATGTTCATGTTGGAGTCGCTGTAGCGGTTGAAGATGGTTTGTTGGTTCCAGTCATTAGATTTGCTGACACCAAAGGACTTTCTCAAATTTCTGCAGAAGTTAAAGATCTTGCAGGTCGTGCTAAGGATAAAAAATTACAACCTTCTGATTGGGAAGGAAATACTTTTACCATATCTAACTTAGGAATGTTCGGGATTGAGTCTTTTACCGCAATCGTTAATCCACCCGATAGTTGCATCTTAGCCATTGGAGGTATTAAAGAAGTTCCTGTAGTGAAAAATGGACAAGTTGTTCCAGGAAATGTAATGAAAGTAACACTATCTTGTGATCATCGTGTAGTTGATGGTGCAACAGGCGCTGCATTTTTACAAACATTCAAAGGCTATATGGAAAACCCAGTCTCCATGCTACTCTAATCATTTCAATTGCCTTATTAATCTTAAGTTTCTCAAGATTAATATGTTAAACTACTGTTTCGAGAAGTGACTTCTCAAATATGTATGTGTTATTGTCGTTAATTTTTTGCTTATATTAGCTTATCTTAACTTCAACTATGAATATTTTATTTAGATTTAAAATCCTGATCTGGATTTTACTTTTCCCCATAATCATTAATGCCCAAGCTACCTTAAGGGTCACCGTACTCTCTGTTCAAACATTAAACAATGTGGACTGTGATGGACTTTTTCTTGGAAATAGTGACTTCGTTTGGGAATTTACGGCCACAGATAATTCTTTGGGATTTACCAATAATAACCCTGCCCTATTTGGGATTTATAATTTCAATTATGGCTATAAGAATAATGACAATGGTCCCTATTCTTTAGTTGCCCCAAATGGTAATTTCAATCCAAGTAATGGAAAATTTTTCGAACACGATTATATTTGTCCAACAGATGTTCCAAGTGTCATTAATCTCGCGTGGGAAGCTTATGAAAATGATGATGCAGGAAATTATGACATCATCGGATTTACTGATGGTGAAACGGGTATTCAAAATGTTGTACTCCCTGTTCCTATTGCAGTTGGGACTTTAAATTATTCCTTCAATGCCTCTAGTACCGATGGATCTTGCAATCAAAACTATGTGATTAATCTATCCGTTGAGCGCCTACCAATTGTAGTGAGTTATCTTGATGACAATATTTGTGCTGCCAATGCACTTGCTTTAAATACCACCTATGCCTTTGGTTGGTGCAGTTCCACTTTAGAAACCAACGAACCAGCAGCAAATGATGTTCAAGCTTCTGGGTCTGCCTGGGGAAAATTCATTGCGCCAGCTAGCGGTTCTGTACAAGTACTTACAGATTTACCTGGGACTGATATTGGTACCTATATTGAAATCTACCATGCAGCAGATGGGGCAAGCTGCACAGCAGGTTTACATCCTGTTAGTGGAACACCTATAAAAAATAAATTTGAATATCTTTCGCATGTAGATTATTCAGATGGTATTGATTTACTAGGTTTTGATCCAGAAAGTGACATCACTTTTGATGCTTGTAATCCTACACCTTTGATTTCTTATCAAAAACTAATTCCTGGAGAAACTTATTATGTTCAAATGACGGCAGACAATGTCACAACTAATGGATACTATCAATTGCGCGTAAACAGTTTCAGTGGTACTGCACCGACTATGGAAGACATTCCTTGTTTGGCTGCACCTATTAATTATAATACAACTGTGATTACGCCTGCACAAAACAGTACTCCTACCACTACAATGACATTTGCATGTGCCTTTGACGGGGGAAATAGTGCTGGTGAAACTGGTGAGGCAAACACGAGTGCTAATCCCAATCAATACCATGCCTATGATTATCAGCATATAGCAGTTGGAAATGCGGTGATGAATGAAAGTATTTGGCTTTCCTTTATTGCGCCTCAAAAAGGAAGAATTCATTTTGAAACTGATTATTTAAGCGCTCTTTATGGTGAAAGTGAAGCTTTATTTGGTTTTGACAAGCAATTTGGACCAGGTGTTCCTACTGATTTTTTATGCTCTAATTTAAAATTTTTAAGTTCAGATGAAGGCGGCACCAATAGCTTTTTAGGAGGAGACCCAAGTGCGAAGATGGATCTAAGATGCCTTGAACCAGGTTATAAATATTTCGGAATGATGGATCCCTCTGATAATATAACAGCACTAAGCGGACAAGATATTTCTGCATGGATTTATGATCCAAGTATTTCAGACCCATCTTTAAATCCTCCTGGAAATGACATACTTTGTCTGGCACTGCAAGATACTTTATATGAAGTTCCCGTAATTCCTGCGAATACAAATCCTACTTTTCAAGCTGTAGCGGGATCAAATGTACTGGCGTGTCGCGAATATTTAGCCGGTGAACCTGCAATTGATCAACTTCCAAGCAACTGCGCCAATCAAACGGTTTGGCATTATTTTACAGCTCCTCCTTCTGGTGCTGTTGAATTAAGTATTAGAGCCTACATCGGAATGAATTTATTGCGTTTTAATGTTTTTGAATTACTCAATGGAACGAATTGTTATGGTGGTTTGCAACCTGCAACCTATACACTGGATGGAACGCGATATACTCCTGCAATTACTCCAATTATTTCTGGATCAGCAACCTACAACGGTCATCAAGAAACCATTTGTTGTATGGAAATCGGTAAAATGTATGCTATTCAAATTGATGGTGGATCCGCAGGAGATGAAGGACAGTATATCATTGAATATATTAAAGAATTAGAAAGTGATGCTGGTGATATTTATGCAACAATTTCAAATGGAAATAATGCAAGTATTTTAAATTTAGATACCGCATTTGTATGTTTTGGTGATACGCTAACGCCTGGAATTTTATTAGATGGAATTGGACAATCAACCGCCTCACTTCCCTCTTGTTTGACTCCTGGATATGTCTTACATCAATTTCCATCCCCTGCAAATCCAATAGCCAATTCAGGATTCTCATTTATAGATTCTATTCAAGGACTTAACGGTAACTTAATTAATAATGGCAATGGAAGTGGCGTATTCGGAAACCCTTTGTTTAATACGCTGTATTATTTATCTCCAACGGGAGATAGCCCAAGCAATTGGGGTACTTTTAATTGTTCTAGTGCGACCGTTGAAAATGGAATTCCAGTGGTTTATCTGCAGGATTTAAATACAAATTTCAACTATAATACTTCTACTTGTACTTTAAGTCTAACCGCTAGCGGTGGATTAAATTCATTTAATGGAGCACCTTACACTTATGCAATAACAAATCCTCTAGGAACGGTCGTTGCCAATGGTAATTTATTACCTAATACAAACTTCACTTATCTTGCTGCCATATCAGGTATCTACACCATGACGGTCAATGATGGAGCTTGCCCACAAATATTCACCTTCGATGCAAGTGGATGTAATAATCCTTGCACACCTACCACGAGCAACGCAACACTCGTACTTTGTCCAGGAGAAAGTGTATTATTAGGAGGAATACAACAGAACCAAGCGGGTACTTATACCGATTACTTCACTTCCACCCAAGGTTGCGATAGTATTGTCATCACACAACTTTCTTTCCATCCGATTATTGATCCTACTTTACAGCAAATTACAATTTGTACTGGAGGAACTTATTCCATTGGAGGTAATAATTATTCAACAAGTGGATTGTATACTGACACTTTAAGCTCCATCACAAACTGTGATAGCATCGTCATCACTAGTTTGAATTTTAGTCCGATGATACTTAATGCTATAAATCAAACCATTTGCGCAGGAAGCACTTATAATTTTAATGGGCAAATATTATCTACAACAGGATTTTATAGTGACACCCTTATTTCGACAGGAAATTGCGATTCTTTAATTTTACTTTCCTTAATGGTGAACCCTCCCTTAAGTAGCTTTACCAATGCTACCATTTGTGAAGGTGAAACTTATAATTTTAATGGTCAATCCATTACCCAAAGTGGACAATTTAAGGACACCATAACAAATAGTACTGGTTGTGATTCCGTATGCGTTTTAGAACTTTCAGTTGTGAGTTGCATAGGTGATCTACAAATAAGTAATTTACTCACTCCTAATGGGGACAACCAAAATGATACTTGGAAAATTGATCAACCCAATTTAATTAAAGGTTGTGATGTTAAAATTTACAACCGTTGGGGACAAGTACTTTACGAAACAAATGATTATAACAATGAATGGGACGGAACCAAAAATGGCGACCCCTTGCCTGACGGGGTTTACTTCTACTCTATCCAATGCAAGGAACAAGAATGGAAGGGCTCATTAAATTTATTACGACTTAAAAAATAAAGGAATATGAAGAACTATTTTATCCTACTTTTCATGTCCTGTTTTACTGTACTACACGGACAACAAGTACCACAATCAAATACTTATTTATTTAATAAATACAGTTTCAATCCAGCCTATGTTGGCATGGAAAAATGCACGCAGATTTCTGCTTCTCATCTAAATCAATGGTTGCGCATTGAAGGCGCCCCCGCCACAAGTTTATTCAATGCAAGTACAAGTATTGGAAAACATTTTGGGGCAGGCGGACAACTTTTAATTGATAAAATAGGCATGTTACAACAATTCTCTGGAATGGGAACAGTTTCTTATGGATTCAATATTCAAACTAGACATGAAATTAGAATTGGAGCCTCCATTGGATATAACCAATATAGACTCAATCCTTCCAGCGCAATAGTATTTGACCCTTTAGATCCTATTGTAAATGGAGGGAATCAATCCTCGGGGGTGATCAATACGGATATTGGAGTCACATATCGATTCGAACAATTTGAATTGGGAATTTCAACGAAACAATTGATTCACAGTTTTTCGAATTTTGGATATACCAATTTACCAGGTTATGGTCTCAAACGCCATGCCGTTGGATATGCTGCATATACTATTCCCTTATCAAAAACATGGGATGTTCAGCCTTCCTTACTCATGAAAGGAATTAACAATGTAATGCAGGTGGATATAAATAGTTCCTTCATTTATAAAAAGAACTTGCATTTAGGACTTTCCTACCGCACACAAGTTGGGCTTATTGGACGCATTGGGATACAATTGAAAGATAGATTTTTATTTGCTTATGCCTATGAAGCGCCTATGGCTAATATTGCGTCCTATAGTGCAGGATCACATGAATTAATCATGAGTTTAAGATTTTGTAAGAACCCAAGAGAAAGACAAGAAAAAATGAGCCGCAATCCAATTCACGATACCATAGTAAAAATTGTATATCAAGATATTTACCATGTGGACACTTTGAATGTTAGTACAGTAGATACCATTTATATTAAAGAAACAAACGAAAACAAAGAAGAGATTCTTTCCAGCTCCATCGAAAAAACAATTTATTTTGAATTTGATCGAGCGCTTATTGAAAAAGAATCTATGGGTGCTATTGAAGGACTTATTAATATCTTACTTCAAAATCAAAAAATCAATATATACTTGGATGGACATACCGATGCTATTGGGGACATAACTTATAATGAGAAACTTTCTAAAGATCGTGTTGACGCATTAAAAGATTTATTGCTCATGAATGGTATAGCGGCGAATAGAATTAAGTGCAACTATCATGGCGAAAGCAAACCTAAGGCAAACAACACCGATCAAGTAGGAAGAGCTGCCAATCGCAGGGTCGATATGCGTTTAACTCTAGAATAGTAAATGTTAAAATTTTAAGGGTGTAAAATAAAAGTAAAAATACTTCGCTTAGTATTTATGATTCTGATTATCAAATCATTAATCTTTACTTTACACTCTTAAAACTTTTCTATGAAAATTAAATTAGCACTGCTTTTATGTATTGCATCAACCCTTACTGCGTGTAAGAAAGAACACAACAAAAAACCGGATCCAACCTGCGATTCGACTAATACCAAATTCAATCAATTATTCAATTTGCAATTGTCATTGCCTTTAATGAACGATAGTATTACGATTGATTCCTACACACATCAATATACTTTTAAGGTATCTAATGATGAAGTTTTGTGCCAAATCGGATATCAAGCTTATCCTGGTATGGATACCCTACCGTATACCTTTGAATTATTTGATAGTACTACCAATAGTCTTGTTTATAGTGGAAATCACCTACTCTCCTCTTTGACTACAACTTATGTTCCAATTGTTCCTGTAAATTTAATTGCCGGGCATAAATACACTATTTCAAGAATACAACCAAATGACATTGGTAATCCAGCCAATCTTACAGGAAGATTAGCCCTAATTGGATTTCAAGTAGCCAATCAATTAAGTTTTCCTATTAACAATAATGGAATAACCATTTTAAGTACTGATTTTGTGGGCGGAATTAGTGGGTCTCACGAAAATTGTGCCTTGCCCTACATTGACTTAGTATTTCAATAAAAATAATTCTTTAGAGGGCTTCCTATGGAGCCTTCTAAAGATTAAGAATCTCGACCAAAGGAATGAATATCATTGTGATTCTCCTCAATTTTATCTTTAATGAATTGAATACTCTTCGCTAAAATAAATAAATCCGGACTTGCATTTTTCGCCAACCAAGCCAAAGAATCTTCTTCATGATCAACTGCTCTTCCTATATGATAAAGCAGATCGAATTTATTTTCAATCAGCCATTTCTGAGCCGGAACTATTCCTTCCGCAGCATTAATCATAGCCATCAAATGAGCGAATCCATTTTCTATCAACCAATCCCGAGAATTTTGTCTTAAATAAATCGCTTCAGTAGCATGAAAAAGTTCAGGATATCCAATTTCTTTCAAACCCAATTGAATTACTTGATCTCCCTCAATTGCTTTTGCCCAAGCCAATACAATTTTAGCCTCGTATTGAATGGACTTCAATTCAATAGTTTTTTTAGCTTCCTTTTTGGGTGATGATTTTTTAAAAAATCCAAACATACTAATCGATTAAATTAAAAAAACCAGGTAGCTACTAGAATTGCTGTAATGACACAAATCAAATCAACCAGTAGCATAGAACCAAGCGTATAACGGGTATTCTTCACATTAATAGAACCGAAATAAACTGCAATTACATAAAAGGTTGTTTCAGCGCTGCATTGAAAAATACAACTCAATCGTCCGGTAAAGGAATCAGGACCGTAATTTCTCATGGCATCAATCATAAATCCACGAGATCCACCGGAACTAAAAGGTCTTAGCATAGCAACAGGAAGTGAATCAGTTACTTGTTTTGTTACGCCAAGCCATCCAAATCCTTGAGAAATCCATGCGCTAATAATTTCAAATAATCCACTATTTCTAAACAATGAAATGGCGACCAACATGCCCAAAACATAAGGGAAAATGGTAACCCCTGTCTTCAGTCCATTCTGTGCACCTGAAACAAAAGCATCAAAAATAGTGGTTTCCTTTTCTTGAAATTTCTTCTCCTTAGCAAAGGAAAAAATCAAGGTGAAACCAATAATAGCGATCAGTAACAGACCAGATAAATTACCCGTAAAATAATTCTTAGAAATCAAATCTAAATGATTGACATAAAACAACAGGCCAACAATTCCTGCAACTAAAGCCATTAAAGTAGCAATGAGCGCTGCACTTTTAAAATTAACTTTTTGACGAATCCCCACGATTACAAAAGCTGCAATGGTTCCCACGAAAGAAGTGATGATACAAGGCAACATTACATCTGCTGGATTGCTTGCATTTTCAGCGGCACGGTATCCAATAATGGAGGTTGGAATTAAGGTTAAACCTGCAGCGTGCAAACACATAAACATGATTTGCGCATCACTTGCTTTTTCTTTGTCAGGATTTAATTCTTGTAAACTCTGCATTGCCTTTAATCCAAATGGAGTGGCCGCAGAATCTAAACCTAGGAAATTCGCGGCAAAATTGAGCGTCATGTAGGAAATAGACTCATGGTTTTTGGGAATACTTGGGAATACTTTCACAAAAACTGGACTCAAAAATTTAGCAAGCTTTTCTGCAGCACCTGAGTCAATTAGCAATTGCATAATTCCACAGAAAAAGGCCAGATAAGCAATCAATGGAATGATTAAATCCAATAAACTATTCTTACAAGTGGGTAATAATCCATCAGATTTTTGGACCCCACTAAAAATTTGAATACTTTTATTTTTATACTGATAAGTAGTATCCGCATCTGTAGTGCATTTGTTCACAATAAACGATTGCTCGGGAGCAGCCTTGATACTGTCTTGAAGATCTTTTGGAAACGAATTTAGATAGCGTTCACCAATAAGTACTGGATCTTCTTTCTCCCCATTAAGAACAAAATCTACTGAATAATGCTGTGAAGTGAACATCCCTATTACTATAAAAAGAATAGAGGAAATAAAAATTACGAGCCAAAATCTACTTAGTACCATAAAACGAATTTCGCAATTTATTTAACATGCGATGCCTTGCGCTTGAAAATGTATTAACATAAGTTATTGAATTAAATAATTTTTGAAACAAATTAGTTTTAAAACAAATAAAGGAGATAGCTTTGAAAAAAAATTAAAATGATAACAGAATTTCACGCAGAAAACACTCGAGGTTATGCCAACCATGGTTGGTTAAAAGCGAAACATTCTTTTAGTTTTGCCTCTTGGCAGAATCGCCACCGCATGCACTTCGGAGCACTGAGAGTACTCAACGATGATATCGTAACTGGAGGACAAGGTTTCGGAAAACATCCTCATGACAATATGGAAATCATCACGATTCCATTAAGAGGCGCCCTAAGACACGAGGACAGTATGGGCCATACTGAAGTTATAAACGCTGGAGAAGTTCAAGTAATGAGTGCAGGAAAAGGAATCTATCACAGCGAAGTTAATGACTCGTTGACAGCAGAAATTAACCTTTTTCAAATTTGGATTTTCCCAAACAAACAACAAGTCGAACCTAGGTATGATCAAATCCAGTACGATATCAAGGAGGCTAAAAATCAATTCCTTCAATTAGTATCTCCATCAAAAGAAGACCAAGGAACTTGGATTCATCAAGACGCATGGATTTCGATTATTGATTTGGAAGAAAAAAAAGAAATCAATTATTCCCTAAAAAGTGAGCTAAATGGTGTTTATATCATGAATATTGAAGGGGAGCAAAAAATAAATGATGAAATCCTAAAACAAAGAGATGCTGTTGGTGTTTCTAAAACAAATAAAGTAACCATAGAGTCAATAAAATCAGGAAGACTATTAGTAATAGAAGTCCCAATGGAATTTTAAATATGAGAGAGAAATTATTACACGATTTAAACAATCGATACGCAACCAAGAAATTTGATTCCACAAAAAAAGTAAGCGATGCTGACTTTCAATTGATTTGTGAAGCACTAAGATTATTCCCAAGTTCTTACGGCTTACAACCCGTTAAATTTATTATTGTAAAAACGGAATCTATTCGTTTAGAACTTCAAAAAGCAGCTTTCGGTCAGGCCCAAATCAGTGAAGCCTCTCATTTAATTGTGCTTTGCGCTTTAGATTCTATTAGTAACAACGATGTTGATGATCATGTAAAATTACTTGCGGATACGCGTGAAATAGAAGTTGAAAAACTGGTTGGATTTGGAACTCAAATCAAAGGGTCAATTGAAAAAATGTCAGAGGAAAATATGCAGATCTGGAATGATAAGCAAGCTTATATCGCCTTAGGGCAATTGCTACATACTTGTGCAGTATTACATATAGACGCTACTCCAATGGAAGGGTTTAGCAAATCAGAGTTCGACAGAATACTGAATCTAAAAGATCAAAATTTACACAGTGTACTGGCTTGTCCAATAGGATATCGATCGGAAGATGATGCGTATAGCAAAATAAAAAAAGCAAGAAAGTCGATGAACGCTTTATTTGAAATAAGATAATTCTATTTCTTATACACTTTTCGATGTGCATAATTTGAGCTTTTTTAACGAATTTCTTTATGAAAATCAGCATAAAATGGCTATTTTTGAGCATATATGAAGTTATTTGTCTTTTCTTGTGTTTTTTATCTAAGTGTTTTCGCTGCCGTTTTTGGACAAGTTAAGATAAGTGCAAGTGATCGCGATGATTTAAAAAACATCATTTACAGTTTCAATCAACTGGATCAAAAATCAGAGGTTCTTAAGCAATATCCGATCAATAAAATTGGGGACGATTTTTATCTTTCTTTTTTGGGTAAGATTAATAATGATTTTAACAAAGGATACTTTCAAAACAAATCAATTATTGTTGGAAAGCCTATTTCTTCTATTGTAAGTGTTAAAATCAAACTAGATGATTTGGCCTCAATTGACCAAATTCAAGGAATTTCCTATCTATCAATTGCATCAAAAATCAACAATCAACTTGACAAAGCTGTTAAAGATATGCATGCTGACAGTGTTCAACAAGGCATTGGTTTACCACAAGGATATACCGGAAAAAATGTTTATATCGGAGTAACCGACTGGGGTTTTGATTATACCTCACCAGTTTTCTACGATACATTAATGGCGCAATCACGCATTGTAGCAGCATGGGATCAGTTTAAACTCAGTGGTCCCCACCCTAGTGCATTTCCTTATGGAACTGAATACAATACCATTAGCGCTTTACTTGCTGCAGGTTCAGATACCTCGAATATTTATTCTTATGGAACTCACGGAACACATGTGGCTTCTATCGCAGGTGGAGCTGGAGCTGGGACGATTTATCGAGGTGTAGCCTACGAAGCTAATTTTCTTTTTGTGACTTTCCTTGTTGATGAATCCGCAGTGCTAGATGCTTGGGAATGGATGTATCAAAAAGCGCAAGCAGATGGAAAACGATTGGTCATAAATATGAGTTGGGGATTGTATCACTTTGGAACACTTGATGGAAATTCAATGTTGTCGCAAGCCATCACTGCATATTCAAATCTCGGTGTTGTTTTTGCAAATTCAGGAGGTAATAATGGAAATGTAAACTTTCACTTGAAAAAAGTATTTAACAATGATGTACTAAAATCTAAGGTTGATTTCTATTCTTATGGATCCAATGCTAATATGTGGGGACAAAGTATTCATGCTTGGGGAGAAGTTGGAAATTCTTTCTCTAATGGAATCATTGTTACCAATAGCGCTAATGCCGTCTTGGTGGAAAGTCCATATTATTCCACAGCAAGCACTCCTAACTATATTGATTCTTTCTTGGTGACCAATTCAGATACGATCTGGTATAATATCAGTGCCGATCAAGCGCATCCTTTAAACAATAAGCCTCAAATGCGTTTGCGGGTCAAAAACACCAATACAGGTTTAAAGGTTTTACTAAAATCTCAAGCGGATACTGGGATTGTTCATTATTGGAATGTAACTGAACTTACCAACGATGTTGGAAATTGGGGAATGCCTTTCTCCTTCTCAGGATCTGGAACAGTCAGTGGAGATGCAAATAATGGAATAAGTGAACCTTCCTGTTCGGATGATGTCATAAGTGTTGCTGCCTATGCTACCCAATATGCGACAGCAGGAGGAAGTTTAGTTGGAGGTGCTATTGCTTCTTTTTCAAGTCATGGCCCAAGATATGATGGCGTTATGAAACCGGATATTGCAGCGCCAGGGGTATCGATTGCCTCTGCGATTTCATCCTTTACCAATTCCGCATTTACTTCCGTTGCCAATGTTTCCTTTAACAACACTACCTATCATTTCGCTAAGTTTTCAGGTACCTCCATGTCTTCCCCAATGGTTGCCGGAGTTGCTGCATTAATTTTGCAAGCTAATCCCTATTTGTCTGCAAGTCAAGTAAAAGAAATTATCAAAACAACTGCACGACAAGATAATTTTACCGGCGTTATCGTTGGAGCAAATCCTATTTGGGGAGCAGGAAAAATTAATGCTTATGCAGCGGTAAAATTAGCCTTAAGCTTGGTTGGAACGAATGAAATTCACACAGATCTTACCTGGTCCGTATATCCAAATCCTGTTTCTAAAGAATTGCATTTTACCCTTTTAGATGAATTACCTAATTCTTGTGATCTAATAACAGAGAACGGAACAGTAATCCCAAAACAAATTAATTTAGGAACGGTAAATGTTGCTGATCTAGCACCTGGGAAATATTGGATTCGCCTGCGCTACAATGATCGAATTGAGCAAGACCTTTTTATAAAAAATTAATCTCATTTGAATTCCGATAGCATTTTTCCTACCCAAGATGTAGCCATAATTAAAGCGCTCGCTTATGAGATTTGGCCAAAGGTTTACAGTGACATGATTTCTGCTGAACAAATTGAATACATGTTGAATTGGATGTACTCAATAGAAACCTTGCAGGATAACATCAATAATGGGCATCAATTTTACCTTTATAAAGAAAATGCTGAAGCACTTGGATTCATGATAATTCAATTGAATCATACTCCAAATGAAATGAAACTTCATAAATTATATGTTCAAGCGGAAGCGCATCATAGGGGAATTGGACGAGCATTTATGGAAAGAGCTAAAAGTATCGCAAAAGAAAAGCAACAAACAGCTATAGTTTTACGCGTAAATAAAGGAAATCCAGCAGTTGATTTTTACACGAAACTTGGATTTGAAATAACAAAATCAGAGGTATTAGATATTGGAGGAGGCTTTGTAATGGATGATTACCTTATGTCGCTTTCCATCTAATTTAAAAATAAAACTATGTTAAAAATAGATATGCATACCCATATTCTTCCGAAGTCAATGCCCAATTGGACAGAGAAATTTGGGTATGGTAAGTTTATAGAATTGATCCACAATGACAATGGCACTGCTGATATGATTCAGGGTGGACAATTTTTTAGAACCATTGAAGAAAATTGTTGGGATGAGAATCTAAGAATTGAAGAATATAAAAAATATGAAACTCAAGTGCAGGTTGTCTGCACTATTCCTGTAATGTTCTCCTATTGGGCCAAAACTAATGATTGTGTTGCTCTTTCTCAATTTTTGAATGATCACATAGCCGAATTAGTCCAAAGATATCCCAAAAACTATATTGGTTTGGGGACAATTCCTATGCAAGATACACAGGCGGCGGTAGATGAATTAGAGCGCATAAAAAAAATTGGACTTGTCGGGATTCAAATTGGTTCCAATATTAACGATGAAAATTTAAGTGAAGATAAATTCTTTCCCATCTTTGAAACTTGTCAACGATTAGGATTAGCGGTAATGATTCATCCATGGCAGATGATGGGATTTGATAGCATGAAGAAATATTGGTTGCCTTGGTTGGTCGGAATGCCTGCTGAGACTTCTCGTGCCGCTTGTTCCATGATTTTTGGCGGCGTATTGGAAAGACTTCCTGAATTAAGGGTTTGTTTTTCACATGCTGGCGGATCATTTTTACCAACGATTGGTAGAATAGAACATGGGTTTAATTGTCGACCGGACTTAGTTGCTATTGACAACCCAGTAAATCCAAGAAATTATTTAGGCAAATTTTGGGTAGATTCCATTACACATGATATTGATGCCTTAGAATATATTCTAAAAATGCAAGGATCCAATCGCGTTTGCCTAGGGTCTGACTATCCTTTTCCACTGGGCGATTTAGAAATTGGAAAATTCATCGAAGAAAGTGGACTAAATGCTGCGGACAAAGAAAATATATTTCACAATGCTACTTTAGAATGGCTGCAATTGGATAAAAAGAATTTTATCTAATCCAAAATCTTTCGACGAATTTGGATTAGATAACTTTAATTGATTTGTTTTTGTATGCTTTTACAAAAAGTCATTCATATACTTAATGTGAAACCGAATTCATTGTTTCAGTATAAAAAGTTACTTCACCTGTTGATATGTCATGAGTACCTCCTACGATTCCGATTTGTCCACTTTCAATCATTTCTTTAAGGATAGGACTGCGCTCCATTATTGATTTAACTGATCGATTTACATTTATGGCAGCAACATTCTCTACGAAAACTGAATTGCTAGAATTTCGATTTTCCTTTGTCTGTATTTCATCATCAACTGCAGGTCTTATTTTGGTCAACAATGCCGTTAAGTTGCCCATTTCAACATGATCACAAGCACCTTTAATCGCTCCACATTTTGTATGACCCAAAACAACAATAATTTTTGAACCTGCAACTTTACACCCAAACTCCATACTCCCTAAAATGTCCTCATTGATAATATTTCCAGCAATACGAACGCTAAAAATATCTCCAAGTCCTTGGTCAAAAATTAATTCGGCAGAAGTCCGACTATCAATACAACTTAGAATTACAGCAAAAGGATGCTGACCATCTGTAGTTTCGTTTGCCTGTTGTAAAAGATTTCGGTTAATTTTAAGATTATTTACAAATCTCTGATTACCTTCTTTAAGTAAATTTAGTGCCATTGATGGTGTTATAGCCTCTTGCATTTCTTTTGTTAATGTTTTCATGTTTTTTTGATTTTTAATTGATTATTTTAAGAAAAATCCTTCTGCTTGATGCACATCAGGGATTTCGGATTCCTTTAGTAGCTGCTTAATATTTATTTCTATCGTTCTAGCAATAGCAGTCATTGCTGTATCTGTAGGTCTATTTTCAAAAGGATCTTGCATATGTTTAGCTGACTTTTCTAATAAGAAAAATGATGTTGAAATAGCTATTAAAAGTGGCGTTTCGAACAATCCGTCTACTCTTAAAGAAATAGCAAGTGTAATAACAAAAAGATAAATTAAACCCTGAAGAAAAAGACGATAGGTAACAGGAAATATAGTTGTTTTAATGCGTTCACATTTTCCTTGAGCATCACAAAGTCGCACTAAGGTATTATCTAATTGAACTTGTGAAAAAACATCTAATTGATGTAAATCTTTAAGTTGCTTTATATCTTTCGCGTTCAATTGAAGAAGCGCCAAGGGCTTGTTGTTATGAAGTTTTATTTCTTTCAAGTCTTGTTCAGAGATAAAACTTTCTAAATTATGCGTGGCGTTCAATCCTCTTAGAGATTGACCCAATGAATGACACCAAGCAATTTGTCTAAATGCAATTTTTTTAATTGTTTCGTCATTTCCTTCGGCAGTCAAGGTTTGTAATTGAATTACTAAACTTCGCGAGTCGTTAACGATTGCGCCCCATACTTTTCGAGCTTCCCACCATCTATCGTAAGATTGACTCAGTTTAAATGAAAGTAAAATCGATATGGCAGTTCCGATGAAAGCTGGAATCGTCAAAGGCATTTCAGGTAATATTGCTTTGTACCTGTCTGTAATAAATAGAACGGATAAAGAAACAAGTAATACAATTATTAAATCATATTTGACCTTGTTTAAGATATAGTAAATAGGTATCCGTTTATTTAGTAGCATAATTTGATCTAATATTTCAGCAAAGATATATATTAAATATAAAATGATAGCATTACTATCATAAATAATTGTAAAAATATTTTTCGTAGCTTTGTCACTTCCTCTAAAAAAGGAATAAATCATTATCATGAAATTACAATTGCAAATAAAAATGAATGAAGCACTTTTCATCCGTAACCCGGAAAGTTCGGAATTAGGAAAGAAAATTCTAAAGCATAGTGTTCAGTTAATTTACAAATCCGGTTTTGAGTCGTTTACTTTCAAGAAACTTGCTGAAGATATTGGTACGACAGAAGCTGGTATTTACCGATACTTTGAAAACAAACATAAGTTATTGATTTACCTTACCGCTTGGTATTGGGGTTGGCTCGAATTCCAGATAAGTTTTCATACCAATAACATAAAAAAACCAACTGAAAAACTAAAAAGAATAATTAAACTTTTGGCTACAGCAGTTGAAGATGATGAAAAAACAAGCTATTTAAACGAAAGTTTATTACATCAGATTATTATCTCAGAAGGATCAAAGGCATATTTGACAAAACAGGTGGAAGAAGACAATAAAAAGCATTTTTTCAAACCCTACAAAGACCTATGTGCTGTCATTGGAACTATTATATTAGAATGTTCTCCAAAATATAAATATCCTAAATCCTTAGCTTCCACAATAATTGAAATGGCACATTTTCAGAATTTCTTCATGAATAATTTGCCATCACTCACTGATTTTGGTAACAAAAAAGAAGAAAGTGAAATAATTGAATTCTTAAATGATTTGGTTTTTACCAGCTTGAAGAAAATATAGTAGGTTCCAACATAAATACGAAAGTTCCCAATAGATCTCCAAAAGATAACTCAAGAAACTTCCACTCCAATGTAAGGTAATTATTAAGCAACTGTTAATATGAACAATCCATTGTAAATATTCCTTTATTTTGTCCGATTGAGATGTTCAATATTTTTTAATTTTACTAAAAAAGATGATGAAGAAAGAAAAAATATTTGTGCTTGACACCTCTGTACTATTACACGACCATCAATCCATTACTAATTTTAAAAATAACAATGTTACCATTCCAATTACGGTTTTAGAGGAACTTGACAAGTTTAAAGTTGGGAATGACACAAAAAACTTTTGTGCTCGTGAGGTGATCCGATTTATAGACAAACTTTCTGTTAAAGGCTCTTTACAAGAATGGATTTCATTAGGCAAATCTCTAGGGAAATTTAAAATAGTAATGGAAAATCAACCGACATTGGTAAATGCAGAACAAGTATATTCATCAGCTAAAAATGATCATAAAATAATTAATGCTGCTTTATATTTAAAAGAGCAAGAACTTAATCATTTAGTGGTACTTGTTACCAAAGACATCAATCTTCGAATCAAAGCAAAGGCTTTAGGACTGATGTCTGAAGATTACGAAACAGGAAAAGTGAGCAGTGACGATTTAAAAAAAGCCAGCTCTTATGGAATAGAAAATGTGGATTCAGATATCATGAGAGATATTTTCATCAAAGGAGAAATCGATGAAAATGGTATTTTGGGAGATCAAAAGGAAGTAAATGGCTACTACATTTTAAAAAATGGTAAAACCTCTACCCTAGCTTTTTACAATCATGTAAGCGATAAGTTGGAGCGCATTGAAAAAGAATTTATTTATGGTATCAAACCTAAAAATGCCGAACAGACCTTTGCTTTTCACGCTCTTTTAAACGATGATGTCAAATTAGTAGCGCTACAAGGTGTCGCAGGAACAGGAAAGACCTTACTTGCGCTTGCTGCTGCTTTGGAACAACATAAAAACTACAATCAAATTATTCTAGCACGACCTATTGTTCCACTTTCAAATCGTGAAATTGGTTTTCTTCCGGGTGATGCTAACGATAAAATAGGACCTTATATGGAACCATTGTGGGATAATCTGAAGTTTATCAAGTCACAATTTGGCGAAAACGAGAAAAAGAATAGGGCTATTCAGGAAATGCAGGACAATGGTAAAATTATTATTACTCCACTAGCCTTCATTCGTGGAAGGAGCCTATCCAATATTTTATTTATCGTTGATGAAGCTCAAAATCTAACCCCTCACGAAGTTAAAACCATCATCACAAGAGCTGGTGAGAATACGAAAATTATTTTTACTGGAGATGTGCACCAAATAGACTCACCGTATCTGGATGAAAACAGTAATGGCCTAGCTTACCTCATCGATCGTTTAAAGAATCAAGAACTTTTTACGAATGTTAAACTAGAAAAAGGCGAACGATCAGAATTGGCTAATTTGGCAAATGATCTATTGTAATTAATCTGCCGATAATTCGTAATTGGTACTGCGACCACCTGGTTTACTTTTGACTAAGACTTTTTTTTCTAACTGACTCTAGCCAGCATACTTTCTATCTCTAATAACAAAGTATAAGAGCGGAATACTTATCACCAACAAAACACTCAGAAAAATCAGCGCTAAGTAACTTCCGAAATTTCCGATTATTCCTAATATTAAATAAAATGAGACAGCGATTGTTGAGGCAATGAATGCAACAGAAATTACTTGTAAGACTTTCGATAATAGACTTTCAGCTGAAGTTTTATGAAAAAAAGTAATTACAATAACACTAAACACACAAAACAATAAAGGCGGAAGGAGTGACATTTCGTCTTCTTCTGCCAGTCGTGAAAAAACAAGATTTAAAAATAATATGAGTACAGCAGCAATGGCATTTAATACTCTAAAAATAATTGAAGTGAAGCGATAGATTTTTGTCAAAGTGAATTTAGTTTTGATTCGCTTAATATTTGTTTTTGACACTATGAGACAAAATAGACTAAGAATTTAATCAATCTCGTATTTTAGTCGAATCGTAATGTTGGCAGTTTTCCTGCGGGCCGTTGTGTTAAAACTACCTCCCCAATCATAAGCTTCAGAAGAATTTTCAGCAGTAATCTGAAAAACACCCATTTCAGCTGAAAGCATATTCCCTAGACTTCCTCCCCCGTTTTCAGCAATTTTTTCCGCTCTGTTATATGCATCCTTAGTTGCTTGTTCAATCATTTTAATTTTTAATTGAGCCAATTGAGTGTAATAATACTCGGGTGCATTTGAATTTAATTCAATCCCAGCATCTATCAATTGTGAAACTTCTCGGGAGGTTCTTTCAATTAAATCTACCTGCTTAGATTGCACCTTTAAACTTTGATTTAATAGGTAACCAGAAAAATAAGTGGATCTCTCATTTCCATTTTCATCATATTCAGTTTCATATTGTTTTTGAATGTCCGCTGCTTCAAAGACAACATCATTTTCTTTAATGCCCTTCGAAATTAAGTAAGACTTAACTTTTTTCATGTCAGCATTCAAATCAGCATAAGCCTGTTTTAAATCTAAATTATTTCTTGAAAAATTGGCGCGCCATACAATTAGATCACTATCAAAAGTTTTTTCACCCAATCCCGTTACGCTAATTACAGGATCTGGCTTGCCTTTAGATAAATAGGAATTTCCAAGTATAATGCCTGTTATAATAACAGCAAAACTTATTAAAATAATCGAAAAGTTTCTTTTAAAGAATTCCATAAGGCGCAAGTTTAATTTGTTGTATAAATATATCAATAATTCTTATTGATTATTATCTAGCAATAACTTTTAACATGCCTTTAACTTGAGAAGAACGCTCCTTCACTTCTTCTACTGTTGCTCCAATAAGTGTAATATGTCCCATTTTGCGAAATGGTTTGGTATGTTCTTTTCCGTACAAATGCACAAAAGTTCCTTTATGCGTTAACACTTCTTCGAGACCATCATAATACACCGCTCCTTCAAAACCTGGTTCACCCAGTAAATTCAGCATGGCTCCTGGGCAACGCAAACTTGTGTTACCAAGAGGTAAATTAAGAATTGCCCTAAGATGTTGAGCAAATTGTGAAGTTTCGCAGCATTCGATCGTATGATGTCCACTGTTGTGAGGTCTGGGTGCCATTTCATTCACCATTAATCGCTCTTCATGATCTAGGAAAAATTCTACCGCTAAAAGACCCACCATATTCATTTCAGTGATTATTTTCGTCGCTATCAATGCGGCTTCTTTTTCTACTGCTGGTGAAATTGCTGCTGGTGAAAATTGAAATTCTACCAAATTTGCTTGCGGATTGAATTCACATTCAACAGCAGGAAAAGTTGAAGTTTCCCCTTTAGCATTGCGGGACACAATTATTGATATTTCTTTTGAAAATTCAATCTTGTCTTCAACAATTGAAGGTGCGTCAAATAATTTGGAATAATCTTCGATCGTATTAATTACCTGAACTCCTTTTCCGTCGTAACCACCTGTGCATAATTTTTGAACGAAGGGAAATTTGATTCCTGCATTCAGTATTCCTTGCTTATTCTCATACAACTGAAATGGTGCAGTTGGAATATTTTGTTGCGTATAAAATGATTTTTGAATTCCTTTATCTTTGATCAATCTCAAAACAGCAGGTTGTGGATACACCAAAACACCTTCTTTTTCAAGAAGTTCCAGCGCTTCTATATTTACATTCTCAATTTCTACGGTAACAATTTTTTTACTGCGACCAAAATTCAGAACTGTATCGAAATCTCTTATCGATCCAATGGTGTAGGAATGCGCAAGCGCTGCACAAGGAGCATTTGGATCTTCATCTAGACAATGCATGTGAATATTTAGATCACTCGCGGCTTGGATGAGCATTTTGCCCAATTGACCTCCCCCTAAAATTCCAACAGGAGTATGTTCACCTATATTTTGTGGTTTCATGGCAACAAAGATAAGGAAGCCACGGAAAAATAGAGAATCCTTGTCAAAATATTGCATTTGTATCTTCATGTCCCAATAAATAGCTACCTTTGATTTTAACTTTTGTATGAACGAGATTCAACTTCACGACAAACATTTTGAGGTTTTTATTCCATCGACAGACATTCTTGAAAAAGTGGCTGCCCTAGCCGCGTCTATAGAAAAAGATTATCAAGGAAAAAACATTCTTTTCTTATCGATATTAAATGGTGCCTTTATGTTTTCGAGTGATTTAATGAAGGCCATGCGCAGTAATGTGGAAATATCTTTTATTAAAGTTAGCTCTTATCATGGAACCAATACAAGTGGGAGAGTTGATGAATTAATTGGACTTAATTCCCCAATTAAAGGACGGGATATTATTATTTTAGAAGATATTGTTGATACAGGCATTACAATTGATAAAGTGATGACTCTTTTAAAATCATCGCAACCCAATTCGATTGCTGTCTGCAGTTTACTTTATAAACCAAGTGCCTTCAAAGGGAAGCAAAAACCGAATTATGTTGGTTTTGAAATTCCTGATGATTTTGTGGTTGGTTACGGTTTAGATTATGATCAATTAGGAAGGAATTTGAGTTCAATATACCAATTAAAGAAATAGATTAATTATGTTAAACATTGTATTATTCGGACCTCCAGGAGCAGGAAAAGGAACTCAATCTGAGCGACTTATTGAGAAATATGATTTAATTCACCTTTCCACAGGAGATATTTTTAGAACACATTTAAAAGAAAACACTCCCTTAGGAATTCTGGCCAGAACTTTTATGGATGTTGGAAAATTAGTTCCAGACGAAGTAACCATTGAAATGCTAAAGGCTGAAGTCGTGCTTCACTCCAATGCAAAAGGTTTTATTTTTGATGGATTTCCAAGAACGAATGCGCAAGCGGAAGCATTAGATGAATTACTTCAAAGTTTATCTACTGAAATATCAATTATGTTGTCCTTAGAAGTGGAAGAAGAGGAATTAAAAAAACGCTTACTCGGTCGTGCTGAAGTAAGTGGAAGAACTGATGATGCAGATCCTGTCATCATTGAAAGAAGGATCAGTATTTACAATAAGGATACAGCGCCCGTTAAAGCTTTTTATCAGGCACAAAATAAATTAACCGCAATTCAAGGTACAGGAACAATTGATGAAATAACCCATCGATTATTTACCGCTATTGATGCACTTTAAGCCTAAATATGGCCTCAGATAATTTTGTAGATTATGTTAAAATCCATTGTACTTCCGGTACAGGTGGTGGTGGTTCGACTCACTTTCGTAGAGAAAAATACATCCCTCTAGGTGGACCAGACGGTGGAGATGGAGGCCGTGGAGGACATGTAATCGTAAAAGGAAATAAGCAATTGTGGACTTTACTGCACCTGAAATTTCACAAACACATCAAAGCAAGTCACGGTACTCATGGTGCCGGAAATTTAAAAACAGGTTCACAAGGCAATGATGTTTACATTGATGTTCCCTTAGGAACTATTGCTAAAGATGCTGAAACGGGTGAGGTTTTATTTGAAATCACAGCCGACGGAGAAGAACAAATTATTCAACGAGGTGGCCGTGGTGGATTAGGGAATAATCAATTCAAATCACCCACCAACCGAACTCCTAGATATGCTCAGCCTGGTGAAGAAGGATTGGAAAGTTGGAGGATTCTAGAACTTAAATTATTGGCCGATGTTGGTCTAGTTGGCTTTCCAAATGCTGGGAAAAGCACTTTGCTATCGGTTATTTCATCTGCAAAACCCGAAATTGGAGATTATGCATTTACAACGGTAAGGCCTAATTTAGGTATGGTATTTTACCGAGACTTCCGTTCGTTTATCATGGCGGATATTCCAGGAATTATTGAAGGAGCGCATACTGGTAAAGGATTAGGCTTGCGTTTTTTGAGGCATATTGAAAGGAATTCGCTTTTGCTCTTTATGATTCCAGCAGACAGTCCATCGATACAAGATGAATACAAAGTATTGCTGAATGAGTTGTCTATGTTCAATCCAGAACTTTTGGATAAAGAACGGATTCTCGCAATTACAAAATCAGATATGCTAGACGAAGAAATGATGGAGCAAATGAAATCTGAAATTCCAGATATTCCTTATTTGTTTATCTCTTCTGTTGCCCAACAAGGATTGGTTGAATTGAAAGATATGATATGGAAGCATCTGAATAATGATTGATTGGCTTAAAAATATAGACCAACAAATCGTTTTATTCATAAATGGATACCACAATTCTTTTGCAGATCCAATCATGTGGGTGTTGTCTGGAAAATGGACCCTAATTCCGCTTTATCTCTTGTGTGCTTACTTTTTATGGCGCAAATATAATTGGAGTCAGTTTGGTATCATTGCCCTTGGAATAGCCCTTTGCGTTTTACTTACAGATCAAATTTCAGTACATCTATTTAAAGAGGTTTTTCAACGCTACCGACCTTCCCATAATCTATATTTAAGACCGCTTCTATATTTTCATGAGACAAAACCGGGAGAATTCTATAGGGGTGGACAATATGGCTTTGTATCTTCTCATGCTGCTAACTATTTTGGTTTTTTAGCCTTTGTATCCGCTAGTTTCATAAGAGAGAAAAAATGGTTTTTCACCTTGCTGCTGCTGGTTGGAATGCTGATTTGTTGGAGCAGAATTTATTTAGGCGTGCATTATTTAAGCGATGTAATTGTTGGGGCTTTACTCGGACTACTTATTGGAAAATTATGTTGGTTTATAGTCAGTAAATACTTTTTAAAACAAGTCAGATGAATTACTTACTCGTATTTATTGGTGGAGGTTTGGGTAGTTTGCTGCGATTTGGCATCGGCAAAATAAGCTTACTTAAATTACTTAATTTTCCATTGGCTAGTTTTATCACTAATATTATTGCCTGTCTTCTTTTTGGTTTATTTTTTATGCTCCTTCAAAAATATCCCAAGCATGATTGGATAAGTCCACTTCTACTGGTTGGTATCTGTGGTGGATTCAGCACTTTTAGTACTTTCTCCTATGAAAATGTAGTCCTGATGCAACAAGGACAATTTGGACTCTTATTGCTTAATGTTGTATTGTCCGTTGCCGTTGGATTTTTTGGTGTGTATTTATTTATTTCTAAAGTCTAAGCATGTTAAGAATTTACCTACCAATTGTCATGTTTTTAATCTTCATTGGATGGATTGTTTATCATTTATTGATCCTAAAAGATTTAAAGAAACATCAATCCACTTTAATTATCGGCCTTATATTCATGGTCATTTGGACCTCAATTTATTGGTGGTTATACTAAGTTATCTTAAAAGTTTTTTTCTGAAATTTAAAAAATAAGATTCGAAAAATCTTTTTGACAATCCTGCAATTAGAATTGTTAGAAGCATTGATGCGCCAAGGAATAAACTGTTCTTAATAATTGGATTTAAATGAAGATTATAAATCGGTAAAATCAGAACCGTTAAGATTAATAGATGGTACATATAAATCCCATAGGAGATTTCTCCAAGATAAACCATAGGTTTTGAAGAAAGGAATAGTATCTTTTTATTGGTTAAAGCCATTGAAAATAGGAATCCTGCAAAAAGAAAACTTTTAACAAAGACTTCGAAATCAGAATGACTATTAGACTTAAATAATATGATATGGATAGCACTGCTAAAAAATATCAATCCAAGAATAGAGAGTCCAAACGCGAGCTTCATGATCTGAATTAAGCGTGTATAGTGGAGAAGCTGTTTGCCATAATTAAAAAGTAAGTAAGCCCCTATTCCACCGTAGGCCATAGATTCAAACTGTAAAATTCTAATTAAATAAGCCATCGCTGGAGGAAAATAGCCAAGATGAGATAGTTGTAATAACACCAACTTTGCCACTAAGACAAAGAAGAGAATTGGAAAAATAAACCTATGTACATATTTGAAAACAGGTGCCCAAAACAGATAAAACAATTCTTCTACACCAATCGACCACAAGGGCTCTAACAAATGACTTCCGCCAAAATAAAAGGTCACCATTCCAGGTAAAAAAAACACGAAATACATCCATGTTTCTTTTAAATCATAGGTCATTACATAAGGAATGTGCAATAAATCAATAAGTACCGGTTGAATAAACAAGGCAATAATGATCATCAAAAAATAAAGAGGCCAGATCCTTAATATCCGTTTGATATAAAAATTTCGAATGGAAACATGTCGCTTTTTATCCTGCTCTTGAAGTAATAAATAAGTAATCAAAAACCCACTTAAAACAAAGAAGAAGGAAACGGCATTGGCTCCATTTTTAAATAAATCAAGTCGCGTAATGAATGTCTCACCATTTTTCGACATCATAGATGCCGCATGATGAAAAAGTACTAAAAGGGCCGCAATAAATCGTAATCCATCAAAATTATTGAAAAACTTAATAGACTTGAAATCTACATCTTGTTGATTTGCCATCTTATTGAGAGCATTTTTTAATCATGCTTCCAAGATTGACCTTTATTTTTCAAGTAAGGAATATTTAAGTTTTGTAATTTAAGCTCAATGGATTCAGCAATTTCATACACTTGAGACAATTCTAATCTTACATTTTTAAATTCTTCTTCTACAATTAGTTTATTGGCTCTATGGGTATTAGTAACACCACTAGTGTTATCATAAAGTTGATACTCCACCATGCCTAATCGTTCCGAAATACTTGGATTGGTTTCAAATTCCTTAGATTTTTTGAGCTGATCACCCCATAATTGTAATTCACAAGAAGCGATTATCTTTTTAACTTGACGAATCTGACTAATTAGCGTAAGATCGGTTGTAGGATAATTGATGATGGCATTTTCAAATAAATCAATTTGCTCTTTCACTTCTTCCAACTGAGAAGAGACTCCACTTACTTGTCTGTTTAATTCGGCCAAGGCTACTCTAAACTCCGCTAATGCTTGTGGATCTTTAGCAATCAATGTTTGATTGTTTAAGCCCTTAACTTCAAACGACTGTTTTGAAATCAATACTTCAACGGAATCATTTTTGATTAAATCAATCGAAACAGTATAAGTTCCGGGTGTAACTAAGAACCCATTTCCTCCTTTACCAATTGGATTCGTTGAATTAGCTCTTAAATCCCATGTCATCTTATTCAATCCTTTTTCAGGAGAAGAAGTCATCCGACGGATTTGTTTGCCATTAGCATCAGATATGGTCCAAACCAATTGTGCCTTAACTTCAGCATCTTCTTTACGCAATGCATCAAAACTAGGATAAAGAACTTCAGCACCTTTCTTCTCTAAAGCTTTTTCTTTCTCCTGTCTTGCTGCTTTCAAAGTTTTATACTCGTCTTTCACATGTAAATAAAAATTAGCACCAAAACTAGGATTTTCCGCAGCCCACATATTGTGACCTTGAAATCCAGTTCCCTCCAATCCAAGCGGGTCAGCAGGAACATAAAGCAAGGCAGTTTTTACAGGAAATAAATGCGCTTTTGAATCGAGATTAGTTTTTGAAAGATCTCTCAATAAGGAATAATTATCCAGAACATAAAAACCTCTTCCAAAGGTTGCTGCAACCAAATCATTTTCACGCTTTTGAATATCTAAATCGTAAACAGCAATTGTTGGAAGACCACCAAGTTTAGTCCAATTCAATCCACCATTATTAGAAAAGTAAGCTCCAAATTCAGTTCCTACAAATAATAGGTTGGGATCTACATGATCTTGTTTAATACAATAAACCGTTCCTCTAATCGGTAAATCACTTGCAATCGAAACCCAAGTTTTTCCTTTGTCGGCCGACTTCATTAAATAAGGTTTAAAATCTCCTTGTCGTTGCGCATTGAAAGCAGCGAAAACAACTTTTTCATCGTGCATTGATGCCGTCAACATATTAACTCTAGTATTTTTTGGAATGCCTTCAAATACATCATGTTTAGTCCATGTGGTTCCATCATCTTCTGACACTTGAACATTCCCATCGTCTGTTCCAACATAAAGCAAGCCTTTTTTCTTAGGGGATTCGTCTAAAGCAATGATGTTACCATAAATAGTAGTAGAAGCATTTTTCATAACCGCATCAATGGACCAAACTTGATCCATAATCGGTAATTTATTGCGATCTATTTGCGCCGTTAAATCTGGAGAAATAGTCGTCCAATCATCACCCCTATTGGTAGATTTAAATAATTTATTCGCAGCAAAATACAAGGTCGAAGCATCATGACTTGAAACCAATAAGGGAGCATCCCAATTCCATCGATAAGCACTTTCTCCTTTGCCTGGCATTGGCTGAATAGGTACTTTTTCTCCAGACGCTTTATCATAACGCACCAACCAACCATATTGAGCTTGAGCATAAGTAATGTTTACATTCGACCAATCTGTTGCCGATTCAAATCCATCTCCACCATTGGTTATATACCAATCAGAATTCAGAATCCCTGCTGCGTTATTCGTCGCTGCTGGACCTCCCATGGAATTGTTATCTTGTGTCCCACCAAAAATATTATAGAAAGGACTTGCATTATCTGTTGTTGCTTTATAAAATTGAATGATTGGCAAGTTGGCATAATATTTCCATTCGCTTGCATGCGTGTAAGTTTCATATAAACCACCGTCGCAACCTACTAACCAATGGTTGGTATTATCTGAATCAACCCAAATACAATGATTATCGACATGCTTATTGGTTTCTCCAGTTGATTTAAATGTTTTTCCACCATCAATACTATGATGTAAATAAGTGTCCATCGCAAAAACTTTCTGCTTATCGAATGGATCACACATAATTTCTTGGTAATAGTTACCACTTGTATTAAAGGATCCTTGCTTGGACCAACTTTCGCCTTTATTCGTGGAAAGATAAACCCCACCTTTTTCATAACGCGCCTCAACAATAGCATACACATAATTGGGGTCTGCAGGTGAAACAGCAATTCCAACCCTTCCCATATTTTCTTTGGGTAAGCCTTCATTAATTTCTTTCCAAGTTACACCACCATTGGTAGATTTATACAATCTTGATTCTGGTCCACCACCAACATAAGTCCATTCCTGACGCATTCTCTGATGAGAGGCTGCATAAAGAATATCTGGATTTTTAGGGTCAATTGATATTTCAGAAATACCAGTAAAATCAGAAACAAATAAAGTTCTGTTCCAAGTCTTTCCACCATCTTCAGATTTATAAACGCCTCGCTCTCCTCCTTTGCTCCATAATGGACCGTAGGCTGCTACCCAAATTATGTTTTCATTGGTAGGATGAATGATAATATTTCCAATGTGCTCGCTATTCTTCAAACCCATATTCACAAAAGATTTTCCACCATCCAATGATTTATAAACTCCATCGCCATAAGCAATTGATCTTTGATTATTATTCTCTCCTGTTCCCACCCAAACAGTATTGGGATTAGAAGGTGCTAATTCAACACAAGCGATAGAATAAGAACCATAATTCTCAAAAATTGGTGCAAAGGTGATTCCATGATTTAAAGTAAGCCAAACTCCTCCAGAAGCTGCCGCCAAATACCATTGATCTTTATTATTGGGATGCACTGCAATGTCAGCTACACGACCAGAAGTAAGGGCCGGACCAACCATTCGGAAGGATAAAGCACCTAACATACCTGAATCGTATGGAAGTTTAGCAACTTCTTTTTTATTGGTATTGGCTTTCTGAGCGAAACAAAAATTAGTAATGAGTAATAAAAATAATAATGTTGTTTTCATAATGATTTGGATTAATGTTAAAATAAAAAAGCAAGGAATCCCTTGCTTTTTTATTTTAAACCGATTGATATTATACTTTCAGACCTCTTACTACTCGATCCTTGCGTTTAACTTTTTGTAATTTTTTTCTTGCTACCGTCAAATGTGCCGAACGAGGTTCACCTCTTAGTAAATCAATTTTATACATTTCTGATCCATACTTAATTTTAGCGCCTCCTGCTGCAGACCAATCTGCATCAAAATAATAACGCTTCACACCATCACTTTTAGCCGTGAATTTGATTACTTTACCTTCTCCAGTTTCAAATCGGACAAACATCTCTCCATTTTGGCCAAAATCTTCAAAAACACATTTTGTTCCTGCTGGAATAATTATCGTTTCTTTTTCAGAACTTGAACTTGAAATTAAAGTTCCATTTTGGGTGGTAACTTGATTGTCAGCTTTTATAATTTGATCCATAATAATGGTATGCGAAGTATAAAATTGAACTTTTCTTAATTTTACATCCGAATCTAAACCAAATTCATCTCGTACCAAGTTGGTGTAAGGAACTTTCATTCCACAAGCGGAAAGGATAACAAGCAATAAGGTGAACTTTAATATTATTTTCATAAAGAAGTATTTTGCATACAAATTTAATAAAAGTCTTGGTTTTTTTCTATTGAATTAAACGAATCACTAAATTTGTTTATGCGATTTCAAATTAGCTTGTTATTTCTTCCTTTAATGTTATTCTTTTCAGCCTGTTCGGACAACAAAGAAAGTATTAAAGATTTTGACAAAATTCAACCGCATTCCAACGATACCATTCACAAAGTTAAAAAAGAAACATCCGACACAAATTATTATTGGCGGGCACTTTATACTGGTGATACGCTCAAATTATCATTAGATAGTTTGCACCCCTCCTTTTCAAAACATTTCGTAGATCGCTTTAATGCAAAGTCCTATTTCAAAAATGTAATTTTTAAAAATGGAGACAGCATCAATCACAATCGTTGGACTTTCAAGGATTCAACAGAAACAAAAAACGCATTTTACAATTGGCTAGATTGTTTTGGAACCCATTGTACCTCCGTCAAATTATTTGAACCCTTCAAATCAGGATCATCTGATGCATTAATTTATTTCAGTCAAAAATCTATTTCGTATATCAGTTCAAATCAGGTGCTTGATAAAGAAATTTGGACAAAGTATGAAAAATTATATCACCCTAAAGATTCTCTAAAAACGCTTTTAATACTGAGTAAAAATAAAAAAGCTGTTTGGTATCAATATACTAAAAATGAATTTAAAATAATAAAAAAATGAAATTAGTAAACCGTGGATTTATTAGTATTTTTCCAAACAAGAAATTTTGGACATGGGCAACCACCAATTGTGCAGAAGACAATATCGTATTCGAGAATGGCGAGCCAAGCATCTATTTAATAGAAGAGGATTTTTGGGAAGAAGACTCAATAATTGAAAAATACTACAAGAAGATTTTTAAAAATGAATTCGAAACAGTGAATCCAAATACTGAAATATGGCCTGAAGTAAACTCAATAGAAGATTTCCATGCGTACTTCAAATTCAATTCAGGCAATATGGTTTTTGATTTATTAAAAGAAAATATTACCAGTACACTAGATTAACATCTTAAGATTAAATTGGCATTCAAATAGTTTGGATCCATGGTAACTTCTTCCTCAATCCACTGGGGCAATTCAAAAGTTGCTTCAATGGATGGCAATTCAATTTCAGCAATGATTAATCCTGAGAGATTTCCTTCAAAAACATCTATCTCCCAAGTCAACTCACCTTGTTTTAAGCAATATCTCTTTTTAATAAGGCGTTGCTTACAATAATTTTCTAGCATTTCATTAGCCTCCAATGTTGGAATTTCATATTCAAACTCATCCCTGACAAGTGGATTGGTGCCGCCTTTTATCGTCAGGTAAGCCTTATCGTCCTTCATTCGAATTCTAACACTTAAACCTTCAGAATTCAATAAATAGGCTTGTTGAATTTCGATTGGATTAATCTTTGCAATAATCGCGCTAACGGAAGCGTTAACCTTAAATTTTCGTTCAATTTCCTTCAATAGTTCTTTTGTTTCAATTTTATTCAATAAATTTATGCCTCGACGCAACTGATTTTTTTATCTGTGCGTCTAAAAACTATTAATTTAACAATTCTATTATGTTTAAACTTCTTTTATTTTGTGTAGCCATTATCGCTTTGAATTTTTCATTGTCAGCACAAAAATCAATCTCAACTAATGTTTCCGCTCCTAAGGTGATTTACAACGAAGGTGGTGTTAAAATTTCAACCAAAGAAGTAAATTGTATTAATAAGTCGAAAAACGAAAGTATTAATAATTTGGTTTTAATCATTGAAAATCAAAACAACAATCCGGTAAATTTAAAAATTAAACATCAATTATATTATGATGGTAATTGTGTAACTTGTGACAACGAAGAATATAATTTCAAGTACCAATTAGACGCTAAAGAAAAATCAGAAGGAGCATGTGATGCAGCATCTAATCCTGATTTTGTAATTTTTCACCATATGAATAATGGTCATATCAAACAAATCTTGACTGATGCTCAGTTTCAAGTTGTTCAGTTATAAGAATTCAATTTCAAATATTAGAAAAGGCATGAAATTTCATGCCTTTTCTGTTTTAAATAAAATAAGATCCCTAAAAGTATTTACTAAATTTGTATATGATTCAATTTAGGGCACGAACACCGCGTTGGATAATAGTTGTAATTGATTTAGCCATTGCAGCTTTTTCTCTTGCGCTTTCTTATCTGATTCGATTTGATTTAAATACCGACTTGGTTACCTTAACTAAGGAATGGGAAATACTATCAAAATCAATCGTGTTCTATTTCCTTGTTAAATTTGTAGTATTCTATTTATTTAAAATTCATAAAGGACTTGTTCGCTATACCTCTACACAGGATTTAAGACGGATTTTATTGGCTACCTTGAGTTGCACTCTCATTTTTTTAGTAGCTGGAATGAGCCGCAAAATATTTCTAGATAAATTTTATTTATTTCCAATGTCTATTTTGATAATGGAATTTATTTTTAGCCTTTGCTTTGTTAGCGGAAGCCGATTTGTCATCAAACTGCTCTACTTAGAATCCATAAAATCCAAGGAAACCGTGGAGCGTGTCTTAATCTATGGAGCAGGCACCATGGGAATGATTACTAAAAATACGATTGGAAATGACACGCGAAATAACCAAGTAGTGGTTGGATTTATAGACGACAACATGAAATTAGTTGGCAATCGAATAGATGGATTACCTGTTTATTCCCCCAATCAGTTGAAAAGTCTACAGGAACAAATGACGATTGGTAAAGTGATTATCGCAATCCGGAACACCAACCTATTAAAGCAACAATTTTTAATCGAGGAATGCTTAAACCTTAATGTTGGTGTTCAAAAAGTTCCTGATCCAAAATCATGGGTAAATGGTGAATTTAGCACCAAGCAACTTTCGAAAGTGCCTATTGATGCTCTTTTAGGAAGAACCCCTATTCAACTCAATCAGGAACAACTCACCTCCTCTCTTAAGGGAAAGGTTGTTTTAGTTACAGGTGCTGCAGGTTCCATTGGAAGTGGTTTAGTTCGAGAATTATTAAAGTATGATTTGAAAAAATTAATACTATTAGACCAAGCAGAATCACCATTATATGATTTTGAAAATGAAATTAAACAAGCAAGTACATTTGACTTAGAATTTGTTATTGGTGATGTTTGTGAGAAGTCAAGAATGGATAAAATATTCAATACTTTCCATCCTCAAATAATCTTTCATGCCGCCGCATACAAACATGTGCCCTTAATGGAAACAAATCCATCAGAAGCGATCCAAACGAATGTAATGGGTACTAAAAACTTGGTGGATCTAGCGCTACAATATAATTCAGAGAAATTTATTTTTATCTCAACCGATAAAGCGGTAAACCCATCCAATGTGATGGGAGCAAGTAAAAGAATTGCTGAAATGTATGCGCAACAATCTAATGCTAATAATACATGCCAATTTATTACCACAAGATTTGGGAATGTACTGGGTTCTAACGGTTCGGTAATTCCTCTTTTTCAAAAACAAATTGATCAAGGAGGCCCTGTTACCGTTACCGACGAAAGAATAACAAGGTTTTTTATGACCATTCCAGAAGCTTGCCAATTGGTATTGGAAGCATTTGTGATGGGTAAAGGAGGTGAGATTTTTGTTTTTGACATGGGTGACTCCGTTAAAATAATTGATCTTGCCAAAAAAATGATTCAATTGAGTGGACTCACACTAGATAAAGACATCAGTATTCAATTTACAGGACTTCGGCCTGGTGAAAAGTTATATGAAGAATTATTGGCCAATGAGGAGAATACCCAAAAAACGCATCATCCAAAAATATTAATCGCACATTCGAGAGAGAATGAAATTGATGTTATTCAAAAAATTAATGCTTTAGCTCCCCTATTTGATTTGCAAGACAATGATGAAATGGTAAAGCAAATGAAATTATTAGTCCCTGAATTTATTAGTAATAATTCAGCATTTGAAAAATTAGATGAACCATGATCGCACCACTTAAAATACAAGTTAGATTTTCAGATCTTGACATCCTTGGCCATGTCAACAATGTGACTTATTTAAGTTACTTCGAAATGGCACGCGTTTATTATTTTAAAGAATTAGTAGGTACAAAATGGGATTGGCAAAGAAAAGGAGTAGTACTTGTAAAGAATGAAGTAGAATATCATATTCCTATCTTACTTTATGATGAGCCATCAATTACTCTTTACATGAGAAACTTAGGTAACAAAAGTTTTACTTTGAGTTATAAAATTGAAGTTAAAGGTAAAATTTATACAACAGGATCTTCTACTTTAGTTTGTTTTGATAGTACAACACAAAGTTCTATCGAGATTCCAATCGAAATGAGAGACGCCTTTAATAAAATTGATAAAGATGAAAATTAACCTACTTATTACCATCTATTTTATTTCATTTTCAAACATTTGGTCGCAAACAAACCCTTGCTACCAAAAGAAAAGAATGTGTGATAGAAAATATAATATGAACTGTTACGATAAAGTTTCCTACGATACGGATAGAGATACTTATTATTCAAAAGGAGATTTTTCTATGACTTTTGAGGGTACATGTGAAACATGTTATCGAAATGGTGTCTTACAAGAAAGGGTCACTATAAAAAATGGGAAACGAGATGGAAGTGACACTTCTTTTTTTCAATCCGGATGCGTTCAATCTGTACAAGCATATGTGATGGGTAAAATGAATGGTCTGAATACCGTTTATTTTGACAGTACGGGTAGAATAGAAAGAGAGGTAAGTTACTTGTTGGGGAAATTAAATGGAAAATCTCTGTGGTATGAACGCTCAGGAGATACCATTGCGCTAAAATCATATTTAAATGATATTCAACATGGGGAACAAAAAGATTATTATCCTGGAGGGAAAATATACAAAATAGTGAACTATCAAAACGGTTTACTTAATGGAGCTCATAGAACTTTCGATAGAAATGGTAAAATTGAAATCGATTTAAGCTATAAGGCAGGTAAAAAAAATGGTAAATGGACTTATTATCACCTCAATGGAAAAGAAGCAAAAACTGAAAATTGGGACAATGGTTTAAAAAACGGTCTTTTTATTTTTAGTGATGACCAAGGGCAATTGGTAAAAAAAGAAAGCTATAAAAAAGATGTTCCAGATGGTACTTTTCTAGAAAACTATGCTACTGGAAAAATGAAGCATCAAACCATCTACAAGGACGGAGTCATTATTAATGAAATAAAAATTGATGATTACGGCGTTCAAGTATATAAATTTGATCTAGCAGAACAAAAAGCTAAGGCTAAAGCGGACAAGCAAAAAGCAACAGATAAAAAGGAAGGGGAAGACGATGAAATTCAGGATGTAATTGATGAGAAAAATAAAAAGAAGAAGAAAAAGAACTAAATCAATCCTAGTAGCAAACTAACACCCATCAATATTAAGCCAATAGCAACAATATTTTTTACTGCAGCATAACTGGTTTTTTTAAACAATCTTTTTCCTATAAAAGATCCCAAGAAAGCAGCCAAAATGCCACCAACTACTAAAGTTAAAGGAAGATCATTTCTCATAAGACCTTCACTGTAAATACTCAATCGTGTTAAATCTACCAGTAACGAAACGGCAATGGCTGTAGCTATAAAAACCTCTTTCTTATCCACTTTACCACTTAAAAAAGCAGCTCTAAGCGCTCCTTGATGACCTGACAAACCACCAAAAAAACCAGAAATTAATCCACCAAGCGTTAAACTAATGGACTTCAGTGATAATTTGGGAATATATTCAACTACTGCAAACAAGAGCATCAAAATACCAACTATCAGTCCAATGTAACTTACTTCATGTGTTCTATCGAAGAAAGTCAAGTGATAACATACTCCAAAACCATCAATAAGTCTCAATAATAATGCGCCAAGAGCGGAACCAATTAATGCTGCACCTCCAAATCTTAAGAGTAATTTCCGATCAATTGTTGCATATACCAAGAAAACTTTTAAAATATTATTAGCGAAGTGGACCAATGCTGTCATTGCAATCGCAATTTCTAAGGGAACAAATAAAGCAAATGCGGGTAGCAAAAGGGTTCCTAAACCAAAACCTGAAAAAAAAGTAAGGGTAGAAGCAATGAAGGAAACAAAAAGGATAATTAGAAGAGGAAGGTATTCGTTCATTGTCATTAACTTTACACAAAAATACACAAGATGATTGACTTAAGAAGTGATACCGTAACCCAACCAAGTAAAGAAATGTTGGACGCTATGTTCCAAGCAAAAGTCGGAGATGATGTTTTTGGTGAAGACCCTACTGTTAATGCATTAGAATCATATGCGGCCGGTTATTTTGGAAAAGAAGCTGCATTGTTTTGTTCCTCTGGTACACAAACCAATCAGATAGCGATTAATGTCCATGTGCGGCCGGGTGGAGAGGTGATTTGCCATGAAGAAAGTCATATCTATAAATACGAAGGTGGCGGAATTGCTAAGAACTCAGGAGCATCTGTTCGACTACTCCATGGAGATCGAGGTCGAATTAAAGCAAGTGAAATATCAAAATATCTTAACCCTAAACACGATGTTCATTTTCCATTGACAGCATTGGTTTCCTTGGAAGATACAGCCAATCGAGGTGGTGGTGCTATTTATGATTTCAATGAAATAAAAACCATTAAAAAATTATGTCAATCAGAAGGCTTGCCACTTCATTTAGATGGTGCAAGATTAATGAATGCACTTGTTGTAAATAAAATCAATCCAATAGAATATGCCAATGAATTCGATAGCATCTCCTTATGTTTATCTAAAGGTTTAGGAGCACCCATTGGATCAGTATTGTTGGGCACTAAAGATTTTATAACCAAATCTAGAAGAGTCAGAAAAGTTTTTGGCGGCGGAATGAGACAAGCTGGAATCATCGCAGCAGGAGGATTGTACGCGCTAAAAGAAAATGTTACCCGTCTTGATGTGGATCATTTCCATGCAAAACAATTAGAAGCATGCTTGAATAATTGTCCCTGGGTTGAAAGTGTGTTGCCTGTTCAAACCAACATCGTGGTAATGCAACTTATGGACGCGGATAAAAGAGACTTTTATATCGAAAGTCTTTCGAATAATGGTATTAAGACTATGGCATTTGGAATCGGCATGATTAGAATGGTGACCCATCTTGATGTTAGCGAAGATCAAATTTCAATGGTCTGTGAAACCTTGAAATCTTTACGATAAATATGTAACCTTTTGTTGCTTTTAGTACTATAATTTACTGCAGAATAAAAAACATAGTATTATGGTAATAAAGTTACTCTCAATAGTATACTTTTTATTGTTATTTAATCTCTCGTTTGGTCAAAATGACCCTTGTATTACGACCGACAAAAAGCAAAAAAAATCTATCGAAGAAGCAAAAATGGAACCCGATTTTGAAAAATCTTCCGTTCTCTATACTGCAATTCTACAAAAATATCCTGAAAACGCTGAAGCTCCATATCTATATGCAAAAAGATGCTACACTTACGCTATGCGTTGTTTTGACAAAGAAACGACGATTGGTGTAGGAGAACAAAATCTTAAAAAATCATTTGTGCTTTTTCAACTTGCGCTTAAAAAATGTCCGACTATTCATGCAGATTGTCCGTATTATATAGGTTCCATTTTGCTATCCAATGGAGATAAAGAAAAAGCAGCCAAAAGTCTACAAGTATTTCTTGATTTTCCGCAAGATGACTTTACGAGATTACCCAACGACTATGAAACGAAAAAGACGCAAGTAATTAAATTTTTAAAGGATTACGAAGAAGAGAAAAAATTACTTGATAATCCTGTGCCATTCAGCCCGAGTATAGTAGTAAATGTAAGTTCTGCATTAGACGAGTATTTTCCAATGATTTCGCCAGACAATGATTTGATGTTTTTTACTAGAAAGGTAGATCGCACCAATCTAGGTGATATTGCAACCAATGTAAGAGAAGAATTTACAGTAGCAACAAAAAATGCTTCTAATAATCAATTTTCTTCCGGACAACCCTTACCCAATCCTTTCAATGATGGGAGTTTTTATAATTATGGAACGGCGAGCTTATCGGTAGATAATAAAGAGATGATTATCTGCGCTTGTAAAATGGAAAAAGTTTATAATCAAAATTACTTGAATTGTGATTTATACACCACTACTTTTAAACGAAGCGGAAAAGGTGGTAATGATTTTAAATGGGCGCCTTTGGTAAATATGGGCGAAGGGATTAATACCAAAGATGGTTGGGAAGCACAACCTTCGCTTTCTGCAGATGGAAAATTACTTTTCTACACCACACTTCGAAAAGGCTCAAGAGATAATGATATTTATTTCTCAGAAAGAATGCCCGATGGTTCCTGGTCTGCCGGAAAACCATTTGACATAGTGAATACCGCTGGGAAGGATAAAAGTCCATTTTTTCATCAAGATGGTGAAACCTTATATTTTGTTTCTGAAAGCAATGACATTAGAAAGGGAGTTGGAGGTCTTGATATTTTCTACATTAGAAAAGAAAAAGATACCTGGACAAGCCCGAAAAACATTGGTTATCCCATTAACTCGAGTGAAGATGAATTGGGTCTATTTGTTTCTACAGATGGTAAATCAGCCTATTATTCTAGTATGAAAGAAGGAGATTGGAATATTTATTCTTTTGATTTGTACAAAGAAGCACGACCACAAGAAGTGGTAATTATCAAAGGTGAACTTAAGGATGAAAATAATGTGGTGATAACTGATGCTGAGATTGAGGTTACTTATGAAGGTAGTGATGAAAAAACAACCTTCAAAGTCAATGGAGATGATGGTAAATATGCAGCCGTTGTCAAAGTGGACCAAGCTGATGTCCTTGCACTAACGGTGAAAAAAGAAGGATTTGCCTTTACCGCGAAGCTAATAGAAACAGAGGTGCTAAAAAATCCGGAGTCCAAACCAACGCCAACTAATTTTAAATTAGAAACTATTAGTCCAGAAAAAGCCTATAACATCAATGATATTTTATTTGCAAGTGATTCCTATGTGCTTACCTCAAAGGCTCAATTAATCCTTTCTGGATTTGCTTCGTATTTAAAAGAAAATGAAAGCCTGAACATTACCATTCAAGGACATACCGACGATCTTGGAATTGATAATGAAAACAAAATATTGTCGCAACAGAGAGCGGATGCGGTGAGAAGTCTCTTAATCTCAAAAGGAGTTTCAGAAGAAAGAATGAAAGCTGTAGGTTACGGCGAGAGTAAACCAAAATATCCCAACAATAGCGAGGAAAACAGAACTAAAAATAGAAGAACTGAATTCATGATTCAGAATTAATTCAAACTATTTTTTTCCACTAAAGAAAATATTAGACAAAAAAAAAGGGACTTAAAGTCCCTTATATAATTTCTAGCTCTTAAGCACGATTAAAGTTTTTCTTCTCACGGATACGAGCAGATTTTCCAGTGCGTTCTCTGAAGTAGAATATTCTAGCTCTTCTTACTGCACCATGCTTAACTACTGTAACAGCATCCAAAAATGGAGATGAAATTGGGAAGATACGCTCTACTCCGATGTTACCAGACATTTTACGAACTGTAAATGTTTCTGTTAAACCAGTACCTCTTCGTTGCAATACAACGCCTTGGAATTGCTGAATACGCTCCTTGTTTCCTTCCTTAATTTTATAGGATACTATAATCGTGTCTCCTGCACCAAACTTCGGTAAGTCATTTGCTGCTACGATTTCTTTTTGAATTTCACTGATAAAGTTCATGACAATAATTTTAACCCTTTATTCCTAATGGGGGTGCAATATTACAAAATATTTCTTGAAACTAGGAATGATTTTTAGAAAAATTTTACTGAATTTCATTTTATTGACATTTTTACTGCTTTAGATTTGAGTAAGTGGCAACAAAATGAGCTCATTTTCAATGCATAGGCTACAGGAATCCTAAAGTATAAATGCCAACTTTTAATTGAACAAATACATCAAAATGATCAAAAACAACAAAACACCATAAATAATAATTAATTGCTTGTTGGTGGTGGCGTCGCTTTTTGGAATAATAGTTTTTTTCTTTGCCTCAGTTCTCTGAGTCGGCCGTACCGTTTGCTTTTGACTCGGTCGTTCTTGGGCACTGACCCGAGGAGTTGAAACGGGTTCAATTGTGTATTTTTCCCATTTCAAAATATACGATTCTCCAAGTCGTACCTCATCGCCCATTCCAAGTAAAGTATAACCCTTTAAACGCTTATTGTTGACATAGGTACCAAAAGGAGATTCCATGTCGGTGATAAAAACATTTCCTGTTGCATCTCTAAAAAGTTCTAAATGCAAATTCCCAATGTCATCTTGATTGATTACAAGGTCGTTCTCTGGTGCGCGGCCAATTCGAAGAAGGAGCTTTTCACTCATATTGCTTAGAAAATTAATTTCTTTAATTGTTTTCTAGATTTTGAAATAGTAATGATTCCATCTTGGAAAACGATTATAAACAAAATTAGTGAAAATCAGTTAATAAATTCCTTGCATCATGTTAATATTAGTGCGTAACAAATCTTAACTTTATACTTTAAATAATACTCATGGGAAAGGTTATCGCAATTGCAAATCAAAAAGGTGGTGTAGGCAAGACTACTACAGCTATCAACCTCGGTGGATGCCTTGGCGTATTAGAGTATAAAACACTAATTATTGATGCGGATCCTCAAGCAAATTCAACTTCAGGAACTGGATTTGACCCTAGATCAAATAAAAACATTTATGATTGTTTGGTCAACGGGGTTGATCCTAAAGAGATTATTTTAAAAACGGAGAGCCCTAATCTAGATCTTCTGCCTTCTCATATTGATCTTGTTGGCGCGGAATTAGAAATGATTAATCTTCCAGAAAGAGAATATTTGTTGCGTAAAGCCATTGCTAAAATCAAAGATGAATATGACTTTATTTTAATTGACTGCTCTCCTTCCCTTGGATTAATTACCATTAATGCCTTAACCGCTGCAGATTCAATCATGATTCCTGTTCAATGTGAATATTTTGCCTTGGAAGGATTAAGTAAATTATTAAATACAATAAAAATCGTTCAAGGAAGATTGCATCCTGACCTAGAAATTGAAGGGATGCTTTTAACGATGTACGACACGCGTTTACGCCTTGCCAATCAAGTAGTAGATGAGGTGAAAACTCATTTTCAAGAACTTGTATTTGACACCATTATTCATAGAAACACGACCCTTACGGAATCTTCTAGTCATGGAGCAACAGTAATTATGCATGATGCAAGTTCTAGAGGAGCCGTTAATTACCTCAATTTCGCAAGAGAATTTCTTCAGAAAAACAATCTTACGAAAATTGGAAATGAAGATAAAATAATAGAAATTGACAATGAACTCTAACACAAAAAAACAACCTGCATTAGGAAGAGGATTAGGTGCTTTACTGACGAATGCAGATACTGATATCACTTCATTTTCAGGGGCCAACTTAGGTACCATTGCCCTACTTCCGATCAGTTCAATCGAAGCAAATCCATTTAATCCAAGGTCGAATTTTGATCATGATGCACTTGAGGAACTTGCTATTTCTATTGCTACGCATGGAATCATTCAACCGCTTACTGTTCGTAAATTAGGAAGAGACAACTACCAATTAATCTCTGGTGAAAGAAGATTTCGCGCAGCACAATTGGCTGGTTTGACTGAAGTTCCTGCCTACATCCGAGTTGCAAATGATCAAGCCATGTTGGAAATGGCACTGGTGGAAAATATTCAACGAGAAGATTTAAATGCTATTGAAGTAGGATTATCTTACCAGCGATTAATTGAAGAATGTAATCTAACGCAAGAACAATTGGGACAGAAAATATCTAAATCTAGATCAGATGTTACCAATCATTTGCGCTTACTAAAACTTCCTGCCGAAATACAAGCAGGTGTTCGCGACAATCAGATCTCTATGGGACATGCTAGAGCTTTAGTTAATGCTGGTGATACCGCTGCACAATTGGCTTTGTTTCAAGAAATAATTCAAGGTCAATGGTCCGTAAGAGCTATTGAAGAAAAATTAAAAGCTGGAAAATCTGGGCTCAGTTCAACACCAACAACGAGTACAAGAACAACTACACCGCTTAATGCTATTCAAATGGTATTTAAAGGTGAATTAGAAACGAAATTAAGTGCTGTGATTGAAATACAAAAAAGAAATGATGGTAAGGGTAAATTGGTTATCCCTTTTAAATCAGACGCAGACTTCAATCGCATTATTGCACTACTGAACGGTGAATGAAAATAGTCCTTTATTTTTGCTTGTTTTTCTCGACCGCCCTCTATGCACAGGAGGCCAAAAATCTTGACAGTTTAAAGGTTAAAAATGAGTTAGATACGGTACATTCTTTTAAAAAAGCGATAATTTTTTCTGCTTGTTTACCCGGAGCTGGACAAGTCTACAACAGTTTAGCCATGAAAAATGGTCCTAAAAAAGCGTATTGGAAAGTTCCTTTAATTTATGCAGGATTGGGCGCTACGGGCTATCTGTTGATCTCCAATCAAAAATTAAAAAACAATCTCAAACAAGAATATATCCTTCGAGGTACTGGACAGCAAACTGCAGAATGGGCGGCTTATGATGATCCAGCAGTGCTGAGCTTGTATCAACAAGCATTGAGTTTTCGCGATTTATCCATTTTAGCCTTTGGTGCAGTGTATTTAATTCAAATCTTGGACGCAGGTGTTGAGGCTCATTTTGTTTCTTTTGATGTAAGTGACAACTTGAGTTTGACAGTGGATCCGATGTTAATGAATCTTAAAACACCTGGATTTAGCATTAAAATAAACTTCCGTTAAATTACGATTGCATACATTTGTGATATGAAAATAGCGTTGATTGGGTATGGGAAAATGGGTAAAGCAATTGAAAGTTATGCCGTTCAGCGTGGCCATGAAGTTGTGGTGAAAATTGACAGTCGTACTTTATTAAAAAATACAGACCTAAGTCAATGCGATATTGCTATTGAATTTACGCGACCAGAACTCGCAGTGGATCACATGCTTCACTGTATCTCTATTGGAATTCCTATTGTAGTTGGAACAACTGCATGGAAAGAAAGATTAAGCGAAGTAGAAACTGCTGTATCACAACAAAAAGGATCTGTTTTATATGCTAGTAATTTTAGCATCGGCGTAAATTTATTTTTTGCGATGAATAAGGAATTGGCGCGTTTAATGGCTCCCTACAAAGAGTACAAAGCATCCATTGAGGAAACGCATCACACACAAAAAATTGATGCTCCAAGCGGAACTGCCGTTACTATTGCGGAAGGTATCCTTGAGGAAAATAAGAATTATACCCAATGGGAATTGGACAATGGCGCTAACTCAATTGATCAAAAAGATTTAGCCATTACTGCCAAGCGTGAAGACAGTGTTCCAGGTACACATATTGTCAAATACACAAGCGATATCGATACCATATCATTTGAACATGTCGCACACAATCGAGATGGATTTGCACTTGGCGCTGTGATTGCTGCTGAATGGCTTGGCAATAAAAAAGGATTATTTACTATGCATGATGTTTTAAAAATTAACTTATGAGCTTTTTATATTTTTATCTATTAATACTAGTACACCCATATTTATCCTTATGGTGGATTTCGTTTCCTAAGGCAGGAAGAAAATCATGGGAAGCATTAATACCAGGATATAATTATTTTGTGGTTTTTAAAATCACTTGTTCTAAACCCTTTTGGTCCCTGCTCATGATATTCCCTGGGGTGCATTTGGTAATGTTGGCGGTAGCCAATGTTAGTTACCTGAGACGCTTTGGTTACTTTAGCTTTGGACAAACACTACAAGCCATATTTTTCCCTTACCTCTTAAGTTATAAGATCAGTAAAGAAGATGCAGTTTTTGGAAAAGAAACCAATTGGTCCAATTCAAAAGAAATTGAAACAAGAAAATGGAGCGATCATATTGCCTTATTTTTGAGTTTACCCGTTCTAGGTCATGCAGTTGCCCTAGCGATTGGAGCAGTATCTAGAGATAAACCAGGTGCCAAATCAAGAACCAAAGAATGGGGAGATTCTATCATCTTTGCTCTGGTAGCAGCAAGTATTATCCGAACTTATGTATTTGAACCTTTTCAAATCCCAACAGGTTCGATGGAAAAAACACTTCTAGTCGGTGATTTTTTATTCGTGAATAAATTAGCTTATGGACCTAAAGTTCCGGTTACCCCGCTCTCCTACCCACTTGTTCATAATAATGTTCCGTGGGTCAATATTCCATCTTATACAACCCTTGAGAAAGGATCATACACCAGATTGCCCGGATTTATTAAAATAAAAAATAATGATGTGGTGGTATTCAATTACCCATCTGGAGATACTGCGGTCTATGATCCAAGAGTTCCGGACGGATTAATGGGTCATGATTATCATGGAATTTTGAATGAAGAGGCTTTTTACCAATTTCAAAATTCAAGTGAAATGGCTGAGAAAAATCAAGATTTATTAAATAATTATAAAACTAAAGGTTTATCTGATAGTATTGCAATGATGCGTGCCAATCAAGACTTACTTGGATTTTTCATCAATACCCATAACCGATGGAAGCAACTGGCGCGTGAAAAATTAGCGCGTGGTGAATTCCCGGGAGATGGAAGTATGGAATTGCATAAAGGTTTAATTTATAGACCTGTAGATAAAAGAGAAAACTACATCAAACGATGTGTTGGAATTCCTGGTGATTATTTGGAAGTGAAGCGTTCTGTTTTATATGTAAACGGCAAACCAGCTTGGGTAGCACCTTTCCAATGTTTGCAATATAAAGTCAACAAACAAACCGTTACTTTTCCATCAGCTCAAGAAATGGATGATCGTTATGGACTTGAGAATGCTCCTGACCAAACAAGAAATGATTTTATAGATTATAATTTAGAGTATTACTTACTCACCTTGACCAAACAAGAAAAGGCAAAAATAAAACGAGATTTTCCTTCAGCAAAGTTTGAAATTTATATTCCAAGCGAAGAAGGTATGGATGCTGTTGCGATTCTGAATAAAAAGAAAGCAGGACTTACGCCTCAACAAATGATTGAAAACTTGAGAACTTTCCCGAAAGATTTTAAGATTACCAATACAACCACAGATTTTCAACGCTTTCAAATCCCAAGTGCTGGTCAAAAAATCAAAATTTCAAAAGATAATATCGCTTGGTACCGTCGTATCATTACTGCGTATGAAGGACATCGTTTGGAAGAAAAAAAGACTGGTATTTTTATTGATGGAAAATTAGCGACTACTTACACCTTCAAAATGAACTATTATTGGTTGATGGGTGATAATCGTTATAATTCAGCAGACTCGAGGATTTGGGGCTTTGTTCCAGAAGATCATGTCGTAGGAAGAGCATCAATTGTTTGGTTTTCTAAAAGTGCCTACAAAGGAATTAGATATGACAGAATCTTTAAAATGATTCATTAATGCCTGTTTTTCCGACGGCTTATTTTCCGTCTATTTGCTACATTCAGAAATTAATTCATTTTGGGGAGATTCAAATTGACTTAGGAGAACATTACATCAAACAAACCATTCGGAATCGATGTGAGATTTTAACATCCAATGGCGTACTTAAATTGAGTGTTCCAATAGTTCATGACAAAACAAAAAAGTTAGGTACTCATGAAATAGAAATTGATTACAGTCAGCGATGGCAATCCATCCATTGGAGGGCAATAACTTCAGCTTATGCCTCTTCCCCCTATTTTGATGATTACGCTTTGGAGATTAAAACCTTAATTGAACAAGAAGATACTTTTCTCTATTCAAAGAATCAAGCGATTTTAGCCAAGATTGTTGAATTATTAGCCTTGCCTATACAGATACATTACAGTAAATCTTATGTCGAAGATGAGCTTCATGATTTCAGATCATATGATTTTCTTCAGCGCGAATCTTTGTCCATCAAGTACCAACAAGTTTTTGGATATGATCAAGCCTTTACAGACAACTTAAGTAGTTTAGATTTGCTTTTTAATGAAGGACCAATGGCAAGAACGCTATTGCTTAACGGCCAAAAATAAGTCCGTGTCCAGATTTCTTTTGAAATAACTTGTTCCACATAACTTTAACCATTGAATTATTCATGAGGTCATTGTTTGAGATATACAAATCTCCTTGCGCATTAAAGACCATTCCGGAAGGAACAGGAAATTGACGCGGCTCTAATACTGCCAAATTAACCAACTCACCAAACTGATTGAAAACGGCTAAAGTACGATCAATAGAAGAAAGGATATAGATATCATTTGTTTTGGGATGCACCGCAATTGCAGTTGGAATAAAATTAAATCCAAGAACGGTATCCTGCATTGAATTCACTTTATAAGTGCTGATCTTAATATTATTCGTCTGAGCAAAAGTTTCTAGGGCACTCACATCAAATTGAAAAAGTGGCTCCTCTTGAAATTTTGTATTGTTCAAATTATAAGTATAAACAAATCGTTCTGTTTGTTCCAAATTATCTACGGCTTCTACGATAAACAAACGATGTGTCATGGCATGATGACAGATACTTGCTGATTTCCAACTTGTATTTCCCTTGGTTAATTGAGTAGTGTGCAAAGAGTCGTAGGGCGCATAAGAACGATAAACAGACATATTCTCATCAAACAATAACAAACTAGAATCAACAACAACGATATCTCTAATCACCTCTTTAATTCCAAGAGAAAGGCTGGCGCTAATTTTATTGGAATCTAAATCATAAATGACAACTCCACCTGTTGAGGACTGAATACAAAACATTTGCGTACTGTCCAACAGTGTCAAATCACTTAGGGGCAGATTACCCATAGGCAAAGGAACGATACTATTCGGATGTTCTAAGTCAAAGTAACCATCTTCTTTAACAAATTGTGAAGCTTTATCCACATAGAAGCGTTGAACCCCAATTTTTTCTAGGGAACGCGCGGCAATAAACGATAGCGTCGCTAGAACAAAAGAAAATAAATATTGTTTTTTAGTCATATTACTCTTAACAAAAGTAAACTAATTTCAATTGTATACAAGAGAAAATTTAAAAAAATATCGCTAAATTTTTAAGGAGAATTAAAGTGATGAAAAGCATCTAAATCAAGTCCTTAAGTATTCAATAAAAAAGGAAGCAATAGAAATAAAGAACTCGAAGAAGGAAAATAAAAAAAGATCTGTTTTTAATAAGAAAATAATAAAAGAGCCTTAACTTTGTTAAAGCAACAAGAATTGGTAATATCATTAAAAAAATCACTCATGTCAAGAAGAATATTTTTTATTTGCGCAATTATCAGCTGTATTTCTTTCCAATCTAAAGCACAGATAGGTGTTAGTGGTGGATTAGCTGCCGTTAGAGGATTTGGATCTGGAAAGACTTATCCAGGATTAAGTTTAGGTGTTGAACTTCCGAATTTTAGCGATATGACATTTTATTTGCGAGGAACACTTTCCCTTCCAAAATCAGAAACGCTTACAGATGGCAGTCCATCTTTTAGTTCTACCTATGTATCTCAAACAACAAGTTTGAACCTTCCAAGTAGTTTAACTATCAATTATCAAACTACCTTCAATTATGGGACTATTGAGTTTGGTACTCGTCGATACATCGGAAATGATTATGATAATGGATTTGCTTTATATGGAGGCAGCGACTTCATGTTGATTTTGAATTCAGTTAAAAGAAAATATGAAAAAACAGATTATACAGGAACTTATGAATGGGAAAAATATAACTATACTTTGCCTGCTAACGAACCAAGTTCTGGTAGAATTGTATGTTTAGCAATTGGCGTAGAAGGTGGGATGAAATATACATTCCCTGGACAAGGAAGTGTTTTCGCAGACATCACTGCCAATTATTCCTTATTGGCATTACCCAATAACAATACGGCAGCCAACACCAATCTTTACTCTCCCTTCATCATGATCTTCAATGTAGGGTACAGAAAAGAATTTTACTGAGACCATTCATTCAGTACTAGCTTCATAAGTGAATCAGAATCTTGATCTGCGTCAAGAATACAATCCGCTTGGTTATAGTAATGGGAGCGCTCTTCTAATTGCTTCGAAATATGAGATTTTAATGCTGTTTCAGATAATCCAATTAAAGAAGGTCGAATTTGGGTAGTTTGCGACAACCTGTCGAACAAAGTCGCTTCAGAACAACGCAAATAAACCACCAAACCCATAGATTTCATTTTGGAAATAGCTGAATCACTACAAGGCATGCCACCACCAGTTGAGATGATTTGAAAGGGATCACAAGCAGTTTCTAAAACATCAGCTTCTAATGCTCTAAAATAATCCCAAGATTTTTCATTAACTATTTCATGGATTTTTAGAGCAGTTTTTTTTTCGATGAAGGTATCCGTATCTAAAAAAGTAAGGTTTAGATGCTCTGCAATCTTTATTCCTAGGGTACTCTTTCCAGAAGCCATATAACCAATAAGAAAAACTTTTCTGTGAACCATGGTAGAATTATATTTGAAAATCAACCTTTTAAAGATTATTTTAAGAAAAAAAACAAATTTACCAATTTAATGATTTGATAAACTAAATTAATGATGTATATTTGCACCCTTAAATTTAATGATTCCTTAGCTCAGCTGGTAGAGCAATACACTTTTAATGTATGGGCCCTGGGTTCGAATCCCAGAGGGATCACAAAAAAAGTCCACTTCGAAAGAATCGGACTTTTTTATTTTACAGCGTTAGGAACTTGTTTCTATAAGCTAAGAAAATAAAAAAGTACGAGCCTTGTGAAACAAGGTGGACTTTATGCTTGGATTGAGCCAAAGACAAGGGTTCATGCAATACTCCCAGAGGGATCACAAAAAGAGAGTGAGAAACAAAGCGAGAGCGATGATTTCTTACTCTCTTTTTACTTCATACTCACTCTCCTTCTCTTTCTGATGTTTTTGATAGCGAGAGCGATGATTACTCAATCCCTCTTTACTTCGATCTCTAACCTCTAACTCTATCTCCTTTGATTATTGTGTAAAGCGAGAGCGATGATTTCTTACGCTATTTTTACTTCATACTCATTACCTTCGATGCTACTTCGTGGTCTCTTTCTCATTCTATTTTAAAACAAAACGAGAGCGATGATAATTAAACCTCCTCAACCAATTCACCATACAAATCATAATGGTCAGCACTTGTGATTTCAACATACGCAAAATCTCCAAGGTCGATCACAACCCTCACCAATTTTAAAATAAGCTAATGAGAAAGACAAAAAATACAAGAAACATCATATTCTATTATTCATCGAATTAAATGTACAAACCCATGACCACTTGTACCTGCTTCCGTTTTGAATATAAAGGTGTAAACCCCATCAGCCAGATTATTTCCTGAAGTATCTTTACCATCCCAATTGTTTTGGTAATCCGTTGAAATAAAAACCACATTTCCCCAGCGGTTGAGAATAAGTACCTCCGTATTCTCCGGCAGATTAGCCACCTCGAAAAGATCATTAATTCCGTCTGAATTTGGAGTGATTACATTGGGGAAGGTAAATTCTACTATGTTACTATCCGCTGGATCTTCATTCGCACAAGGCAAAACAACTATCTGATCACTCCCCAATCCGCATGTGCTCGTAACTGTAGCGCTGAAAATTCCAGGACTGGTTACGGTATAAAA